>CAZRLY010000138.1:0-15910 GCA_964601015.1 uncultured bacterium
ATAAGAAACTCCATCATAACCACCAGTAGCGTTGTCTGTGATCGTGCAATCGGAGATTGTTACAGATCCTCCGTAAGTGTAAATTCCACCACCATTTTCGAGAGAACTGAGATAAGAACCATTGTTATCAAAAGGAGCACCATTGTTGTTGCTAATCGTGCTGTTGTAGATCTTTAAACTTGACGCATTCATCGCGAAAATGCCGCTTGTCTCGCTGTACTGAATTATACAATTGTCTATGAACGGGTTGGATTGATCGATCTGAACCAAACCGTAAGCACCGCTTCCTCCGCCATACTTGATAGTGCAGTATTGCAAAATCGAACCGCACACGTAATTTCCGCCGTCGTCAAAAGTGGCATCTGTCGCGGTATCCGTAAAATTTATCCCGTTCCAAAGTCCAGCGGTCATACCAGTTGCGGACGTAAAGGTAATCGGATTCGCCTCGGTGCCTTGTGCGATTAAGCATCCGTTGATTCGTAGCCCCGCTCCATCAGCGATGGAGATGGTAACACCAGGCTCAAGCGTCAGAGTAACGCCTTCATTTACCAGCACACTTCGTGTCATGTCGTGTGGGCTATTAGTGACTGTCAGTGTCATATCCTCCGCGATTAGTCCACCGAGCTCGCTGCCAAGTACAGCGTCAATTGAGAAAGTTATAGTCAAGATTGCCAAGATTGAGATTGCTAAAAATGCTTTTTTCATTATTTTTTCCTTCCTTGCTTTGAGTTTATCAACGGCAAAAATTAAACGTCTGTCTGCTACGAGGTTGGGTTATTTCCGATGAAATAGTTGACCTTTCCTTGAAGTTCACCTCGCGCAGATGGTTTGACACGTCTCTTCGACGAAAACTTCAAACTGATGCTACCTTCCGCAAAACCGAAGGTTAAGCCCTGTTCCGTGCAATAGACGATTGCGCCTTCGCTTTTGGCATAGCAGACTACTTCCTCGGAAAACTGCCCCTGATTGGCCACAAAGTGCAAGGGTACTTTGCTAAAGGCGGATAACAGATTCGATTTTGTGGTTTCATCAACAGCTTGCTCCTGTTGCATGGGTTGATTAACTTGCCCAAAAACATTACTTATACCCAATCCGATGAATATAATTAGAATATAATTGATGGATTTCATTTTTTAGGTCTCCATCTCCTTTTTAAGATCTTTTACCCAAGGCGGCGGGGCGATTCCACATTCGATCATTTCTTTACCACAACCTAAACACTTGATGCCCAAAGCACCCTTTGCTTCAAAGGTATACTCATATCTGATTTTTCCACCACAATCTGGGCAGTGAATTTTCTGAATTTCCGTAAAACTACCCGTTTCGAACTGTTTCTCTAACTCGTCCCAATTTTTGACCTTCATTTTTTTACCCTTTCAATTTATTAATGTTCAAAAGTAACTTTTCTGCTTTTCATCAGTAACGTCCGGTTAAAAAATTGCATCTGTCGTAAGTAATCAAGAAGAATGGAAAACGGAGTAGCAAGCTTTGGGAAAGGTACAAATTACGCAGGCTAATTCTATTAAATGATGAACTAAATGTTTGGTCAAAGTTACTTAGCTTGCGTCCTATTGCTCCTAAAAAGCCTGCTAATCCATAGTGCAAAATCCTAACCGGACATCACTGGCTTTTCATACGAAAATATCGATTAGTTACCTCATCTGCGTAGCTTTCCTCCAGAGCTAAACTCAACCTAATTTGGCGGGCTCTTAGATTACCCCGCTGTTCCCTCGCTGCCAGTCGATGATGGATTTCCTCATGTATCAGAGTTTTACATAGTTCTGAGTCTCGGACCAGAGCTTTTTCGCCGATTTTGGTAAACTCCCCTATTCTGACTTTGCCAAAAGATACCAGGTTCGGTTCAAAAGTTGGCGGGAATGTAAATCTGACTTGGATATTCTTTTGCCTGATGAAATCGTCAATAAACTGTTGAGGTTCTTGGTAGCGTCGCCGGTATTTAAACCAATCTTCCAAGCAAGAAAAGCTCGGAGGATTAATTTCTGATTCGCGCCGAAACAGTATCTCATTCTTTATATTCATCTTTCACAGTGGCAGCGAGCTTTCACCCTCGCCTATGGGAAAGTAACAAGGGGCGGGACAGAGAGCGTCCACTACAAACATCACGCGCCTGTCAACCTTTGCATAACCGAGAGAGCAGGCAACCTCTAACCCTATTGAAAGAATGGACGCGATGGGCAGCCTGCTCAATTAAACTCTCAAGCTCCTCCCATGAGAATTTCTCATATCCGCGTTGGCTGCACAGATTACAATTTCTGCATATTCAGAGGAGATGCTCCCAGTGCCTCATCGTAAATTCTCCTCATGAAAATATCTTTGAGGTGAATCATAGTTCCTTCAACATACTCTTTTACTACCGAACCGTCAAATAGATGTCCTCCGAAAGCATTATTATCCTTGTCGGCTATTGTAATATGGATGTGCGGTACTAATACATCGTTCTCCATTGATATGGAGCCACTGCCCGATGTTAATTCCAATCCGCCAACGTATTTTTTCACCTCGAATTCACCTTTTTGGGTGTTATACCAGCCGATTCTCGCTTCTTTCAGAGTGCCTATCATCATCAACACCATCCCACAGACTATTCCGTTATTGAGAGCCACGCTTTTTATATTTTGCATTAAGTCACCATCAGCACTAATTCTAAAGGCAATGAATTCAGCAGAACTTTTAGCGGATGCGCTTAAATCCTGAAGTTCGTAGTGTTGTATATGCGACATTTCATTTTGAAGCATATTCTTTCACCTCCCGCTCATTAAGACGAATTGCGAATTGCCACTTCCCACTCAAAATCCATCACTGCGCTACTACAAACGAAAAACTCGGTTTCTTAGTTATTCACCTGTTGGGTTTCACTTTCGTTCACTTTCGTTCAACCCATACGCATCAACTTTAGCCTACGAATCAATTCGAAGTCTAAAAGCTCAAGTCGTCTCAAAGACGACTAAAACAAGTAGTTAGTCCACTTTTAGTGGACTTTAGCTGTTAGCCTGAACTTGAGTTCAAGGCATTTGGGTGACCTGTCTATTCAAGAAACTCCCACAATACGCTACCATCAGCGTCGGCCGGGACTGGGATGCCCCAGGCTACGGCAAGGGTGGGGGCGACGCTGGTGATGAGTGTTGGTCGCTGGCGGCGATATGCTTTCTTCACCCCCGGGCCTGCCAGAACGAAGTACGAATCGTCCGAGTGGGTTCCTGCATTCAGGCGTGGCCAATCCCACGTCCCAGTCTCCTCTTCGGTATGCGTTTTCCAAAACTCCTCTCGCGAGACGGCAGCCAATGGATGGGGGTTGGCTGGCACCAGAAAGATGTCGCCCACGCGCTCGCCACCAACTCCAAATCGCCCTGCCTCTTCCATCGGAAGCACTACCCGGTAGAGATGTCGTCCCGAATCGTCCGTAGCTGTCAGCAGCGCTTCGATGATGTCATCACGCACCGAAAGAAACTCTTCTTTTGGCTCAACAATTCCCTGTTGGTCGCGCCCTTTCACGTTGAGATATATGTAGTGTCCGGTGCCGAACGCCTTCGATTTAGTCCAGTCAATGCCTCCACCCTCTTTGTAAACCAACCAGCCCCCCTGCCGCAGAATCCCGTTTGGGTTACCGTGCCCACCGAGTCCAGGGAGCATGGTATCACCACCGTGGTCAGAAACAAGCGCAACAAGCGTATCTGGACCGGCTGCTTCGAGTGTTTGAGCTACGATGTCGTCGCCCCAACTCATGAGTTTGTCCCACAAAGCCCAGCCTTCCTCAGAACGAGACTCCTCGTACATCGGATGGCGTTGGTCAATCATGTACATGGTGAGATGGTTCGTCCAATCCGGCCCATGCCACTTGAGCATAAACATATCCCAGTCGTGGTTGCTGAGGATGTGGCCGGCTGCGTCGCGCCACCAATGCGCAAGATACTGTTGTTCGTCGAAGTAGGTGGCGATGTCCGACGCTCCCCCCTGGACAACCTGTTGACGCGAACACTGAATGATGAAGGGCCCGCACCGTTCCACGAGTTCAGGTGCGAGACTGGCGGGATGAACGAAGTCGTTTAGCGGATAGATTTCGCTGAGATACAGGTGAACTTCGTTTGCGTCGGGCGAGAGTTTCAGCAGTTTGCCTCTCAGTCCGCCCGGAACGGGTGCGCCGTCCGCTGTGAACGTGTGATTCACCCACGGCGTCCACCGATTGACCTGAAAGGAAAGCACCGGCTCATCAGATGTTCGCGAGGAATACAAAGATGCGCGGTCATAACCTTTGTCCCCTTTTAGAATCAGAGCAAACAACGAGTCAACCTTTTGGTATCGGCTTCCCGGCCCCGGCTCAATTTCCACCTCAAACTCAAGGGCATCCGTTGGTACCGCAGCCCAACCTTTTGCAGGACGCGGTTGGATTTGCGTCAGATGTGGGCCGAGCCGCCTCGGGTGCGTCGCATAAGCACGTACTTCCTGAAGTGCGCGTATGGCGTTGTCAGGACGCCCGTCTTCGCCAACGTGAATAATGCCATCGTCGAACTTCAGCGGATACGATTGAGACCAATCGAACACGACGGAACGTTTTCCTGCTTTGTGGGCTGTTGTCCAGAGTTGTTCGGCTTTGCAAACGGAGGAGGGAAACCCGCTACTCCTTTGATTGAGCGGCGTACCTGGGAAATGAACTGACATATTGCAACCGCTCACCCAAGGTGATGCTCCAGTTGCCAGGCATGCCCAGTTCGTCCCGGTTTCCATGGGAAAACATGGCCACGTTTGAGTGACGCAACCTTCTCGTATCAATCGTCCCACAGTCGGCAGCGCGCCGCGCTCCACGAACTGCTCAAGGGTTTTTAAGGAAATCGAATCGAATCCAATTACTATAAGCTTCTTCCTTTTTGGCATCTGTTAGTACCTCCCTGTGAATATTGACTATTGACTATTGAAAATTGAAGATTGAAAAAAGGAGAGTCGGCGAAAAAGATGACTGCTTCGCCGACATCTTTTCTCTCCATTGCTTCTTTCCAATCTTCAATCCATTCAGCCATTTTTTCTTGCTTTCTCGTAAAGGTTTTCAAAGGCCGAACTTCCGTCGTCCTCAATAATCTCCATAGATACGCCGCGTACGAAGCCGGGGTATTTGCCTTGCTGGAAGGCAGGGTAATAGACGCCTTCAGCGGTAAAGTCTACCACTTGTTCTCGTCCGTCAAGGTTTGGCCAATGGACGCGGCAGACGCGACGTTTCTGGGCGTATTGGTCTTTTGGCGTCGGTGTGTTCGGTTCCACCCGATAGCGTTTGAGCGCATCTTCATCCACCTCAATGCCAAGCCCAGGTTCCTCTGACACACGGATGTGTCCATCCACCACTTCCAGTCGTTCTTTGAGCAAATCATGTTCCCAGAGTTCATGGCAGGTGATAGCGGATATTTTTGCATGCGAAAGTACAGCACCGATGTGCATAGCGTAGGCAGTAGTGATGCCTGTTCCCACCATTTGCAGCCAGAAAGGCTTGTCAAACGAAGCGCATAACGCGCCAACGCGCCGTGTTGCTGTAGCGCCGCCTCCGACAACAAATCCGCCGCAGCAACGAGCATGAAGACACGTTTCCTTGAAATGTTCGACGATTGTGTTCTTAACTTGCTCTTGCAACCGTGTGGCACCTTCCATGTCAGTGGCAAGGTAAAATGGGCTTTCGTAGTATGCGACATTCGGATATTCGTCGAGTGCCTGAAGTATCGGAAGAGCGCCATCGGCAGTGCGGAGAAATCCGTTGAAGTCGATATCGAAGTGATATTCCGGCGGCACAACCTCCGCAACAGCCTCGACTTGCTCGAATATGTCACGCCAGGGACGCACTTTCATCTTAAAAGAGGTATAGCCGCGCTTGACGGACTCTTTTGCCTCCTCAACCCAATCCTCCGGTGGCATGTCTATATCCCACCATGAAATTGGGCAACTGTCTCGTACCTTTGTTCCCAAAAGATTATGGACAGGCACACCTTCAGCTTTGCCGACAGCGTCGAAAAGCGCCATCTGGATGCCAAAACCAATCCCATCGTTTTGCCAAATAGCGTAGGGATTTTGCCCAGTGACGCGCTCAATACTGCCCGACTCGTCACCGTGGCTTTCTCCATAGCCGACAATGCCGTTATCCATTTCTACGCGGTAGGCGTATACCCTCTCCCCGTGCGTAGAAGCGCGGTGCATGTGGCGTGCTGCCCGGTCACAGTAAAACGGGATGTTCAGAATAAAATTTTCAACGTGTTTGATTTTCACGAAAATTCTCCTTTTTACCAAAATTGAGATACTAATTATAACAATTAGACAGTGGAAATGCAAGCTGCTATATGGATGCCAGATTTGACTAATTCTTCTCACCTCTAACTATAGATGAATGGCACTGAATTAAACAATATGATATGTAGCGGCGCACCTCTGTCCCACCACCTCGTTTCGCAATGGAGGGACAGAGAGCCTCCGCTACGCTACGGGCAAAAATACACTCCGTTGATTTTTGCAATCCAACTTATCATTTTCAAATGTCATGGAGAATTTCTAAAGCTCAAAAAATTTTGTTGAAATTAGAATGAAAATCTGGTAAAGTAAAGGTAGTTTTGAAAAATAAACAAAAGCGGTAGCAGAAGCTACCCTACAATTTACATGGAGGTAAAAAAGTATATGAAAGGCAATCGAAGCAAGCAAATATTGACAAAATTAATCTGTATTTATCTGTGGAGTTTTTTCATGTTAAGTCAAGTTCATACATCTGTTTTTGCCGCCAATTCGGTATTGCGACGAAAACAAGTTAAAGATGAGACTTGGAAACTTCCTCTCACTGAAAAAGCAGAAATTATCGAAGACGGCATTCAAAAGCGGCACAACATTCTTGGGCTTTATCCGTCGATGGTTGAGATTCCGTTTGACAGCGACACAATCGACATCACAACGCGAAACCCAATGGCGGATGTGCAACATTCGGTCTGCTGGACGGCAAACTATTTGGCCGGGCTGTCTTACCGATACGCTTATCTTAAAAAATCGAATGCCGAGCCGAAACAACTCGAAATTGCCAGAAAACGTGCGGACGACGTTTTTGAAGCAGTTTATCGCTGTCAACGGATAACTGGTGTGAGAGGCTTGCAAGCTCGCGGATATTTTGTCGGTCGCGGCGAGAGTTATGCAGAACGTCGCGGTTCAACCAAACTTCCCTATTGGCGACAAGGTGAAGTTGACGGGAAACCGTTCCGCTGGGTAGGTGACCCGAGCCATCACAACTACAGCGATTCCATTCACGGGCTTGGGCAGTATTATACGCTGGCGGCAGAAGGTGAGCAAAAAGTTCGAGCGAGAGAAGCTATCGACGCGCTCGTCAGTTACTGGGTGGATAATGACCTGAAAATCGCCAAATATGATACTTCCCTTCCAGAAGTGCCCATTCTCGGACTCACGGATGGGAAGACGCTGAACACACGAGTGATGATGGCGATTGCTGGTGCCAAAGTCGCTCACTACGCGACGGGGAAGGAGAAGTTCAAAAAAGTTTATGACCAATTAGTTGACCAGTACGGAGTTCGCAATTTGAAGGTTTTCAACACCGGGAAAGGCTTTGACGACGCCGAACACGTTTTTTGTCATCTTGACCTTTTGTTCCGCATTGAAGTTGACACCGCACTGCTCCAAGCATTCCGAAAGGTTGCAGATGGTTTGTGGAAACATCACAAGGATGACGCACAAAGTCTTTTCACCTACATCTACTACGCCATCGCTCCCGATGCGCCTGAAAAAGAGAAGGCAGGGTTTTTGGGTGGGAAAGTCGGGGTTTCCCGAGCGAAGCGAGGGAAAGGGCGACATTTGAGAGAAGCACTTTTCACCTTACAGACTTTTCCAACCGATATGACAATAAAACCACGAATGAACAGTCTGAATCCTGAACTGAAACCACCTTATCCAACCTACCTCGCGGCGTGGGATAACGAATACATCTGGAAAGCCAATGTGCTTCGTCCGGATGGTTGGCACAGTCGAATTGTGGTTGATGTCGCTGTTTCGCCTGAAGATGCGATGATGATATTTGCAGTCGGTGAGGAGGGCGGATTATATCAGTCGCGAGATGGTGCGAACACGTGGCAAAATTGGCGACCAATCGACCAGAATCTCCATTCGCCAGTACGACGAGTCGTTGTCGGCGAAAAATCACGAATCTTGATGACGGTATGTGATGACGGCTTTTATTTAACAACCTCAGCCGGAAACTCTTGGCGGAAAATGCCTGTGCCACTTCACAACGAAAAGCCCGTTGACATCACAATTCCACCCGAAGACTTCAATACCATTTATGCGATTACGAATCAGCACGTTTATCGCTCGCGTGATTACGGCGATGAATATTTCGGACAGTCTTGGGAAAAGTTGACCGCAGAACTACCACCACTCCGCTCCCCAAAATTCGTCGTTGCTCACGGCTCTCCGAGCAGACTTTACGCCGTTTCCGAGAATAGAATTTTCACGCGCCGATTGAACGAGGAGGGGTGGACGAGAGGAAGCAACTTTGGAATTGGCGAATATGCTGAAATATATCCTTGGCTCGTGGTAGCCCCAAACAATCCAGAACAAATATGGGTTGGCTTCAAAGTAAGTTATGGAGAACTTGGCCCGCTTTCGATTTTGCAAGAGAGTCAAGATGCCGGGAAAACGTGGTCAAACGGTATGGGAGAGATTTGGAAAGTATTGTCAGACAAAGGGTTGCTCGGTGTGATGCAGTTAGGTGTGCGAACCGAGTTGAATCACCTCGTTGCGGATGCGAAAGAGAGTGGAAAGTTTTACGCTGCTGCTGGCCGTGGCGTTGTGACAGGAAGTAAAACGCATTGGAAGAAATCGGAAGGCGGTTTCAATATTCCACTTGTAAGGTCAATTTTCATTTCGAGATATTCAGATTGGGTTTTTGCTGGTACACCTGGAGGTTTGTACGTTTCAAAAGATGGAGGCGAAACCTGGCAAGACGGCAATCTCTGGTTGCAGTTTGATAAAAACACACGCCGTGAATTAGGTGGTGCCTCTTTTATCGACGCTTACTGGCGAGCAAGGTACTACGGTTTCATTGATGATGAAACTGCAAACAAACCATTTGAAAATCCACCCAAATGAGCATAGGAGAGCGCCGGTTGAGGCTTGGATTGAGCTATTCAACCCGTCGTGGCTTCTCGAAAAAATACGGAATGCAAGTTAAATTATCTAATAACTCTTGATATTTCCCCAGGTTACAGCTAATTTTTCCGAGGATTCTACGCCCAATACCGCTCGTTCAAGCCCGCTCTTCATGATACCGTTCACATCAGTCTCGGTCAGAGCGTCATTGAAAATCCCAATGTCATCAATGAGTCCCATGGTTGGTTCCGTGCCACCAATTCCTGTAACTCCAATTGTCACTGGCCCGTTATTTAATTCCGGTTTCAAATTGAAGGATTTTTCGTCTTCCAGAACTCCATCCACATAACCACGGATGTGCTTTTGGTCGTACGTTACGGCGAGATGGTGCCATTGTTCATTAAGAACGGGTGTTTTTGTCAAAGCGTTATTCCAAGCATTATCCGCCCGAAATCCGCCGTAAAACACCTTGTCATCGGGATAGATTGCCATATAGAAATTCCGAGTGCCACCTTCAACCTTCTCCACAAGCCCGTGGTAAGCACCTGTGTCTATCAAATTAACCCAGGCGGTTATGGAAAAGGTTGTGAGATTAAAGGCATCGTCGTGTGGTATGAGAACGTAACTATCGCCTTTTCCGGGAAATTCTAAGGCAGAGCCAAACTCACCCTTTGCCCATTTGACATCACCCTGAATTTCACCATTTTGACCGTTACCGGATGAGTCTTCAATTACGTTTCCTTTGTTCTCATCAAGCATCCATATACTGACAATTATCTCTGGGGCTATGGCATAACCCGAAACAGCAAATACACTGAGAGCAATAAATGTTAATAGAATTGTTGCTAAACTTTTCAATTTTATTACCCACCCTTCTCTTGATGTAGTGAGGTTGGGTTTCGTGCCTCAACCCAACCTACGTGATAGATACATTAAAACAGTTTCTTGCTATCCAGCAATATCGTAACCGGCCCATCGTTGACCAATTCAACGTCCATGTGAGCTTGAAATACCCCCCCCTTGACATCAAGCCCCAATTTGCTCAAAGCCTCAATAAACGCTTGATAAAATTTCTCAGCCTTTTCGGGACGAGCGGCTTGTATGAAACTTGGGCGTCTGCCTTTTCTGCAATCGCCATACAGGGTAAATTGCGAAACAACCAACGCTTCTCCACCAACATCTAACAGGGATAGATTCATCTTCCCCGCTTCGTCCTCAAGTATTCGCAGGTTTGCAGTTTTGTTAGCCATGTATTCGATGTCCTGTTCAGTATCATCTTCGGCTACGCCCAAAAGTACCAATAATCCCCTTTCAATCTCAGCGACGATTTTGTTATCTACTCTTACGGATGCTCTTTTCACCCGTTGAATGACAGTCCTCAAAACATTAACTCCTCCTCGCCAGTTTCCGGGGTTTGCGGGGCCACAGGTTGTGCTTTCCCTCCCCCGATGAATAAGTTAAACTGGAAGCCTGGCGTGCTGGCAAGCCCGATGTTAAACGCTACGTTTTCGGTAATATTAAAACGAATACCTACGCTAAGAAGACTTTTAACATCCACGCCACTGAGTACCTTAACAGGAGTGGTAAAATCTGCGATGATGTATAACTCTTCAGATACGGGCAGTTCTCCGCCAGCTTGAACGACAACCTTGAATGAATCGGTAATCTTTGGTCTTTTGGATGATAGGAATGCGCCAACGGAGCCATGAGCAGTAAAAAGTACAGGCCGATGAAAGTCCTGACTGGCAACGGCATACATCCCCATGCCAAAGAAAGGAAAGCTATTAGCAGGCGTATCGTCAACGAATATGCCGCTTGAGTTCGTTTTGTCATCGGCAGTATAGCCGGTCTGAATCTCGCCGCCTACTGAAATACTTGGCAACCCATCGCCGATGTCGGGTTTGATGTTGTATTTTAATCCGATTGTGCCATCGAATAAAAACTGGGGATATACCCGCTTGTCTTTATCTGTGTCGTCCGTTTCATAGTAATCGTGAACTATTTTTTTGCTATCCCCGACGCTATAAGTTCCACCAAAAGTCACATCAAGGTAATCTGATACCCCTAAGGTTAATTTCACTGGCACAAGATATGTGTCCGCTTCAAAATCCACTCTGTGTTCTTCTTGGAAGAAATCTCCAACCTCCATCGACTTTTCATCGGTAGATGCAGTGGCCTCATACCTGAACATGCCGATTGAAGTGCTGTATCCTCCTCTGCCCAGGGTTTCCGCCGTAGGCATCATGCCAAGGCTCATAGTTTTACTGTTTTGAGAAAGCGCTACTGGAACAAAAATTAAACAGGATAACGTTGTAGCAATTAGTAGTATTCGGATATGCATTATCTGGTTAAGGAAAAGTTTCCCCAAACCCCCTTTCTTTTTTTGGTGTTTCAAGCGCATAACTAAGTTGTACTAAAACACAATTCGATATGGCGGGTCCGGCACGGACGGCAGCGGACTTCCATCTTTTGTTCCATCCTTTTTATCAGTGCTGTCGTAGGCGACAACGTGATAAAGAGCTACCACTGGCATAAACTCATCCACGAACAAATATGGCTCATTTTGGAAGGTATAACTCGTGACGGTTTTTTTGTGATTTGACCTGAGTTTCCATTTCCATATTCCATCAACCGTGTCTAACTGGGTGCTGTATATACTATATCCCACTAAATCAGCAGGTTCCTTGCCTCGTTGCCACTTCCACTTGATTGTAACATCATAAGAGGTAAACTCAAAAAACATGCCAAGATCATACTGTATTTCCATATCGGGACCAAAAGGCGGGGGCAAGTTAGGCGAAGTGCCTGTGATGTCGCCGGACTGGCTTTCCACGCCGAATATATCGTAAGCCACCACTTTGTATGTTTTCTTAGCATTGTCGCTACTGAAATTTGCATCAGTGTAATTTTTAGCGTCTGCACTTTTTTCTGCGAGCAGTCTCAATTCCCGTCCTGCTTCCGTAAGTCTTACCTGATATATTCTGTAGCCTGCGATATCGTCAGGTGGTTGGTACGACTCCCACGACAAAGTAACTGCCAGATTGATTTGTTGTTTATTGACGGTAACTTCAGGTGGTTCTGGTGGCGCGCTGGGTGTAACTCTGGCTTCAGGCCAAATTTTAAACGGTGTTCCATCCGGTGAAGGCAGAGAATCCGGATCCGGTGTTTCAGTGCCATTGATATCTTCGTATGCAATCCGGTAAACGTAGGGGGACAACTGGTCATTTTTCGGCGGGGCGTTTTTTAAATTGTTTTCATCATCAATGAACACATACTTCTGTTGTTCTTTACCTGTGGCTGGGTCAATTTTAAATTCTACCCTGCCGACTTCTTCAAATTCGGGGTTTGCGTCACCCATGAACTTTCTGTAAATAATATATGCTTTTATTCCACTTTCAAATCCTGTACCGAGAAAGTGGACTTCAACTTTCGCGTCGCCGGGAGCTAAAGTCAACCCCCGTGGCGAACCTGACGTCCGCAGATTTCTCGCGTCGAGTGGATTGTCATATTCCGGCTCTTCAGCACAACTTAAAATGAACAACATTAACAAAGCTGATAAAAAAGTGGCTATGTTGAATTTGCCTAGATATCTCTTCATTTTTATTTCACCATCCTTTAACGCTGTCAGCGGATTTCTCTTAATCCGTTGACAGCTAAAAACTACGAGTGATTGAAAATATTGCCCTACCGTTTTTTACATCATATTTCGGGACATACGAAATCTTGTCCGTTTTCTTTGCTGAGATGCTGCTTAATTGTTCAGCAACGGATATGACAACGGCTAAACCGACAAACCCAAGTCCTGTGCGAGAAAAGGTTAGACTTAGGTTGTGATGTAATTCATAGTCATCTGTATGCTGTTTCATCTCAGTTTGTATTGCTGTATGCAAATATTTATCGTAAGCTTCAATAGCGCGTGTCTCCTCGCGAACGCTGGCAAATTTAAGTGCGATGCCGGAAAGCAGAAGCGCAAGGGAAAAAGTTTTCGATTTATCCGCCGCAACAGCGGGAGACATCAATGCAAAAATCAGCAAGATTGACAAAAATACTGCCACAAGTTTTGATTTATACAATTTAATCACCCCTTTTTTTATTCCCCCTCATCCTAAGCGACAACCTTAACAAAAGACGTAGAACGACAACGCCAATGATAGCGCCAATAATATCGAATATCCAATCACCTACGCTTGAATTCCTATTTGGGACGAAAGCCTGATGTATCTCATCTGTCGTTGCGAAGAAACCAGCCCATAAAACAGCAAATAACATAGCATGATTTGACAATCGCTTCCAGGGAGAGTTCATAAACGCCCATAGCGTGAGAAAACTAAGCACACAATATTCGATGGTATGATATAGTTTGTCAATATTATACCAATCAATCTGTGGCGTTGGCGCATCCGACATAGAGGAGAGAATTACAATAAGCAACATATACAAAATTGCCGGCAACCAAAATTTTACAAAGTTAATTATACCATGTCACTCCATTCCAATATTTTCAGAAAATTGCTTGTCTGTTTCTTAGCCCTGAAATGATACACAATTTGGTTACACATTGCAAGTTTTTTTTCTGAGTTTCTGCGATTGTAGCCGAAGGGGGTTTTCCGAGGGAAAACGGATATATCATCATTTTTCAACAGTTTTCGGCAAGGAGATTTTAGACGTTAGAAAACAGGTTCAATCACTACATTTCGCAAAAACCTGTTCGTCCCTCTTTGAGCATCCGGTGGGATGTTCCACCAATCGTTATCTACTTCCGTGTTGCCTGTCCAGGCATCTTTCTCAGTGAAATTGTGCATCTCAGATGGGGCAATCGGCGTACAAACGAGGCCGGTTTCAGGATGCAACGAATACGGTATGGGGAAAAATTCATGCGGGTTTTTCGACAATCTGCAAGTAGCTCCGGGCATGCGCATGAGGCGTTTTAGGCGGGTTGAAAGTTCTGCCACTGTTTTTTCGTGATGTGGCAAAACCCAAGCCTTGCTCTCTGGAAAGGCTTCGTAGGGGATGATGATGTTTGGCCCACGTTTGCCGTCGTAGGACATAAAAAATGTCATCTCGTTTCCTGTGAGCATTGCCACTACAGGCACCGCCGCTTCAAAGGGACTTTCGCTTTCATCTTTTGTAGTAAAATAGATTAAAATATCGGACGAAATTGGGCGTTCGCCAGCAGCGGTATATTTTGACGTTGTGCAGGAAAACGATGGAATTTGGGATTTTACTTTGGCATCAAAATGCGCGTAAACCGCCAGGGGCAATACATCCATCGGCTCTTTGATGGTGATGGGGCGTTCCTCGTTCCCGACACGTACCTTTCGGGATGTGGCAAGTTCATAGATTGCCTGCCGTATTTCATCCTGCCCATAATACCGAAAGATGCGCTCGTTTACATCCCAATCCCACAGAAATTGCAAATCCTCCTCGTCAATGTTGCAGACTTTGGCTATTCCCGGAACATCAATATTCCCACCGTCATTTTTGAAACGCCTTAGCAACCGCAGAGCAGACTTGGCGTTTTCAGCCTCCAACAGCAAAAACTCCCGCCAATCTATCCTATCCTGACCGATTTTGACCATCTGCTCGTAAAGCTGTTCCCTCGTCATCAGAAAGCTCGGTACGTGAGTCGGGCGTTGTATTCTTCTCCTCTGCCTGATGACATCCCACTGCGCCTTCCTCGGAATATCTTGTTGCTGGATGATGCCTGCTCTGGCAACTGACACAATCACCTTGCGTCGCAATACAGCGTTGATGAACTCCTCCATGCGTTTGTGCGCGTCTTTTGGAATTGACCACCAACCATTAATAGGCTTGATGTGTGGCGGGCGAGCGGACGATGGGTTGAAACTGTCGTACTGACTGGCATGAAAAGGAAGGCTGACTAAACCTGTGTTCTCGTTTAGCGAATATGCCAAACGCAGGAAATGCGTTTGAATGTGAAAGGATGTATCAAGATAGCGCGGCTCTTTGGTCATATTCTTTACAATCTCAGTAAGATTGCGGAAGAAACTGTTGTGTTGTCCGGGAAACATATCTTTTCCGTCAACCCTTTCGGGGAACGCTTCGGCGGGGATGATGATGTGCGGGCTGCAATTTCCGCTGTATTTTATTCTGAACACAGCGCCAATTTCCTGCAACCATTTGACAACAGGGCGAGTCATCTCGAAACACACCGTCCAGCTTGATTTGTAATCAAGCTCAATGACGATGTCGCAAATCCAATTGCTGAGGTTAGACAATTTTGAAATCGTGCCGTGTAAGGAGGGGTAGTAGTTTCCTCCGCCTTGAAACAGCGTGGAAAGCGCTATGGGTAGAATATCTTCTGATTTTCTAATTCGCTCATACTGCGGTTTAAAGGTACGAAGGAAGGTTATCTTTCTACCCGCCGCGTATTTGAACATCTCCTGCTGGATGTCCTCGCGGGAGTAGTAATCGTAAATCATCCTGAGTTGCTGTTTTGTTTTTCCAGCGCCGATACTACGTTTCGGCAAAACATCCTCGCCCTTGCCCAAAATGTAGTATGCTAATTTTTGCCCCCGTTCAAGCGCAATCTCATACCGTTTGGCTTCGGTCATTCTGCCTTTACGAATTCTCTCAGTAACAGCAGGGACGTTTATGGTGCCTTCTCTCTCCCTTCTTTTCTTCCACTGTTGTTTTTTGCGATGTTTAGCCATTGTCTCTTCGCTGTTGTTTCTTCTTCCGATTGTATACCTTTCCACAGAATATTGCTAAAAAAACCGAGTTTTTCGGAAAAACTCGGTTTCTATTACCCCAATCTTTT
>CAZRLY010000139.1:0-2249 GCA_964601015.1 uncultured bacterium
GGCAGTCCCTGACTGATGCTACCCGGAAGATAAACTTTAATAATCAAAACTACCTCGCCAATGTCACATTCCCACATAGCCCAAGATTCTATCTTGGTTTGAGCGAACGACGCTCCCCAGGCCCAACTTAGAAAGTTGGGCTCATATGTTATAATATATGTGAAACAAAAATTCATCAGTCCACGAGACACCAGATACCAGACTCGTGGCATTTAGTTGGTCAGCGGTGGGAGAGGACCCAGTTGGGCTTGTGTTTTGAACACCCGTTGTAGATTGTCCCTCCCACTGGAAAAGGGTTATACATTCAATAGTGAGCTGTCTATTTAAGACCAATATGAGCTTAATGCAGCCCATTGACCAATGTGTTAAAGGAGATATCTTATGTTTTTTGTTGGTATTGATTGGTCCGAAAAATACCTTGATTATTGTCTCACAAATAACAGCGGCGATGTTATCCTACGCAACCGAGTTGAGAATAACGACGATGGTTTCAATAGTTTGTTACAATCATTTGTCAAGGAAAAGATTGATTTATCTATTGTTTCTGTCGCAATCGAATCTCCTCACCAAAGAGTCGTTGATTTTCTCTTAGCTCGTGGCATTTGTCTTTATCCTGTCAACCCTACGGCAGTTCATGACTACCGCAAAAGCAGGAAACCTTCAGGAAGTAAGTCAGACACGGCTGATGCCCAACTGCTTGCTGATTATCTTCGGGAGCACTTATCACATCTTAGAGCCTGGCGCTTACTTTATCGGGCCTGCTTCCCTGAATAAAGATGAAAAGAAACGTCTTGTAAAACTTTGGGAAGAGGGCACCATTTTTGTCCCCCTTCCGTTAAAAGGAGCGTCTAAGAAGCCGATTCCTTTCTGGGGAATGGAAACAGAAAGAAAATTAGTCGATAAAGAGAAAAAAAAGCACTATCCTATTCGCTATATTTACATCTTTAGCCGAACTCGACGAGAAGTAATACGACATACAAGAGCCAAAAGATTTAAGAAAGCTAAAATGGACTTCATAAAATCATTCGATGCCTGAACAAATATGACTACAAAAGTGAAGCAATCATCTTAACACGAATCAAGAGATACGTTACCAGCAAGTGCCCATATTATGAGATAAAATTGACTAAAGATGAAAATGAACTCTTTTTTTTAGATTATTCAATTGATTGGGAGAAGGTGCGTTATGATGAAATGTTCGATGGTATCTATCTCCTTAAATGTAACTGTAAAAAAGAGGAATATCCAATGAAAAAAGTCCTGCGTGCATTCAAAGGACAGTGTAAAGTTGAGCATCGTTTTTGTAACACCAAGCAACCACCGATTGCTGTTTCCCCGGTCTGGTTGCAGAAACCTTCTCGGATAGAAATGTTTCTTAAAAACGACTTCTCACCCAACCCCATTTTGGGGGTGCGGAAGATGGGGCTAGTGCGTGGTTGAAAGTCATATATGCTATCTGGAAAAACCACCAGAAGTATGATGAAACTAAACACCTCGCTTCAATAGCGCTATACCAATTGAACCAATAGTATCTCCATAATGAAAGGAGGTGGTTCTATGGCTAAGGGATTTTTCGACATACTCGCATGGCAAAAAGCTGATGATTTGGCTGTTGACATTTATGAAACTACCAAGTCATTCCCACGGCATCAATTGTACAGTCTAACGAATCAAATGCAACGTGCGTCGGTCTCAGTTGCTGCCAACATTGCCGAAGGTTCGGGTAGACGTACTATAAGGGATTATCTTCGCTTTTTGTACATAGCGAAAGGTTCGTTTACTGAACTGGAGTATTACATCCATCTATCAAGGCGGCTGGGGTATCTTTCTGAAACTGACTACCAAAGATTGGATGCATTACAGGATGAAACTGCCAGAGTCTTAACAGGCTTCATTCGCTTCAAAGAACAAGAAGCGGAAGCTACTGGTGCCTAGCGCCTCGTGTCTGGTGTCCCTGAACCTGAAATGAATTTTTATATTGACATAGTGAGTCTACAATTGAATGTGACATTGGCGAACTACCTAATTCCGAGAAAAGTCAAGAACTCTGTTGACCGGTAGCATAAAGTGTGTTAAGATTCTGGCTACCCTACAATTGAACACGCCAGCGGAAGTTGACGTGAAATTTAATTAGTGGTTGATTTCTTAAATTCATATAGGGACTTTCTCCGTCCGTCCAGACTTTTGGAGACGCTACATGTTGTTTCATTGTCGTAGTGGCGGGACGCCGTAAGACGAAATCGGTGAGC
>CAZRLY010000139.1:2259-15841 GCA_964601015.1 uncultured bacterium
TACAATAATTACCCTATATGTACTTATGAAACGAACCATTAGTCCCACTTTAATTCCGAGAAAAGTCAAGAATTCTGTTGACCAGAAGCATAAATTGTGTTAAAATTCTGGCTACCCTACAATTGAACACGCCATAATGAAATGAACCATTAGTGCCAAAACTTGTCATGCTAAACAATATGAGAAACAGACGTGAAGCACCACGGTTTGAAATAGATTGGGCTGTATATTACAAAACAATAACGGTTAATCTCAAAGAAACTGAAGTATACGAAGGTTATACGATTGACATAAGCCGAGGGGGATTGTCTTTTGTCGCAGAAGAACCGTTGCCTGATGATAGCATAATCGCCCTTGCTTTGCATTCTCCGGTTTTTGACCAACCTTCATTGGCTATAGGTAGAGTGCGGTGGCAGAAGAGGATAGGTAGACTTTCTGCAGTAGGAGTTCAGTGGATTGAATGGGGAGATTATGCTCAACTTAATGCCATTTTGGAATATGCAGCCTCCATTGATGAAATTTAAGGGTAAACGCAGGTAGCGACCAATCCAATGGAATTTCCGTTCCTTCTGCCAGCTTTTCTTCTTTGTCTTTGAATTGAACGAGAGAGCTATGAATATTCACAGGGTTTTCCTCAGTGAGAGGGTTGAGGAAAAGATTTGGCGTAAACATCATGTGGAACGGTGGGAAGTCTTTGATATTTTTTATAACGATGAGCCTAAAGTGTACCGCCGTAGCTTGGAACATAGAAGATACTGGGTTGTATTGAGTAAGACAACTGCTAGTCGCTTACTGGCTGTCTTTTATGTCCTTCGTGGAGATGTCGCTTATGTAGCAACTGCTTACGACATGCCAGAGCGTTATCAGCACATCTACCAAAGGAGTCAACGATGAGGAGAATGACAAAAGAAAAGTTAGAAAAAGAATTGGAAGAATGGACATATTTATCCGAAACATATCCAGATAAGGTTTTGGATGAAACGGAAGGAATTGATGTAACACCGTATCTCAAACGGGAGCGTGTTCTTTTTTTCCTTGCGCCCCATGTTGTCGAAGCATTAAGGCAGAGGGCAAAGGAAGAGGAGAAATCCATTAGTTTTCTTGTTGAGCGATGGCTAACGGAAAAGCTGTTTATCGAAAAGCCTGGTACTACAACGAGACTTTGATGAACGACTGTAGAGAAGCAGGTGTCAAGATTGACTATTGCAAAGACACAATCTTTGTGAAAATTAAACAAGGGGATATATTATCATGAACTATCGTGCAGCAGTTATCGGCTGTGGTAGGATGGGCAGTACCGTTGACGATGAATGGGGCTATGGGCCTCATTCGCATACAGCATGCTACATGGCGATTCAGGAGACTACCGTAGTTGCAGCCGCAGATGTACTGGAAGAGAAACGCAACGCATATCGTGAGCGTTGGGGGGTTGAGAATGTTTACGAGGACTATCGGGAGATGTTGGAAAAGGAAAAACCCGATGTTGTAAGCGTAACAACCCATACCGGCGCTAAATGCGAGGTTGTTTTGGATTGTGTTGACGCAGGTGTCAAGGGGCTTTTTGTGGAGAAGCCGATTGCGATTACCCTTGGCGAAGCGAAACGCATGGTAGATGCTTGTGAGAAGGCGGGAGTCGTAATTGCGGTTAATTGTACGCGCAGTTGGGACCCGCACTATGTGCAAGCTCAAAAATTAATTCAGGACGGGCGAATCGGCAACGTCCGGTGTGTCGTCGGATACTGCCCTGGGAGCTTATCGCACATGGGAAGTCATCTGATTGATATTGTGCGTTTCTTCGCAGGTTCTCCCGAATGCGACTGGGTATGCGGTTCAGTTGACAAAGAGCGCGCCAAAACTGAAAATGACCTGCCTGGAATAGGGTTGGTATGGTTCAAAAATGGCGTCCGTGCTTTTATCAACATGCTGGACTCAGGCGCTATCAGCGTCGATTTGGACATCGTCGGAAGTTCAGGCAGGATTCGCTGCGGTTACAATGGCGTTGAGTGGGGTTTCTGGGAGATGGTGAACGATGGCAAACGGACTGAGTTAGTACGTCGTCCCTTCCCACCCATCGTGAAAACGGACAGTCCGAACATGATTGCGATTTGTGATGTTCTGAATTGCATCGAAAATGGCGGTGAGCCAACCGTCAGCGGAAAGGACGCTATGGCAGCGTTGGAAATTGGCCTGGGTATCCGAGAATCGGAAAGGAAGGACGGCGCGAGAATCTATCTGCCGCTGGAAGATGACAGTCTGGGATTTGTCAGTAAATAATTTAGATTTCTTGTGTGCAATATCTTGGTGGTGTGTTCCAGAAGGTTTGTTTGTTTTTTTGCACCGGTCTGAAGACTTCCAGAAATTCCCCATGAGATAATTTAGGAGCGCAATATGGATCCCAGATTATGATTATTTTCTAGAATTCAGGAATTTAGCGCAGTAAAACACCGGGAAAAATGATACATTTCGTAGTGGATTGTTACATTTTTAAGGAGAATAAGAATGCAATGGATTAACGAATATTGGTGGATAATACTTGTTGTGTTATTATCTGGTAGCATCATCGTTGGCGCAATCGTTGGCGCATCTACAGGTAATTTAACAGGGGAGGAAAAAAGGGTGATTGTGCTCGGGGTTTTTATGGTTGCTTGTCCAGTTGGATTGGCGGTGCGGGTATTAATTTTAGACAAAATAAAAGAAAAACAAAGACAAATAAAAGAAAAACAAAAACAGAGAACCAAGAAAGCCTACAGGTTTGGGGGATGGGTTGAGGATATTTTGGATGAGGCAAAAGCCGCTTTGCCCCTTTTTGTAAAAGATTATTTAAAAACTCGTCTTCAGGAGGCTATTAATATTGCTGTAGAAGTAAGAAACAGAAGCATTGATATTTCTATTGAGATTGATAGAGTTAAACCTCTTGCTATTCAACTCAAAAAACAAAAAGGGGAGTTAGTGAAAATTATGAATAAAGAGATGGAGATGCAGGAGTATAGGCAGGCGAGAATAACAAAAAAGCAAATAGAGCAGATAGTAAGACAGTTAAAAGAACCTGAAAAGACCTTGCAGAATCTTGAGATTTTGCTTGATAAGAACAATTCCGAATTACAAAAACAAATATTTAGGATAAAAAAAATCTTAGAATTGCGTGAACTTGACGATTCACGTGGGCAGGTTGAACAAGCCTTAGATAGTCTTAGTAGAGACATAAACCAAGTTGCAAACGCAGACTTGAAAACTGAAATTAAATCAAGAAGCTCTCTGAAAAGAAGTCAAGATGCAAGGAAAACAGATGATATACGAATAAATTTGGATGCCGAAGTTAGTAGCATCACGGACAGTGAAATTGATGAGATGCGACAGTTTCTTGATAACCAAAAATCAAAGTAGAAATCGTGTCAATTAAAAAAGGTGACTTTTTTTGTCCACTTCTGTGTAAAACTTCGCCAAACGCAATCTCACCAAACCTGTAAACCCCTTATTTTCCTATATCCAAAATCAAAAAATTCCGCCATTTTGGCGGAATTTTGTTTATTTGTTGACAAATCTACTTCACCCAACAATACAAAAAAAATCAAAGAAAAAAGGAAAATTGTCTTTGCAATAAGGATGATAGATGTGGTAGAATAAATGCCAATTGGTAGAGAGTTGGTGGTAAGAGAGGAAAAACGATGTCAGAAACTATACCAGCACATAGTCACACCACAGAAAAGAAAAATCCAGTCTATGAAATAACTGGCAAGTTGAAATCCTTTCCACAGAATATGACAACTTTTTCCCGCAGACGGTGGGATAACACTTGCATTGGCTACGGTAAAAAAGGTATGAATCAGGAAGAAATAATATCAAAAGGAAAATCAGGCTATTCACGCGTAGATTTTGCGGTTCAATCTGTTTCTCGAATGATTGAATCCAAAGTTGGGTATTCTAAAGAACCCGCAAGCGCAGAGGGGACAGGAGAAAAAGAGCGATATGAACCGCAAGATGTATCCGAGTTCACAGAACAGGTGAAAGGTGCTGCGAGTTTATATGGCGCAGGAGTAGTCGGCATTTGTCTATTGAACCCCCTTTGGCTGTATAGCAACGACAAAGGCGAGTTGGCTAAACTTCCAGAGGGAGTAGATAAAGCGATTGTCATGGCAGTTGAAATGAACCGGGAGTGGGTTGCTTTATCGCCGACAGCAGCATCTGCGGCAGCTACCGGCAATGGTTATTCAAAAATGGCTTTTACGGCGGCATGTATGGCGGAATTCCTGCGACGTTTGGGGTGGCAGGCTGTGCCATGCGGAAACGACACAGCGTTGAGCATCCCACTTGCCATTGACGCCGGTTTGGGCTCCTGCGGCAGGAACGGAATGTTGATTACACAGAAATTCGGTCCAAGAGTCCGCCTGTGCAAAGTGTTCACTGATGCGCCACTGCAATCCGATGAGCCAATTGAATTTGGCGTAATCGAATTTTGCGAAAGTTGTCTAAAATGCGCCGAGGCATGTCCACCTCAAGCAATTCCCTACGGAGAACGCACTGTAGAAGGCGTATGCGCGTCCAATAGCCCCGGCGTTTTGAAATGGCACGGACATGCTGAAAAATGTCTGGATTTCTGGCGCGTCAACGGAGTCAGTTGTTTGAATTGCATACGAAGTTGTCCTTTCAGTAACGTAGAATAGGGTTCACAATCGCAGGTTGATTTTCTAAGAGGTGTAGGTTGGGTTGAGGCACGAAACCCAACGAAAACCAGATACTGAGGTTAAATATGAAAAAAGTGCAGTTCGGCAGTACAGGCTTAGAAGTTACAGAATTATGTTTCGGAACACTCACAATTGGGCGATTGCAGGCGAGGTTGAGCGTTGCCGAAGGTGCCAAAGCGATACGGAGGGCGTTAGAATTAGGAATCAATTTTTTTGACACAGCGCGCTCTTACGGCAGCTATCCGCACTTGCGAGAGGCTTTGGATGGCTGGGATTCTGAGGTTGTTATCGCCACCAAATCAAAAGCCGCTACCTATGATGAAATGGAGAAAGATGTCCATTTGGCGTTGGAAGAGTTGAATATCAAAAGCATTGGGATGTTTCACCTTCATCAAGTGCGTTCTGAGGAAGATTTGCTCAACCGGAAGGGGGCGTTGGAATGTTTGCTGGATTACAAAAAACGGGGAATCGTCCAAGCCATCGCAATATCGGCGCACAGCCCAAAGGGTATCAAAGCTATTCTGGATTGTTCAGATATAGAAGTAGTTATGCCCATCATCAACAAAGATGGCTTAGGTATCGCAGACGGAACTCTGGAGGAAATGGTTGATGTAGTCAAGGCTGCGGCGGCGAAAGGAAAGTCGCTGTATGCCATGAAGCCGTTGGGCGGCGGACATTTCATCAAACACATCCCCGAAGCCATCAACTATATCCGCAACTTGGGTGTGTTCGGTGCCATTTCAGTCGGCATGAAAACACCTGACGAAGTGGAAATGACCGCGCGCATTTTTGAGGGAGAATCCATCCCGCAAACGCTGCTAAGTAAAATAAAGACAGCGGTGAAACGCCTCATCATATACGATTCCTGCAAGGCTTGCGGTACTTGCGAGGAAACATGCGACCAAGGGGCTATTAAAGTTGAGGGTAAAAAAGCAAAGGTTGACCGGGAGAAGTGTATTTTGTGCGGCTATTGCGCCGCATCATGTCCCGTTTTTGGTATACGAGTAGCGTAGTGCTTTGTTGACTTAATTCTGAATAACATATCGTGGATTTAGCAATCCACTCAGAGCATCTGTCGACCGCCGCTCCCGCTGGATTGCAAAATCCAGCGGAGCTCGTTCAAAACTAAATCAACAGAGCAGATAGGTCAACTTTCACAAATCGACAGTCAAGATGTGAATCTTGACCTACATATTTAAGGAGGGTTAATTATGCAAGAACAACCAGCAGGAGAACCAAAATTAGCAGCAGGAAGGTTATTCATATTCTTTATTATAATTGTAGCCATTGCCGGCGGCGCTTTTTACAAATGGGGTTTGCCAAAAATCAAGGCGAGGCAAAAGGCTGCGGATGAGAGGCAAAAAGCAGAAGAATATGACAAGGCGAGCGCGGGCGGTAAATATGACATCTCCGTCACTTGCGCAGGTGACGCTTGGTCAGGTTACAGCTTATTTAGGTCAGCTAAATTTCGTAGCTTCCTGAGTAGCCTTAAAATAGGATATAGGTACGAAACTGAAGAGAACTTGCAAAAGCGTTTTGCTGCTTTAGCTGATGGAAAATACGACTTCGCGGTGGCAACGATTGATGGCTATACGTTAAATGCCTTAGAATCGAACTACCCCGGAGTCATAATTTTTTTGGTGGACGAGTCAGATGGTGGAGATTCAATCATAGGTGGCCCAAACGCGAGAACAATAGATGACCTGGAGGGACACAGAGTAGCTTATACCGCTAATTCTCCGAGCGAACATCTGCTTGATGTAACCTTAACGCACTTCGATATTTTCGCGGTAGAAAGAGCGCCAGTTACTGCGGGCTCGTCCGGGAAATGCTACGAGATGCTTCAAAACGGAAGGGTAGATGCCGCTGTAGTTTGGGAACCAGAAACGTCTCAGGCGGCTGTTGACCCAACATTTGAAATTCTAACCAGCACAAAGGACAGCGATGACATTATCATTGATGTCTGCATCGCATCTCGAAGGATTATAACCGGGAACCACAAGGTTGTACAAGATTTCGTGAGAGCCTACTTCAAAACTTTATCTTTCTATCTTAGAAACGATTTCGAGTTTAATCAGTATCTTGCGGAAGATGGCGGCGTCTCAGCCCAGGTAGCAGGGAAAATCTACGATGGTATTGATTTTACTGACTTGGGTGAAAATAATTATCTCTGGTTTGGGATTGGGGCGGATTCCGAGAAAAAGATAGGAAAAATCATTGACGAAACTGTGGCAATTCAGATAGATAACGATAAATTAGTCGTTGACCCATTTCGTGACAAACCGGGCGGCGCTGATTGGATAGTTAATGATGAGTTCTTGAATGCTATGTCCAGTGAAGCTACTCCCACTGCGAGTAAATTTAAAAAGCCGCGAAAGGTTGCCGCAAAACCCGTCGTGGAAAAACGTGAATTTAAGGAACTGAAAGAAAATGAGTGGGAAACCAAGACGGAACGTGTCGGCGAGTTGCAAGTTGACCCGATTTATTTTGCCACCGGCTCGTCTGAAGTGACACGGCAGTCGAAAGTCATCATCGACAGATTCGCTACCACTTTTGCACACTACCCAAACTACCGCATGGAACTTCATGGCTATTCCTCTCCAACCGGTTCATCTCAAGCCAACATGAGGTTATCCCAGGAGCGCGCCGCGTCAATCGGCGAATATTTAGCAGCGCGCCATGCCGTGCAGAGAAGCAGACTTAGAATCATTCCACATGGCGATGCAGAACCTTTGTCGCGTAAACCCGGTGAATCTGACCGGGACTGGTGGGAGCGAAATCAAAGGACGGAGTTTGTTCTGGTAAAGGAAAGAATGTGAAAAGTCAAGATTCATATCTCGACAGGAAAGCGTCGATTTCTGAAAATTGACCTACGGTGTTAGTCAAAATTAAATTAACAAGACATTAGGGAGAGCGAAGCGGGATGTGAGGAGCGCAATAGTACGCAACGCTGATTATTGCGCTCCTCATTTTTCGTTAAAGATACACTATTTCCTCATTACCCCTGCGGTCAATGACAATTTCGCCATTCTCAAGCAATTCAGTTGCCGCTATGAGTATTGTCGTTTGCGCTTCCAATACTTCTCTGAGAGAAATCGTCAATTCCCGCATACCGTCTTCTACTGCCTTGCGCTCGGTAGGAGATAAGCATTCGAGGAACTTTTCTTGCACTTCATCATTAGCAGCTTTTAGCGCGTAGGTTTGTATTGGCGTTCTCCGTCCCGCCATCATTTCGACCATCAGGACGGACGTAGTAGCGGCGTTCTCCGTCCCGCCACTACGTCATTTCATGATGCCGTTATCAAACGACACGGATTTGGGCAATGGTTAATCGGCGCGGTCTGAAAATCGGTGGCTCTATGGATTTCTGTAATCTGCGTTTTTTGATTGACAAGCCCATATACGAAGTGATAAACTTACGTTGAGCATTGAGGATTTGGAGGGAATGTTATGGAAATCAACGCCAAGATTGTTGGACAACCTGTCGAACCTGGCGATTACATGAATTGTGTTTTTGACGGTTTCATCGACATAAATCTGCATTTTCCTGATGAAATTAACAATGGCACAGGATTAATGGTGCTATTACATGGTTGGGGAGGCACGTATCATCAATATGACGCCTATTGTGAAGATTGGCGAAATCGCTACAATGTGGTAACTTTGCAGGTAAACTATCGAAACTCATGCGACGGCTCGCCGATATACGATTTCGGGAAATATCAGGCTATTGACGTGCTCCGGACGATGCAGTATGTAAGGGAAAATTACAGAATCAACGATGAGCGCATCATCGGTTGGGGTGGTTCTGGAGGGGGACAGGTTATCTTACAAGCTGCCAAGATGGCACCAAATACCTTCTCGGTTGTAATAGAATGCGCGGGAATCACAAAGCCCAGTGATGCTCAAGATGTAGTGCAGAAGTATAAAAATGACTCACCTGGGGGCTGGCAAGCAAATGCTCTTGGAAAGGAAAACGCCTACACGCCTGATGAACGCCAAATCCGAAGTCCACAATACCACGCCGCTTTCTACAAGGCGAAAACGTACATCCTTCATGGCGATGCTGACGAAGTGGTAGATGTCCAACATGCGATTGACATGCACCAAGCACTGTTGGATGCGGGTAAACCAGCGGTGCTAAAGATAATCGAAAATGGCAACCACGCCTTCGGAAACGCTCTTGACGAAACGGAAAACACCCGCCAGAAGGCAACGGATAAATGCGTCAGCGAGGATATTCTGAATCTGCGGACGGATGGCGTCACAGATTTTGAGCGGCGTTCGGTGATTGATTTGCCGGTGGATAGCGGCGCTGTTTATCGGGTTAGCTATGACGGATTGACGACATTAACGAAGGTGAATGGAAGCCTCGTGGACTAAGAGCGTATGTGAGAAGTCCCTTGAATGCCCACGTAGGTTGGGTTGAACGAAAGTGAAACCCAACAAGTGAGTATCTGGTTTTCGTTGGGTTTCGTGCCTCAACCCAACCTACTTTTCACATAGCTGAATGGAAGTCTCGTAGACTAAATCTTCAGCGACAGAAAAAAGGCAATCTTCAATCCACTCACCTGATAGTTAATGTGGTTTCCGTTGAACGCCCCACGTCGTCTATGCAAACAAGATGGTGTTTGCCGGTGACGGGGGGGATAAAGACTTTTTCAGTCGGTTTTCCGGCGAAGATTAGTTGATTGTCAAGAAACCAGAAAATCCTCTTCGTTCCGCTTGACACAGAGGCATCCAAAAGGATTTTTTGGTATTGTGCTTCGATGCCCTGTCGAATCTTGTATTCGCAGTTAGCGGAAGGGGAGTGAATTACCGGGCCTTTTCCTGCGAGGACTTTGGAACAATTTGGGTAGTGTTCAGGGATATTAGGGACATGGTGTCCGTTTCTTTGCAGCCATGTAGCTATTTCTGGCGGATGTATTTCAAATATCCTCTGCTCGTATTTGCGTCCGATTCTACAATGAGAGCAGAGCCTTTTTCCTGTCTCCACATCGACATAAATCTCTCTGTGAACCTCACACGGTTTTGAGGGGGATATGCCTGGGATATATAGTTCCTCCTTTGAGGATGTACAGTAGCTTGACATCGGCATGCCGCTCAACGAACACACCTGCCGACGAGCAACGTCGCCCGGTTTGACGAACCACTGATTTTCTGAAGGGGCAATCAGCGCATTGAAAAGGGCAAACAATATGGGCGCGGCAGCTTCTGCACCGACGATACCTGGCGCGCCTGTGGCGTCGAAGTTTCCAACCCATACGCCGATTGTATACTGGGGGGAGTAGCCGATACTCCAGGCATCTTTGTGTCCGTAGGAAGTGCCTGTCTTCCAAGCAACCTTGGGGAGGTTCACGGACGACTCCCAACAGGCGGGCAAATCCGGCCTGCGTACTTCCGCGAGCATTTCCGTTAGTATGAAGCAAGCCGCTTCACTTAGCAGTCGTTTGGAATATCTCTGCCTCTCCGCAAAAATACGCTTCGCTGATTTTTGAACTCCTGAGTTCTTATGCGAAGTTGGAGTTTGTAACAACCTGTATGGGGCGAAGTTTCCTGAATTAGCTAACCCTGCGTAGAGATTTGTCAGTTCTAACAGCGTCACCTCACACCCGCCTAATATCAATTGCAGCCCGTAGTAATCCCTTGGCTCTGGGAGCGTGGATACCCCCGCTTTCTTTAAAAATGAATAGATGCCATCATCTCTAAATTTAGCGCAGAGGTTTACCGCTGGTACGTTTAGCGAGCGTGCCAGCGCCTCCTTCGCCGAGACGTAACCGCGATATTTATCGTCGTAATTGACCGGTTTGTAACCGGAGTAATCAACAGGCACGTCGCTTAAAATGCTCTGCGGTGAGATGATGCCACCATCCAACGCCAGTGCGTAGATGAGTGGTTTAAGTGCGGAACCCGGGGAGCGAGGGGCAATAGCGCCGTTGACTTGCCCACCGTTTGTTTCGTCGAAAAAGTCATAGGCACCTACCATCGCCAGCACCTCTCGGCTTTTCGTATCCATCACGATGACCGCGCCGTTTGAAATCTCCTCTTTTCGCAGTGGGACTAAATACTCCCGCAATATCCTTTGCGAAGTAACCTGAATTTTGTAGTCGATGGTAGATGCGATGCTATTCTTCCGCGGGTAAATATTTTTTAACATGCGACAGCAATGTGGTGCGACAAAGGGCATGGGATGTAGTTTGTTCGGCAACGGCTCTCTCTGAGCTTCTTTCAGTTCCTCTTCCCTTACCCTCCCGTGTTGTAACAATATCCTTAGAACCTTGTTTCGTGCCATTCTTGCCATCTCTGGATTTGCATCGGGTTTCAACCTCGCAGGCGAATTGGGGATGGTAGCTAACAGAGCCGCTTCACCTAAACTCAGATTTTTTTGCGGTTTGCCAAAGTAGAGATATGACGCGGCGGCTGAACCGACGATGTTGCCGCCATAAGGTGCCATGTTGAAGTATGTGGTCAAAATCTCATCTTTTGAGTAGTGCCATTCCAGTTGGAGTGCCCTGAACGCCTCAATGCACTTGTTCCGAAAGGTGCGTTCTTTCGGCTTCATCATTCTGGCAATCTGCATCGTTATGGTAGATGCTCCACTGACAACCCGCTTCGCTTTGGCGTTTGCAATCGCCGCTTTAATGATGGAAATGGGATTTAGCCCAAAATGATAATAAAACCATTTATCCTCGTAAGTCAGGACTGCCAATGTCAATTTTGGCGATACATCCTGAAGCGTCCCTCTGATTCTCCACATTTCATCCGGTGCTGTAAATGCTCTGAGCAATTTCCCGTTCCTGTCCAGCACGAACTGAGACGACGGCGGGTTGAGTTTGTCTACTGGAAGCGGAAAAAGAAAATTTAACACGATGAAACATAGCGAGAGTATCAGCACTGGACTCAAAAAGAATAACAGTGGAAATCTAATCTGTTTCAATCGCCCGTAAGCTGTTCGCGACGAAGTTAAACCTCGTCGCGAACGTGTCAGCGAATGAAGTGAACGTATTTTGAAAAGTAATGTCTTTAGTCTAAACATCTTTAGCGACTTCCTTTTCGTTACTTTTTACCCTTGTAATATTCCAAAGCCTTGCGAGCTTCGGGTGTGTCTATCTTTCTCAATTCTTCAGCAGCAGCCTTACGAACAAACTCATCTTCATCGTTCAACGCTATTATCAGCGCAGATGCCGCCCGGGCTCGCAGTTCATCTATTGTGTGTTCTTTTCCTTCTGGAACATACTTCTCTCCATCCCAGACGTATATGTTTTCAGCCTGTTGTACCCTTATAACAGGATTTCGGTCATCAAAGGGATAGATTCCATACTTTAGGGTCAACCGAATGGCTTTATAATCGCTATCTGCGCTTCGCACAAGCTCATATTTGTTTTCGAAACGGGCAGTCCTTAAATTATTACTTCTTTCCAGTGGAACCCGCCATATCTCCCTCATTTTTCCTCCTACATACTTATGTATGACAACATCGCTTTCATTGGGCTCCATATAAAAACCGCCGTACAAAATATCTTCTTCGAGGAACTCCACCACCCCATCTTTCTCGTTTATGTCTATCGGCTTTATTAATCCTGGCAGCTTATCAGTTATCATTTCATAGCGATTTTGCTCCTTTTTTAGCAAAAATCTTTTTGAACGCGCTATACCTCTTCGGTAACCATAATGCATTTCCTCGCTCCACGCGCTCCTCACTGACATCAGGATTATTAAATCAGGTGCTGTTGGGTTTGTGAAATGAACCTCTTCTACAGAGCAACTGGTTCTCGTAATTTGACTACCGAATCCCACATGCTCCATTGTCACATTCTCCATCGCACTGAAGTTTAGATTTCCCATCGCCGCGACGATTCTCTTCGCCAGGCCCAGTTCATATTTGTCGAGCATTGAGGTTTGGTCAGGTGGCAGCCACCTTAGCTCAATAAAAGTAAATCTCAACGTGTTAAAAGACGTTGGGTCGCGAAACCTTCTCTTTTGAGAGGAAGAGAGCAGCTTGTCCTGACGGGGATTGTTCGCATCATCGGTATCGCTCACATCCAGCAAGATACCTATTCGCCAGTCCTGTATGGGGTTAATTCTCAACAGCGCCAGCGGAATTGCCACTTCCGCGACATACCCCTCCGCATTTTTTTGAAAAGCCGCTTTCACGCCCAGCTCAAGCACTTCATTTCTTTTTCTTCTGGGCGTCCAATCAGCAACGATTGGTTGTCCGTCTTGAATCATCCCGATTGCCAGTTGCTGGTCATCCCTACTCATCCTCGCATCTTCCTTATCGGCATCAAGCTGGGTATCAAGCCAGATTTCGACATGGTCACTTTTGAGCAATTGTTCGGGATTTTTGGCAAAAACCACTTGCTCATCGCGGATTCTAAACGTAAAATATAGATTTTGCTCGTTCCAACCGGCACAAATCTTTGCGGATAAATCTTCCTCGCCTTTCCATCTTTCAGGGTGAAAGACTACATCTGTTTTCTTCGAGAAAGAGTGTTTGGTTTCCGGTGCTCCGCCTATATATGGCCAACGCTCTACTGTTCCGTTGATGAGGAGCGGCGAATCTAATTCTACTGCGTACAGTTCGTCTCCCCTTGGCTCAGTGACTGCTTTTCGGGAGGATTCTTTCATCTTTCCCAATGCAGGCGCGACGCTGACACGAACCACTCTCTCCGCAATCGCTTCCTGGTGAATTAAAGTAATCAAGAGAGTAAAACCGATTATCAATCCACTGAGCATAAATAGCAATGGTTTGCGTTTGGCTAATCCTCTAAACATTAAATGTCTCCTCCTCTTTTGTCAGGGAGTTTCTAAAGCTCATTTCTTTGTCCCGTTCAGCCCATGTCTGCTAAAGAATTGGCGTGGATAAGTTTACGAAGCAACTGCTCCAATACTTCTTTGGA
>CAZRLY010000140.1:0-6397 GCA_964601015.1 uncultured bacterium
TTAGCAATCCATCGGGAGCGGTGAATATGAAAATAATTATGTCCGACTACTTATCCAATGAAGAGCAAAAAAAACAAGACTTTTTGATTGACATACATAATCAGTCGGTGATATAATTTGACTTTGGTAGGTTAAAAACAAATTCAACTGTAGGGGCTGCCCTGTGTGGTAGCCGCTTGACAACCAGATAGGTTTGTCGCTACTGCTACATCCGATTTACCAAAGGCAAGATAAATTATCCCCAAAATCCGCACCAGAAATTACTGCCTATTCTGTGAAATTCTGTGGCTAATAAAATGGAGGAGGACACAATGGTAAAACCAACATCACAACAGTTAGCATGGCAGGAAGCTGGATTGACAATGTTCCTGCATTTTGGAATCAACACTTTCACCGACAGAGAATGGGGTGATGGCAAAGAAGTCCCGAATATGTTCAACCCCACCGAACTTGACGCTGGGCAGTGGGTACAGGTTGCCAAAGATGCTGGATTCAAATATATGATTCTCACAGCCAAACACCACGATGGTTTCTGCCTCTGGCCAAGCAAGTACACCAAACATTCAGTCAAAAATAGCCCCTGGCGAGACGGCAAAGGGGATGTCGTCTGCGAGCTGGCTGGTGTTTGCCGTGAGGCGGATATGAAGATGGCATTCTACCTCTCGCCGTGGGACAGACACGAACCCACCTATGGAAACTCGCCCGTCTACAACCAACACTTCAAAAATCAACTCGCCGAACTGCTGACCGGTTACGGCGAGATAGCCGAAGTCTGGTTTGATGGGGCTTGCGGCGAAGGACCAAACGGCAAAAGGCAGGAGTACGACTGGCAGGGATATTACGAGGTGGTTCGGCAATACCAGCCTGACGCGCTCATCGCCATCTGCGGACCGGACATCCGCTGGGTTGGCAACGAGAGCGGTGTCGCCAGAGAAACTGAGTGGAGCGTTCAAGATGCCAATCCCACCTTTCACAAAGGCATCGAAGGCAAAGTCTGGTATCCCGCCGAATGCGACGTATCCATCCGTCCCGGCTGGTTCTGGCACAAAAGCCAGGATGATAAAGTCAAATCGCTCGAACACCTGATTGACATTTACTACAAGTCAGTTGGGCGTAACAGCGTCCTGCTGCTCAACGTCCCTCCGAACGACAAAGGACTCTTCGCCGAACCTGATGTCAAACGGTTGCGTGAATTTCGCAAGGTTTTGGACGAGACTTTTGCTGTGAATTTCGCAGAGGGCAAGCCGACTGTTGCTAACAGTGTGCGCGCCGACTCAAACGCTTCCAACGCTGTGGATGGAAACGGCGATACCTATTGGGCTACCGACGAGTCCCCCGAAGTCGCCGAGACTTCGGCTACAGTCTCGCTGGAGGTCAATTTAGGCGAGCCGGTCACCTTCAACGTGTCGCTGGTTCAGGAATACATCGCCCTTGGTCAGCGAGTTGAGGAATACCGCATTGAAGTCTGGGACGGTCAAAACTGGAGGCAAATCGCCGAAGGTACAACCATCGGACACAAAAAACTCGACCGAGTCCCCAACGTCACCGCAAGCAAAGTGCGGCTGACTATCGCCAAATCTCAGGCACCTCCTCTCATCCGAGCATTCGGACTGTATAGCGCGCCGTAATAGCATCTTACGAAGTGCCTTAGGTTTAGATGAGGTTTAATGTAACTTTGCAGAGAGGTTTTATGAATCAGACATATCAAATCAACGCTATTTTAAGAGAACGACAATTTACTTTTACAACGGTGGGCGGACTATCATTGCCGAAAACAGAAATCGAAGTTGGCGTCAAGCTGCTTGTCGAAACTGCGGAAATCGAAGAGGACGCCCAAATCTTAGACATAAATTGTGGCTATGGCGCGGTTGGAATTGTGGCAGCGGCTGACGCTCCACTTGGAAACGCTACACTGATGACTTGTGACATCAAGGCTATGCGTCTTGCGCAGCAAAATATAAGACGAAATCGGTTGGTGAATGCTAAGGTGATTCTGGTGGACAAACCACAGGATGCTCTCAATAATTCAGATACGCCGATTTTCGATGTTGTGCTAATGTGGAATGTACCGCATCTGGGCAAGGACTTCTGTTTCGAGATGATTCAAAAATCGAAACCGTGTTTGAAGGAAGGCGGGGAGTTTTACATCGCCGCGAAAACTAAAAAAGGTGCCAAAAGTATCGCTTCTTTCATGAGGAGGATTTACGGTAATGTTGAAACGCTGAAAAAATCCAAGGGGTATCGAATTTTGCATTCCGTGAAGGAGCACGACAGCGGAGAAGATGTCGCTGAAAACTATAAATACCAGATTACAGAAGAACTGCGAGGCAAACAATATACCTTTCTCACTCGCCCTGGTGTATTTTCCAGAAAAAAGATAGACGTTGGCACACGCCTTTTAGCTGAATCAATAGAGATTAATGAGTCGGATACCATTTTTGACCTGGGTTGTGGCTATGGAGTTGTGGGCATCGCAACCGCACACCTCGCCAAAAGGGGGATGGTATATCTCGCAGATACGAACATTCGCGCAATTAGATGCGCCAGATACAACATCGCCCAAAATGGCTGCAAAAACGCTCAAGCGCAAGTAAGCGACGGGTTTGAAGCAGTAAATGACATTGACTTTGATTTAATTCTTTCCAACCCTCCCACACACAGCGGCAAGGAAGTTATTCTTCCCTTTATGCGTTCATCTTATGAACGGCTCAAACCAAACGGACGCTTTGCTATAGTTGTCGTCAAGCCGGAGATATACCTCAGAGAGTTGAGACGAATTTTCGGTGACGCATCTATCCTTTTGCAAAAGGATAGACATACGATTATTATGTCCGTAAAAAGATAAAAAGGCTGGAAGGTACTTTCCAGCCTTTCATCATCTATATTTTGGGGGGACAAGCCTTTCCCCGTTTTGCCCGCAATTCCGATTTAGTGGGCAAAACAAATTTCCCCCCAAACCCCCCTTTCTCTGTGTGTAGGGTTCGACCCTTAGCCACGGAGCCCCCTTCTGATTCTGGGAATCAGGCGGGGAGGAAGTGGCAATTCGTAAATTCGTCAATTCGTAATTCTCAAAATTGGTGGGGGAAACTTAAATCTTTGATTGTCTCTTTTTGTTAAAATCCCCTTCCAATTTTGCAATTCGATGAGAAGTAATTCGTAATTCGTAATTTTTAATCTCTTCCTGAAAAAATCCGCAGATAGTGCGCATCCTCAGGCGCTTAGTGGTATACTCTCCTCCTGTTTGCTCTTCTTTGAATCTGACGACGGTAGAGTAATCGTCCGAGATTTCGGAATGAGTTTAATGTCCTCCGATGTTCTTCCATCATAGGGGATTCTCATCAAACTGCCAATTAAACCGCCAACTCTGTATCTTCCGTAAAGTCGTAACATATTTTTTTTGCCCTCCCTGAAAATTTTTATTGACATTATGGAGAATTTAGAATATAATTTTTAGGCATGAAAAAAGCTATTGGGTAAAATTTGCTTGCATACGGTATAAATAATTTCCTATTGTTGAAACTATTTGGAAAACGTAACGCAAGCGATTCAAAAAGGTCAGTTGATGGCAAACTGGCCTTTTTTTATGGGTTTATTAGACGTAAAGAACTAAGGAAAAGTTGTAAATTTTGTCCTCATGAAATATCTCAACGGACTATAAACACTAAAGTTGCTAAAAAGTTCATTTTTTCTTTCCCAACAATACTGTGTGTTGTATACGTTGGGTGATTGGTTACTGGTTAGCTGAATGATAAATGATAAATGATGAATGTTCTAATGGCAAATGTGCGATGAATGGGGCAATTCATCTGCCGTAAGACGAAGTCGTCGGGGAAATTTAAATCTTTGATTTAATCTTTTCCTTTATCCGACGCATGAATGCGAAAAAGTGAAGGCAAAGCCAAAGATGACGGCTTTGCCAAAAGATGACGGTATAACCGCCATCTTTCATCTTTTCACTTTTAGCTTTCCTGCCTTTTTTTCATTTAGCATTAAGAATTCAACATTTAGCATTTTCCCTCGTAAGAAAACATTAAAACTCATATCCCACGCTCAAAAGATTTTTGGTGCCGAGTGATTCAACACTTAGCGCGTAGTTAAAAATGAAAATACCGCCCGCCTCTTCAAAGCCCTTGTCGCTGCCCGGTTTCCATCTAAACCCAATTCCCAAGGAAGGCTTGAGGTTCGAGTAGACAAAGTTGTTTGCTTCTATCTCTGCTCCTCGCGTCTCTAAATACAGATTACTCAATCCCGTTCTTAGTGAGAGAGAATTTGGCCCATCGGAAAATGTTATTTCAACGCCCGCGTGTAACTTGAGCGGTTGAGAGCGATTTTGGTCGATATCAACTGCCAGATTGATTTCGGAATCTTCCTCAAACTCGGCACGGTAGAGCAAACCTAAACGCATATTGAAAGGTGCTTCATCAGTACGCCCATCATCGGTATCCCACTTCATATTCAACTTACTTTTCATAGTCGCGCCAAATCTGAAGTTTTTTACAATGTCGTATAGGACGGAAACATCTACGCCGAATCCGTCAGCGCTGGCTTTTGTGTCGGCGAAGCTGATATTGTGGTGGACGTATTTGAGGTTTCCGCCGACGCATAATTTGCCGCCGGAAGATGGCATGTTGTATCCAAATGACAGGAGAAGAGCACCCTGCTTTTCCGTCAAATTTCCCGTCGGGTGTGCGCTTTCGTCGTAAGTTTCCACGCCTCCAACACCATAGTAAAGGATACCAACGCCTATCGCTAATGAGTTATCAATCGGATAGGCAAATGCGCTGTTTATGTAATTTGTACCCAACGTGCTGATTCTGTCTGAGACTGAGATGCTAAGGCGTTTTAGCGATGCTATACCAGCAGGATTCCAGTGGATACTGCCAACACCGTCGGCGATAGCGCAAAACGCACCGCCCATACCTACCGCTCTTGCGTCTGCGCCCAGCGCAAGAAAAGATACAGCGTCTGTGCCAGCGACAGATGTGCCGGGGAGGAGTAGGAATAAACAAAGTAAATTGATGATGATAATGGGTGATAAACGGCTCATTTTACGAATTACCAGACGACAATCTTATGAATCTTAACCGTACCCTCGTTTTCAGCGCCAGCGTCTTCCGTTTCAACCCGCAGTTGTCCAAAGTAGACGCCGCGTGCCAACTCCTTGCCCCAGAGATTTTTCCCATCCCAGGGCAGCTTGTGTTCAGACGCGCTGGTGCCGATTTCTTTCAAGTCTTTGTAAAACACCAGATTTCCTGCTGAGTTGTAGATGCGAAGTTCGCCGACTTTTACCTGTTGGCTGAGGGAATACACAATCTGCGTGTTATTCTTGAACGGGTTTGGATAGTTGAAAAAACTTAGAATAATTCCGCCAGACACTACCATATAACCGGCTTTGGTTTGAGCGTGGTTTCCTGCCGCATCTACGGCGTGAAACGTTACGGTATGTCCCCCTGCGGCTAACGTAAACGGATACGGAGTTACCGGCTGTGACGCTACGAGATTGTAACGGATTCTGTCTTCTCCTTCTGTTGACAGTCCCATGTACAGGGGATATTGTTGGGCTTCGTCCATGTCAATTGTGATGTATACCGAAGTCTTAGCGACTTCGGCTACGAGCGCACCTGACTGTGCATTCTCTTCTTCAACTATGGCAGAGATTTCCGGCTGTGGGGCGATTTGCGCGCCGTCCAATGGACTGATGGAAACTATCTTTGGCGTTTGAGTATCTACGGTAACGGATAAGTCATCTACGATGATTTGTTTCCGAGCATCGCTAACATCCTTTGCTTCACAATAGATTTTGATGGTGTAGACGCCGTCGGGTAACTTGGTTCCGTCATTTTTCCTGCCGTCCCAAACCTCTTGATATTGTTCGCCCTTGTCTTGATTGGGAATAACCCTTTCGTATACGGTAATATGTTCTGCGTCCTTAATGACGATGGTGGTTTCTCCTTCCTGGTGTAGTAGATAAGAGATTGTAATTCGCTCTTTTATTCCATCGCCGTTAGGGCTGAAAGCTCGCGGTTCGACCGACGCTCTCGCCAGAAGCGCGGGGTTGAGGAACTGTACTTTCGTCAGTGGTGTGTCCGAGTTGTGCGTATTCGCTGTATCAAATACGCTATCCTTTGCCAATTGGAGGTATACTTGCAATCCCTCCCCCGGCGTTGTTTCCCAACTGCGCACAAAATCGGTGGGAGTTGAATTTATTTCCAGACTGAGGCGTTCCGCTTCTATTTCCACCTGGGAGGGCGACAGATACGCCAGAAATGGTTGTACTTCCCCTGTACTGCCAAATCTCAGTTCTAAGGATTCTTCTTCGTTGATATGGTTGTACAACTTCAGACTGAAAACGTCCTGGTTGACGCCGCCCAAAGGCTCATCGAAGAATAGTGAGAGG
>CAZRLY010000140.1:6407-15770 GCA_964601015.1 uncultured bacterium
CACCACCCCTGCCGTTTTCGCCATCGTCAGATGTTATTAGCATGGTTGCAAATAACAACAGCGGCTCTTTGCTTTCCAATCGGACTTTGGCTTCCACTACATCGCTTTCGCTGTAAGAGGTATTCCTGAATTTCGCCCTTACCACTTTTTCGCCGTCTTCGCCCGCTAAGTTGACGATTTTCGTCGGTTCTAAGAGTACCCATTCAAAAGTGTTGGTGTCGTCAAGGACATCGCCGTCTATGAATACCTCCACTGCATCGTCGGCTGACAAACTCAATTTGATAGTGCGGAAATGTACCAAACCGTCGTCATCCATGATGATGATGCGGGGGTGTTGTGGGCCAACATTGCTGATGGTTAGCTTGAAAGCATCCTCCCCGCCAGAGGGTTTGCTATCAAAACGGCCGAATATGTCAGACAATCTTATCTCCGTCCGATACTCACCGTCCTTTAAGTTTGAGGTAATCCACAGAAAAGTATACGTCCCATCCTGATGACTGGTCAATTTTTGAATGCCAGAATCGTAGCCGTTTGCCGAGGTGATGCGAATGATACCGGTAAGAAAGCCGTTGTGGTTTTCGTCTGTGACTTTTATTGAGATGTTCTGCCCAGCGTGGTAAATCTCATCGTCATCAGGCGGATTATCCACGTCAAAGGAATCGACATTTGCGATAATCGGTGGATTTTGCGCGAGTTTGATGGTATCGCTGACTTCATCGCTTTCATTGTTCGCTTTATCCAGAAATTTTATTTTGACATTTTTTTCGCCATCGCCTTTAGTAAGGACAACTGACAGGGGACTTGCACAGGGAATCCACTGAAAGGTCAAAAGTGTATTCTCGACATCGCCGGAGATGAACATCGTACAACTACCCTCCGCTGTTATGGTGAGCGATGCGTTTGGGTTCAAAGTATATTCTGCCTGATTGTTGATTACAATTTTGCCTTCTGGAGGAGTGTTATCCAGTGTGATAATGAGTGACTGAGATGTATCCTGATTTTTTGTTGCTATGTCCATCAGGGTAAGGGTGACGCTGTATTCTGCCGCGTCCAGGCTTGTTGTATCCCAAATGTATTCGTAGATACCGTCTTCATCATCAAGTGCTCTCTGACCGGAATCGTAACCGATAGTTGGGGCTTGTATCCGTATAGTACCTTCCAACCCTTGCTGTCGGTTTACCGCTGCTACTGATATTGCAATCAACTGCCCTGAGTGATAAACATCGTCATTATCGAGGCTGTTGTGGGCATCGTAAGAATCTACGGAGTTTATCAAATCCGGTAGGACGTGAGTAACCACAAGTTTTGGGCGGAAGGAGACGACACCGTGTTCTGAGTCGAAGAATTCCTTCAAGAGAAATGGCGTGTTCTCCCCGATGAGGGCTATGCCGTATTCCTTCCAACTGCCATCGTGCCAGTGTTTCACAGCATCGGTAATATCCCAGGAATACCATTTGCCCGTCCCTTTATCTATGAATATCTGCGCGGTGGGTGAACTTGCTCTGTCCGCATCGCCATCTTCGGGTGCTTTGTCACTATCTACGGAAAGCCCCGCTCCCTTCCACGGTTCTCCACGCCTGAAGCTCAACCAACCTTCCGCACCATCGTCATCAAGATGTTCTTCATTCCAATCCTGTAGTACGCAATAGGCCGAGATTATCCCCGCATCCGGGCTTTGTTGTGCGACCAAATACAACATCAGTTCCGCTTTGACGATGGCAGTGGCTTCTCCCAGCGCTCTTTGAATATCCCGAAATCGTATCAGTGAAACATTGGGATAAGCGCCAGAGTCCGCCCCACCGATGCCTAGGCCGAACATTGCGCCTCTGTGTGCAGGATTGGCGAAAATGTGTGCATCTTCGCAACCGTTGTAGTCGTCTGCGCCATTCTGGAGGGTGACTGTGATAGTATCCGCCCATGCCCAAAGTCCTGGGGAGAGAAAGATGAATACGATGATAAGATATTTGAGGTTATTTGGGTTCTGAAAAGTGTGAAAAGACATCATCTGAAAAAAACGAAAACGAGAAAACGGATAGAAATAGAATCTTCAATCCATTCATCTAATTACTAACCAGCCTGCTACAGTAACAGCAACAAGTGTTACCATGTAAAGGGATGTCCGGTTTTTATGTTTGGGTTCTACTTTGATTCTGTAAGTCGAGTTGGGTGGAAAAGAATATACAGTAGCGCCATTTTCCCGCCATTTTCTTAGCGTTTGCACATCGTCGCGCCTGTAGAGGTAACCCCGTGTGGTTGCCTGCCCGCTTGTGGGCGTTGTTTCCTCCTTCAGAGAAATATTCCAGCCGTCCTTAGAATAAATATGTACGCTGTATTGGGATGGGAATTTCACCAATGCGGGCAAATAGGAACCATCTGAATCGCTAACAGCCTCGCCTTGCCCAATGTTCATGGGCGTTCCATTGACTGATATCCATTGATTCTCAAGCGGCAAAGCCCTTTGTGGACGTTCCTGGGGGATATAATTTGATGGGCTAAAGTTGTTCCCATTTATTTCCCCCCCTTCAGACTGCGTCTGTGGCGGCAAAATACCGCTGTTGAAGGGCGATGCCACTGGGTCAAATTTAAATTGGGACGTCCTTTGGGCGTTCACCAACTCATGGGCTTGCCGAAAACGCGCTTTGCCTGCTTCCGGATTGCCCTCTTCTAATTCGATAACCCCTAAAAGATAGCAGGCTATCGCATTCGTCACCTCTACGCCCAACGCCACTTCAAAAAAATTTCTGGCTTTCTGATAATTTCGCTCTACAAACAACGCTTTTTTGCCTTCCAAAATGATAGCCTCAACGTCGCGTTGAGAGAAAAATGGCACATTTTGATTTGTGTGCGCTTCGCCATTTACCTTGCTATCCGGATAAATGACACTATCATTTTCCTGGCTAATAGCCATGCTTACTGTGTTCAAAAACAAAAAGGTAATTAAAATAGCGTATTTCATAATGAAAGAGTAAAAAGTAATAAGTGAAATTATTACCGCGCCAATAGTAACGCAACACCAACGCCTACGATTGCCAGGGGTGCTAAAAATTGAAGGCGACGTTTTTTTGAACCGAACTCCATCCGATATTTTGCCCCGCTAACCAGTACAACTGGGGCGTCTGGTTCGCAGATTCTCTTTCTGGTGAGTCCTAACGCATCTGCGCTTAATATCTGTACGTCGCTAATCTGACTCCCGCCTGTTTCCAAGAATAGAGTCGCTACGGCTTTCCTGCCGGACGCTTGGGGCATCGTCTCTGGTTGCGCTAAATAACGCAATTCATTACTATTGCCCTGAATTGGTTGGTTATCATTTATTAGGGAGGGGCTACTTTGCTGGGTAATCAAGTCAGCGTGATAACCTCTCACGCCCCTACCTGCGGGCGAAGACACTCCTGTTCCTTTCCACTTCGTTCCGAGCGTAGCCTCTGCGACGATTTCCGGGCTGAAACCTTCAAGTGTCGAAATAAAGTTGTTAGATGAACGATGATTGCCGTTGTATCCTAACAAATTCGGGTGCAGTTTATCGTAAACGATACCCAGAGAGTGCGCCATCCTTAGATACTTTTCCGCTTCGCGTAACATGCTTTTGGACGCGCTTGAGTTTAGCACTTTCTCGTAATAGATTCTTCCGAGAAAGTAGTATGCCTCAGCATGGTTTTTATCAACGGCCAAAATAGCTTGAAACTCCTGTTCCGCTTGATTCAGGTCATTTTCAACAACAAGATAGTATACGCCTTCGACAAGATGTTTATCTATCAAGCTGTGTCCATGCGCATCCTGATGGGTAAAGATTAACAGCAATGTTAGAAAAGAAACAACGGTTTGCAAATAAAACTTCCGTCCTAAAACAGTTTTAGATTTTGCGTTGTCATTCACTTTTATCTCTCTTCCATGAGCCATCCACAGTCAACCATTCCAGCTATCCGATTTTCAAATCTGTGTGTCTGCGCCGTAACGGGCGACCACACGGGGTAGCGCCTACAAAGTTATACAAACATTAAACAATCAAAATGGTATTACTTGTATCCATAAGAGTAATATCTCCCTCTCTTTATCTCAACCTTATTCAGAACAACCCCAAGAAAATTAGCGCGAGCAACCTCTATGAATTCGATGGCTTTTTGAATGGTTTCCCGGAATGCTTTTTTAGCCATCACCACCAGTAAAACACCGTCAACATAAGGCGCAATGACAGCCGGGTCATTTACTGGGATAATCGGCGGCGCGTCAATTACCACCATATCGAAGAAATTGCTGCATGCCTTAATAAGTTCATGCGCTTTTTTAGACGACAGCAAGCGAGGCGGGGATTGAACGGAAGCACCGCTGGGAATAACCCACAGATTCTCTAATTCAGATTGATAGATAGATTCGCTTAGAGACGCCTCGCCAGTCAAAATTGAGCTCAATCCGGGTTCTTTTTCGATTGCAAACAATTCATGTTGTGTCGGTTTACGCATGTCGCCATCAATAAGTAAAATTTCCTTATCGGGTTCATCCTTTGCCATCGTAATGGACAAGTTAGCTGATATTAGGCTTTTTCCTTCCTCTGCCACCGAACTTGTAATCAAAATGCTTTTAATCTCCGGGATGTCAACTTCTCCCATATCACTGTGTTGTATACTTGGAAGCATAGCCCCATAATCGGCTTCTGCACTCAGAGGATGCTGACTTTCCGCAGACAGGTTAGCATCCCCCAACAGCCATCTGGAACCAACTCGCTTAGGTTTGTCCGGAACGCCTTCATGTTGGCTTTTTAAGGTATCGCGCATTAATACATCGTTTTGGTCAGAATAGCCTGTGGTTTCAACCACAGGGCCGGTTATGGCGCGGTGGTAATTGTAGCGATTGCCACCTTTAGGCGTATCGTAAAAAGCTGTTTCACCACGTTTGCGTTCTCGCTTTGCTTCAAAAAGTCGCTGTTTTTCGACGCCTGCATATTTGATGTTCCTGGCGAGCCTACGCAATTCGGTCATCCAGGGAGATTCATCATCGTAGTATTTTAAAACTGAACTGTTTTTCATGTCTTGTCAAGCGCGTTGATGGTTACGCAAATTAACAAAATGTTTAATTACCTTATCATCCGCAATACAAAGCGGAGGAGGTTCACAAACATCGGTTTTTTACCTGTCACTTTAGCGGCTAATATGTCCACGCACAACATCCCAATGGCGAGAGCCATAACGATTAGAATGGTCAATTTTTTGATATTTTGCTTTTTTTTCCTTTCTGCCGGTGCAGTAGCTGTCAACACGGGGATAGTTCCCATTACGGGGATGGCAAAATATCGTTTTATATCTTCCGGGCCATGTATGGATTGGTCAAAATATTCAGCGAGGAAAGCAGCGCCACAGGCTATCATTATTCCCAGCCCCATCGCCATCATCATTAGTTTTACGCGGTCAGGTTTGACCGGTTCCCTCGGTTCTACAGCTTCATCAAAGATTTTTGATACCCGTCCGAGTTGTCCTATTTCTGCCGCTCTGGTATATTTAACTTCGTTACGTTTTCGTAAAATGTCAGCGTACATGTCCGCCTGGATGTCCTTTGCTTGCTTTAGTTTTTCCAATTCCGCCTGACGTTGCGGTAAGTCACGGAGCACTACTTTTCTGCTCTCTATTATTAATTCTAAACTTCTCTTCTTGTTTGTGAGGGTTTTTAATTGTCCTTGCCAGACTGCGACTCGTTCTTCCCTTGTCATTCCGGCGTTAGAGGATTTGGCTCCCTTCTTTGACAATTCATTTTCTACCCGCAGGATACTTGCCTTTAACTTTTTTACATCAGGCCACTCTTCATTGTAGGTTTGCAGCAGTCGTTGAAGTTGAGCCTTGAGTCCGGTCAACTGGAGTTCGAGCGATTCTGTCTCCTTGTCAACATATTTAGAGACGATAGCAGGATTTCGCGAGGATGAGCGTGCATCCTCAAGTTCGCTACGCGCCTCTTCCAATTGCCAGTCCACATCAGCCAACTGTTGATCAAGTTTATTTATTGTTCCTAAAACCCCAGCATCTTCACTCTTTAGGGTATCCATTACCCCTTTTTCCCGGGCAGTATTGTAAGCATTTTCCGCTTTCTTGAGGTTTTCAGCCGCCTCTTCTACTTGTGTCTCCAGAAATTCGTAAGATGTTTCTGCTGCATTTTTTCGGCTTTCAACGGTGTTTTCCACATAGATGTCGCCTACTGTGTTTGCGACGCTCGTAGCCATTTTAGGGTCAAAATGTTGTACGATGATGGTAATCCATTCCTGGCGTTGTTTTACCTGTGTGATGCTGCGGAGATAATCGACAGCGTCATCAATTTCGATAGACTTTTTCTTATTCTTCTTATTTTGTCGGAGATACGCTATTATCGCTTCCCGTTCTGCTACCTGCCTCATGTATGGGCCTGAGAGAATTTTATCCTTCGCCGTATGTGATTTTTCCGCGTCGGGTACTTTTATCCTGCCAACACCCTCCAAAACTGAACCGGTATCTATCTTCTCCGAAATTAAGATATTTTTCGCCTCATAGATGGGTGTCATCATGGCAATACACGGGATGGCAAGTACCATCACAATCACAATGGGCAAAATTATCATTTTTCTTCTACGCAAGACAATGTTCCAGTAGTCTTGCAAATTCATCTGTTTAAGTGAAAATTGTGCCATATTTTTCCATCTCACTTCGTTACAAGCTGATATAGGCTGTACATCGTTGCTACGCTTACTATAACGGTTGCTACATCCTTTGTGGTGTTTACTAAACTCGAAAAACCATGTTTCTTTACAGGGACAACTACAGCATCTCCTGGCATCAACTTTGGCACTGCGCTTGGGTTTAGGTTCTTACGATTGCCCGATATGAATTCCTGAACGCTCACGCTTCGATGTCCGAATGAGTTATTAAATTCTCGCGTGATTTGTATTTTTTTTTGGTCAGCTTTCTCTTCAAAGCCACCAGCCAGCGCCAGAGCGTCTAACAAACTGACGGGGCCGTCAACCTGATAGATACCCGGATTTTTCACAGCGCCAAGCACAGATATCTCCTTCTGTTTCAACTCCTCAATCCGTTTGGTGTCGGGAACGTAGATGATGTCTCCCGATTCAAGTTGGGGCAGCAGAGAATAATTTCCCGTCTTCAAGAATTTGTCAACATCAACTGTGATGTGCCCGCCTTTTTTCGGGTTGCCGCGTATTACCCTTACCGATTTGAGAGAAAATTCTGAATTTACCCAGTCTGCGCGGGTTAAAGCTGCCACCACAGTAGGAATACTCAAGAAAGAATATCTGCCCGGTTTCTTCACGTTACCCGACACGGTGATGCTAATTCCTGCACTCGGAAAAACGTCCCCGGTGAGCGGAGTTTCCCCGTCTGGCATGGTTAGTGGCATACCGTCTGGGCCAATTATGACGGTTTCCCTCTTCTTCGGAAAGAATATTGTATCATCGGCCTGTAAATTCGGCAGCAAACTTCGGTCACCTGTCGTCATGTACTTATTCATGTCAACGGTGGTTTTAACGCCATCTTTGGAGATAATTCCCACAGCGCTCAAGTCCGCGTCCGCTGTATACCCACCCGCTTTCGCTATCGCGTCTACGAGGGAAGGGGTTGTCGCAAAGCTCTGAGTGCCCGGCGTGTTTATCTCACCGAGTATGATGATCTTCTGGCTCCTGAATTCGACAACCTTGACAGCGGCTTCCGGCTCACCTTTTATATACTTTTTAAGCGACTGAGAGATAGATGCGCGAAGTTGCGCCACGGTCAAACCAGCAGCACTCACTGCGCCGATAACGGGCAAAGTTATCTTCCCATCAGGAGCGACGGGCGTATTAGGGCTGTTGAGTTGCTCATGCCCCCACACAGAAATGCTCAGTACATCTTCAGTGCCTATCACGTAATCATCCGTATCCTCCGATGGTTTTTTAACGCCACCAGTAGAATCTTCTGGCGTACTTGCGCCTACGGAAAGCGGATTTTCCGTCGCTTCTTGAGCTAAACTAATGCCAATACTGAAACACAATAGGAAAAGTAAGACAATAGTAGGTTTAAAAACGATTTGCATCTCGTATTCCTTTAATAGTATTATTTGGAACGTCCATCAAGTTTGCGTATGGGCTTCTAAGCAAGCGGTTGCTCAATTACTTTCCGCTAAAAACCCTGTGTCTATCGTTAGCAATTTTTATTCCAAAGGGGGCAAAATCAGTCTACAACTGCTTTTAACTCCCTTAACGATAATAGATACAAACCGTGAAATGAAATATTGTTCAACTTAGTTATCGGTATGCAAAGTTTTGCGCTTGAGTTATTTCCATGTCTTGCGGCAAGAAAATATATACGTTTTGGAGTACACTGAATTATATTGGGGGGTGTTTGAAAATGGTAAGTTGGAGTGAAAAGATTGCTTTTGTTTTCATCGCTAAATCGGATTTGTTTTCGTCACTAAAGCGGAATTGCGACGAAAACTTGGGACTTCGCCCCTTCGGGCAAAAATCTGGGTAATCACTCCGATGTAGCGGAGGTTCTCCGTCCCTCCATTGGCGAGACGGAGGTGCGCCACTACATTAGACTCAAACCAAGGTTTCGATACGTCGCTACGCTCCTACTCAACCCGGCGGATAGAATCCTGGGCGACGCGAAGTTCTAACATCGTCGAATTAAGCAATACCAAATATCTCAGCCGCCGTCAGTCCAAATATTTTCCGACGGTATTCATCGGGCACCTCAAGCGCATCCAGCAATTTTTTATAGTCATTCATCACATCCCCCATCCACTCTACGGCAACGTCGGTGCCGAATACAATTTTATCGTAGGGATGTTTCCCGCCGTGAGCTTGATATGGGTGTCTGGGCTTATCCCACCATAGCAAACTCCGAATGAACTCCGGCGTTTTTTTCTTGAGCGTCGAACCCGATAAATCATACCAGATGTTGCTATTCCAGCGTCCAGTCATACTGGCTTCCTCATACCACGGATTGCCTAAATGCGCTCCGATAATTTTCAATTTTGGGAAGATGCGCGCAATGTAGTCGAGGTAAATCGGGCGCATGCGATTAGAATGCCTGTCACGAATATCTTCCGCAGTGTCATTTCGAGCGACGATGCCTAAATGGAAGAGAATGGGTAAGTCCAAATCAACGGCTTTTTCGTAAATGGGAAAAGCCCGTTCGTCGTCGTAATTGTACGCAGGATTGATGATTTTCAAACCGTTCATCCCCTGCGCTTTTACCGCCTCAACGATGTCAGGCGAATCATATCCCAACCTAATCCAAACCAACCCTAAAATCCTATCCGACGCTTCCTTTTGCGCCTTCGCTATATCGTCCTGTTTCCCAATAAGACATACCTTGTCAATTCCCAACCGGTCACATTCGTTTAGCAATTGACAAG
>CAZRLY010000141.1:0-15767 GCA_964601015.1 uncultured bacterium
TGCTATAAACATTATGCTCCTACGGAGCGGGTCAAGATTCCGTTAAGTTGATGCCTATAGTATTTCCGTAGAAGCTACCCTATGTGGCAGCCATTTGTGCAAGCCCCGAACTGAATATCTCGGTTCGGGGCTTTTTTTGTGTTGACGGTTCAGTACCAATTTGTTAAAATATCACCTGACATTTGTAGAGAAAGTGGCAGGACAGAGCTACGCCGCTACACATGGCGAGACAGAGCTACGCCGCTACGCATGTACCCAGACAAATTTATTTAATGGTACACTGCTCGACTTGGATTGCTAAATCCAAGTCTTTCCCGATGGATTTAGCAATCCATCGGGAGCGGTGAATATGAAAATAATTATGTCCGACTACTTATGTAGTGGACTTTCTCCGTCCGTCCAATCGTCCAATGGCGAGACTTCTGACGCCACTACGCATGGCGGGACGGAACTACGCCACTACATTTATTGCCCAATTTTTCACAAAACTCATAAGGGAGGAAAAAAGATGATAGCTGTTGTACCATTGAGATACGATACAGCTTTTAAGAAGGCTTTTGGCAAGCCTGTGGTATTTTGCCAATTTGTCAAAGATGTCTTGGGAATTGAGATCCATGTGGACAGAGTGATTGCTGGATGGAGGTATCCCGAACCGGTCGGTTTTGTTGACATAGAATATGATCTTTTCGCTGAAGATACGGAAAAGCGTGTGATAGTCGAGCTTCAGCACATTAGAGAAGAAGATCTTTTTGACCGCTTTCTCTACTACCACCTCATAGCATTGGCACAGCAGGTCAAAACTTACACAGATTATCGATTCAACAAGACTGTCTACACAGTAGTTGTGGTTACTGGTAAATCTCACAAGCAGGAAGAGATTCCCAAATTCAGTCATGCAGTTAGCGATATGGACCCGATTAACGAGTTTGGAGAACGTCTGGGAGTTTATCCGCACAGACTTGTATTTCTAAATCCCAATCTACTGAATGAAAAGACTCCTGAAAGTGTAAAAGAGTGGCTTGAGCTTATCGCTGATTCTCTGGACGAACAAGTCGATGAGACAAAATATTCTCACCCCACTCTCCAGACAGTAATCTCGGAGATAAAGAGTGATGCTATCACTCCGCAGGAACTCAGGGTAATCAAGGATGAGGCAGCTTGGGAAGGAACCAAGCAAAACGCTTTTGAGGAGGGACAGGAGAAAGGGCATCAAGAAGGACGCAGAAAAGAAAAGGAGCAGATAGCCCTTTCCATGTTGAAAAAGGGAATGGATATTGCTTTGATTTCAGAAGTAACAGGGCTGAAGTTAGAAGAGATTGAAGCCCTCAAAGCCACAGGAACACCAACCAAATAGACAAACAACAGGAAAAGACAACCGCCTTTTTGTGTTGACAGATTGGTTTCGGTTTGCCAAAACACCAAGCAAATCATTAGCAAGATATGTGCGCTACCTTATGCCAACTCATCCGCCATTAAATCATACGGTGCTTCGTAGAATATCTGGCGCATCTGCAAATTGCTCTGAATGGGTGCTGATTCAAAGTCAACGGGAAGATGAATGGTAATTGTGGTTCCGGTTCCTTCTTCGCTGTTTAATTCGATTTTGCCCCTGTGTTTTCGGACGGTGCACCAGATAATGTTCAGTCCGAATCCGCTTCCATGTTCTTTCAGACTATAGCCCGGTTTGAATACGTTTACCTGTTCTTTTTTCGGTATGCCTACGCCTGTATCGGCGAAAATTATCCTGACGCCAGAGGGTTCGTATTCGGTTGTTATTTTTAAGGTACCGCCGGAATCCATAGCGTCGATGGCGTTTACGACCAAATTTGCGAATGCTTCCCTGAGTTGATTCAGGTCAACTTTGACGTGGGGAAGCGCGTCGTCAAAGTTCGTCAGGCATTTGATGTTCTTCGCGGACAGGTTGGACATGGCGCGATTCAGCACGCTTTTCACTGCTCTGTTGATGTCTACCATTTCAATGACCAACTCTTCCTGTTTGAGATTTTGTAACAGAAGCACCATTTCGTTATAGTATTTTTCCTGTTCTCCAAAGATTCCCATTAACAATTCATAAAGTTCAGGTTGGTTGTGACACATTCGCGTAGCCCGTCGTAGCTTTGCACCGGACAATCCGACGAGATTTTTTATGCTATGCAAACTCGAATAGATGCTCTGATAGGCCTCGGATTTAGCGACATCTACCAAAGCTAAGGAGAGTTTGTGCAGAATTTTGTCGGCATCGTTGGGGACACCGTTGAGCCAACTGATAAGATTGCCGAGTATCTGGCCATCCCTTTCGTGCAAATAGAGCTTTGCTAAGTTGTGGTATGGGCTTTCGTAATCTGGGTTCGACTGAATCGCCAGCCGAAACTCTCTTACGGCATCATTTAGCATCCCCTTCTGCGAATACAACACTCCCAAATTGTTGCGCGCTTCCGGGGATTCTGCGTAATCCAAACCGAGTTTGTAGGCATCAATCGCTTCATCAGCACCATCGGGTTCGTCGTCGTATAAACTCCCCAAAAGGAAGTAGGCTTCGTGAAGTCTTTCAAAGGTATGAAATTCACAATTGATTGAAATTAATTCTGTAAGTTGGTCAATTGCTTTCTGCCTGTATTCTGCGCGAATATCGGGGTGGGAATACCTGCATTTGGCATACGACAACGCTAAGGCATATCGAGCGTCAAGATGAGTTGGCACCAGAGAGAGAGCATTTTGGAAGCTATCTATTGCTCTCTGCGTGTCTTTTGACCAACACAAATAAATTTCGCCAAGGTGATAGTGAGCATCGGCGCTGTATCTGTCCTCTGCCAGATATTCCAGAAACGTTTTCTCGGCTTCCTCCCACCGTTTGAGTTTCATAAGTATGATGCCCACATTGTGCAACGCGTTGGGAAAAAGGTTTTTGGATACATTTTGTAAACTTAAAATGGTGAAAAAATCCTCACATGCCCTCTGAAATTCTTCCAGCTTATCATATAACATCCCCCTGTAATAGAGCGCTTCAAGGTGTCCTTCATTCAGGGAGATGGCTTTTGAAAAACTCTCAAGCGCTTCATGAAATTTGTATTCATCGTCAAGCAGTAGCCCAAGTAGATAGTGAAAATTGGCGTTATCAGATTGTAAACTGATGGCTTTTTTTATTTCACGCTTGGCTTCATCAAAATCTCCGTTTTTGTAGTATGCGAATCCGAGGTTGTAATAAACTCCGGCGAAATTTGGTTCAATTTCTGCTACCCGCTTGTATGCTTCGACAGCCCTTGAGTATCTCCCGTCCTGGACGTACGAATTGCCCAGTAACAAAAGGTCAGATTCCGTCACCATTTCTACTTTCTGCGACGATGCGTCTCGTAATTCTTCGCGGTCCAAAAGGTCAATATCTACTTCTTTTTCCATAATCAGTATGTAACATTGTAGGCGATTTTTCTTTCTCGACAGTAAGCCGTCGAAATCTGAAACGCCACTTTGCTAAATGCCAACTGCCATTTCCAAAGCCTCTATCCTTTTTTGGAAACTTTGAGCGATTAAAGATTCCTTGATAGGTATCTCCGAAGCATAGAATATTTCAATTTTTGTTTGCTCTTTTTTTGAAATATTCTTTTCTTGCAAAAGTTTTTCTATCTTTTTTTCAATGCGAAGAGACGTTTCGGGTAGATGATAGTGTTCTCCGCACCCCTCGCACTTGCCAACCGCCGCTTCTTCGATAACCGCAATATGCTTGGGAAATTTCAAGATAATATCTTCTTGTGTTTGAAATACCTTGCCACCACATAAAGAACAGGTGTGCAACGGTGTTTTATCCATATCTTTCTTTACCTCCATCTCCTACCTCGTTTGGTTTTTCCGTGCGTTACCGTCACGATAGTCAGCCATTCCTCCTCGTAGCTAATATCGCAAACAACTTCAATAGGACGATGGGTGGTTGCAGTAGAACGGATGACACATCTCGGCAAGGGTTGATGGGTTGGATATTCCTGAATTATTACTCCCCCAAAAATAGCACTCTCAATCTTTTGTAAGGGGATTCCCGCCGAGACTTTCGGGTATCAGAATGTTTTGAAATGGTATACCATTCGTATCAACTTAACGGAGCGAACGCCGGTTGAGTAGGTTTTGAACGGAGTTCAAAACCGTATCGAAACCAAGTGAGCGGGGCATGCCAATGCTTGCGATACGCACTCCGCTTGGTTTCGATACGACTCTTCACTTCGTTCCGAGTCTACTCAACCGGCGCTACGGGCTACTTGAACAGCGATTAAAACTATATTCATTCCTTAAGTTGATATATGAATGTTTTGAATATATCCATAAACTACACCGCCCATTATCCCTTCTACTCACCTTTGAGAAATAGCATTCGATTCCTTCACTACCGGTAATTCCCGTAGTGCTTAACCAAATCTATCACGCGGCAGTAATCGGCAAAACTCACGTTGTCTGGGACAGAGTGGTCAGAATGGTAGACGTAGCCGCCGCCCTCTTTTGCTACCGTAACTTTGGTTCGCACCTCCTCCTCAATTTGGTCAGCCTGTATCATCTTTCTGACGTCAATGCCGCCCTGGAGTACCAGTTGCGAGCCGTACATTTTTTTGACCTTTACCACATCCATTCCAGCTTTTGTTTCCAGCGGGTTGATTCCATCGAACCCCGCGTCAATCAAATCCGGGATTATTTCCATAATGTTGCCGCAGGAATGTAGCATCACTTTGACGCCGCGCTCATGTGCCCAATCGCAAGCACGTTTGTGTGCTGGTTTCACTACCTCGCGGTAAGTATCCAGCGAGAAAAACAATCCATTCTTGTATCCTAAATCGTCGGGAAAGCTCAGACAGTCGAATTTGTAGCCCTTATCCCAAACCATTTCCAGAAGCGCCAAATTCACTGATAGAGCGTGATTGAACATATCCATGCACCATTCTGGTTCTTCTAACAGAGCTATGAGCACCCTTTCCGTTCCGACGTGCCAACTGGCGAATACATCGTAACCGAACCAGGCGCCCGCCTGTATCCAATAACCTTGTTCGCGCCATGTGGAATAATTTTGCTCAATGTGTGCCCAATTGACCCGGTCTTCTGTGGGCGTCATACGTGCTTTGGCTTCCTCCCACGTTTTCCTATCCTTTATGTAGAACTCCAAAAAATCAGGCGTAGAAGAGGCATGCTTCCAATTTTTCATCGTAGCGCCCCAGCCTGTGGTGGTAATCACATAATCATCCGTCTCCTCCACTCGCCGTGTAGGAAAGCGTGGGCTGTTGTCGGTGCCGATGCCGGCGACGCGTTCAAAACCAAAGAAATCACCCACACCCACACCCGCTGGTAATCCCTCTCTTCTCCACCGGGCAACCGTCGTTCCCCACGGGCCATCAACCATTGGAATCCGGTCTGGTTCCTCGTGAGCATATACACACTTGTAACGTTCGTAGGAAGTCATTGTATCGGACATCGTTTAGCCTCCATTTTTTTTCGTGTTCCTTGGCAAATGATGACGTTACTGGTTATTGGTTACTGCCAGTCACTACTCACCAGTCTACCAGTCACAGTATCAATGCAAATACACTGTTTACAACATTAACTTTATTTTTGAAAATTACCTAAAATGATACCCCATTTCGGATGGTTTGTCCAGAGAAATATAGTTTTTCCTTGACAAATGTTGCGATGTTTCTATATAATCTATTGAGAAATATCTTGTAAGTGAGGACGTTAATGGACAGAAAAGTAGTAATAATCGGATTAGACAGCGCGCCGCCTGATTTGGTCTTTGATAAATTCAATTTACCAAACATCAGAAAGTTGATGGAAAATGGGATATACGGCGAATTGGAAAGCACTATTCCAGCCATAACCTGTCCGGCGTGGATGTCGATGATGACAAGCAAAAATCCGGGGAAACTCGGCTTTTATGGGTTTAGAAATAGGGCGAATTATACTTATGATGAGATGACAATCGCTAATTCCAAATTAGTGAAGGAAGATACCGTATGGCGTATTCTAACGCGACATGGGAAAAGGTCAATTATCATAGGCGTTCCGCAAACTTACCCGCCCAAACCGTTAAACGGATACATGATTACCTCGTTCCTAACCCCTGACACTAACAGCAGATATACCTATCCCGCTTCTTTGAAGGATGAGATAAGGGAAATTGTTGGAGATTACATGCTTGATGTCGAGGAATTCAGAACAGAAAATAAGGATTATTTGCTCGAACAGATTTATGAAATGACGGAAAAGCGTTTTAAAGTAGCAAACCACTTGATGAATACTAAGGAGTGGGATTTTTTCATGATGGTTGAAATGGGACCGGATAGGATACACCACGCGTTTTGGAAGTTCTTCGACGAACAACATCGAAAGTACGAACCGGGCTCCAAATATGAGTACGCAATTGAGCATTATTTCAAATATCTTGATGAAAGAATCGGAGAATTGATTGCCAATGTGAACGATGATACCGTAGTGATGGTGGTTTCTGACCACGGCATCAAACGCATGGAAGGTGGGATTTGCGTCAACGAATGGTTTATCAGCGAAGGGTACTTAACGCTCAAAGATGCACCAAAAGAAGTCAAACCGCTGAGGACAGAAGACATAGACTGGGATAGGACGAAAGCGTGGGGTTCAGGCGGCTACTACGCTCGCATCTTCCTGAACGTCAAAGGCAGAGAACCAAATGGAATTATCGAACCAGAGGATTACGAAAATATACGCGACGAATTGAAAGAGAAACTGGAAGCGTTGGAAGATGAAAATGGCAACTCCATCGGCACAAGGGTTTTCAAACCACAGGACATTTATTCCGACGTCAACAATATCCCCCCAGATTTGATAGTCTATTTTGGTGATTTGGACTGGCGCTCGGTTGGAAGCATCGGGTTAAACACAGTTCACACCTTTGAAAACGACACAGGGCCGGATGACGCAAACCATGCTCAATGCGGAATATTTATCATGCGCGACCGAAATATAAACAACCCCCACAAGGTTGACGGATTGCATATAATGGATGTAGCGCCAACCGTCCTCAATCGCTTAGGCGTGGAAGCGCCGGAAGATATGGAAGGGAAAGTAGTTGGGTAATTGAAGGGAATCATTCGTATCAAGTTAAGAGAAGCAAACGCCGGTTGAGTAAGTTCTGAACGGAGTGAAGAACTGTATCGAAACCAAGTGAGCGGGGCATGTCAATGCTTACGATACGTCCTCCGCTTGGTTTCGATACGACTCTCCACTTCATTCCGAGTCTACTCAACCGGCGCTACAAACCATATTTATTCCCTAAATTGATACGAATGGTTGGGTAATTGAAGGGAAGACTATGGATAAAGGATTTACAATCTGGCTAACAGGATTACCCTGTTCAGGCAAGACAACAATAGCAGAATTACTTGAGGAAGAACTTAGTGAAAGGGAATTAATCGTCGAAGTCCTGGATGGCAGCGCCGCCAGGCAGAGATTTTCCCCACAACTTGGTTTCAGCAAGAAGGACAGAACCGCTCACGCCAAAAGGATTGCAAACGAAACCAAAAAGCTCTGTGACAACGGATTGGCTGTCATCTGCGCTCTAATCTCGCCCTATCGAAAAATTAGGGATGATGCGAGAAAAAAGGTAGGCAACTTTGTTGAGGTATATGTGAAATGCCCCGTTTCCGTCTGCATGGGACGGGATGTCAAGGGGATATACAAGCAAGCGCAAGCTGGTGAGATAAAGGATTTCACAGGCGTATCCGCGCCCTATGAGGAACCACAAAATCCTGAAGTCATCGTTGAAACGGACATAGAAACGCCGGAGGACAGCGCCCGAAAGATTATCGTCACACTTGAAGCGCTTGGATATATCCCCAAGGTTGAATCTGCTTACTCTGAAGAAGAGGAAGAAAAGGTCAAAAAGCGACTGGCGGCGTTGGGATATTTGTGAGCGGGGGCTGGACGAAGGGAGTGCGAAAATTATCGTAGCGATAGAAAACGACGAATACTTCGATATTATCGACAGCACAGGAAGGATTATAGGCAAAGCTACGCGCAGGGAATGCCATAGCAATAACTCGCTTGCGCATCAAGTAGTACACGTTTTGGTGTTCAATTCTAACGGAGAGTTGTTCCTCCAGAAACGCTCTATGAACAAGGATATTCAACCGGGCAAGTGGGATACTTCCGTAGGGGGGCATCTAAATTCCGGTGAAACGTTTGAGGAGGCAGTTCGTCGGGAGATGAAGGAGGAACTGGGCATAGAAAACACACCAGTACAACATCTCTACGACTACTGGATGCGTAACGAGGTGGAAACGGAATTCGTGCGCACATATACGTGCATATACAATGGGCAAATAACGCTGGACGCTGATGAAATAGCCGATGGACGCTTCTGGCAGTTGTCGGAAATAGAAAATAATCTTTGCAGCAACATGTTTACCCCTAACTTCGAACAGGAATACGAAAAATACCTTGAGTGGTGTGAAACGACTATAAAAATTTAATTTTTGCACTCCATACGAAATCTGCAAAATTCATTAGAAGGAGACATTAATGCCGAACAAAATGAAAGCGGCTTTGCTTTACGCTCCCAGAGATGTGCGAGTGGAAGAAACCGACATGCCGCAGATGGACGAATCTAAACTGTTGATTAAAATTAAGGACTGTGGTATTTGCCCCAGTGATGTGCGATGGTATACTGGCGCGCGGAAAACGTCCGCGTATCCGCGCCGGCTGGGACACGAATGGGTTGGAGAAATTGTTGAAGTAGGTTCGCTCGTAGAAGGTTTTAAGGTGGGTGACCGGGTTGCCAACGATTGGCGCGTGGTATGCGGCGAATGTTACTACTGCCGTCGTGGGATTTTCAACTACTGCGAAAATTTCAAAGGTGGAGTAGCGCAGGGCGGGTTCAGCGAATACGGCATCTCCATACCATCTAACATGCGGGTTATCCCAGAGGGCGTGTCTTACGAACAAGCCACTTTCACTGAACCGCTTGCCTGTTGTATCAATGGGATTAGCATGTGCAACATAAAAATGGGCGATGACGTTGTGATAGTGGGAAATGGCCCGATTGGGCTGATACACATCCAACTTGCCAAACATCTCGGAGCGCGAGTGATAGCCTGTGATTTAATTGAAGAACGGCTTGAGAAAGCAAAGGAGGTAGGCGCAGATGACGCGGTCAACCCAACTAAGGAAGACGCTATCGAAAAGGTGAAAGAGTTGACGGAGGGACGCGGCGCGAATGTACTTTTAGTCGCCGTTGGTTCAACAAAAGCCATGGAGATGGCGTTACAAATGGCGGGAATCTGCGCTACAGTAAATTTCTTCGCAGGAACGTATCCGCCAGCGAAGATGGAACTTGACCCAAATCTCATCCACTACAAACAGATATACCTCACAGGTAGCCACGACTTTACGCCACACAATTTCACAACAGCGCTGAAAATAATTGACCATAACATCGTCAAAGTCAAACCGCTTATCAGCCATGTCCTGCCGCTGGAAAACATCAAGGAAGGACTTGACACGGTTGAAGGACAGAAGGGGTTCAAAGTCGTCGTTAAGATGGAATAGCCACCGACAGGCACACATAAGCATCACACGTTTAAAGTTAGTGAGTGGGTGAGGTGAATTGGAAGGGGATTTTAACAAAAGTGAATTAAGTCAATGGATGCCTGACTTATGTATTTTGATTTTAATACACCGACAGTCCTAAAATCAAAAGGAGGAATAAAAATGCCAGTTGTCCGATTACTTCCTGAAACAGCAAATAAAGCCTGGCGCACACTGATTGAAACCAGGGAGCCGGTACATCGAATCCCACCTGCGCAAGACAATCGCTATGTCATTTCCCATTATCAACTTGCTCGGCTGCAACAGCTTCAATTAAAGTTTGAAATCTTAGGGGAAACGGATGGTGATTCCTTTGTCTCAACTCGTTCTGCGGTTTGACATTTATTTGCCTTTGCGATATAACGATGGGACAATGATTCCCGAAGGACATTATCGACAAGTGGAATTTGAATTAGTGGAACGCTTCGGTGGTGTCACAATGATAGAACAGCGAAATCCCTTGAAAGGCATCTGGAAGTTTCAAAATCGCCGCTATGTCGATGAGATTATCATTGTTACCACACTGGACTTTCAATATTCTGAAGGGAGCCAAAGCGAACAGTTTTTTACCGACTATAAGGAACAACTCAAAGGCCGCTTTGAGCAATTGGATATTCTCGTTATCGCTCAAACAGTCACGGTTATCTAGCTTTTTGATTCTGTGGCTCTTTTATAATGAATAACCTACCCTATTTTTTATCAATAGACATCGGCACAACGAGTTGCAAAGTCGCTATATTCAGCGATGTAGGCGAATTAGTAGGCTTTGCAAAATCAGAGACGCCGGTTTACTATCCTCAGCCTACCCATGTCGAAGCGAACCCGGGCGATTGGTGGGAGATTGTTAAAAAGCTAATCAGGCAAATACTGGCAGACACCAAAATTACATCCGACCAAATTGTCTGCATCGGGCTTTGCGGTTTGATGCACGCGCTTATCCCCGTTGACACCTCTGGCAATGCAGTTGATAGGGCGATGTTGTGGATTGACCAAAGATGTAAGCCACAATGTCAGTGGATGGTTGAAAACTTCGGTGACAAATTTTTCCATTATACGGGCAGATACCCGAGTACGACGACATCGGCGGCAAAACTGCTCTGGATAAAACAGCACAAGCCGGATGTAATTGAAAAGACGCATAAATTTCTTCTCGCCAAGGATTACATCCGTGTTAAATTGACGGGCGAATTTGCCACTGATGTCACCGATAGCGGTGGGACATCCCTGCTTGATAAGGAGACTAAAAATTGGTCGGACGAAGTTTTGGAAGAGATTATCGATGTGCCAAGAGAAAAAATGCCCCTCATCCGACAATCCACAGACATCGCTGGCTGCGTCACTTCCCAAGCGGCAGAGGAAACCACCCTTGCAGAAGGAACGCCGGTTGTCGTTGGCTCGTCCGACGTTTACGCTACGCTCATTGGCGCAAACATCTACGCTCAACGTCGCGTTTGTCTCTACATGGGTACTGCCGCGTGGATGGGCATGTCGTTGCATTCGGAGGCGGAGAACCCTGACGATGACAAATACGATGTTGTGCGAACCAGATGGCTTGGCGCTACCGCTACCCTGGGGGCAACCGTAAAGTGGTACAAGGATGTAATAGGACATGCCGAGGTAATGCAGGCGGGGAGGATGAAAATTGACCCGTATGTTCTCATAGCCGCCGAAGCAGAGAAAGCCGAACCGGGCGCGGGTGGGATTATCTTCTTGCCGCACATGATGGGTGAACGCGCAATCCGTCCCAATCCAGACGCAAAAGGTGTCTTCTTCGGACTGACATTGGCACACCAGAAATGCCACCTGATTCGCGCTATTCTCGAAGGCAACGCTTATCTCATCCGCCACCTGCTTGATGACAGCGGACGGATGGATGAAATAAACGAAATCTTTGTAGTCGGTGGAGGCGCGAAGAGTTTTCTCTGGCGACACATCATCGCTGACGTTACTAAAAAGCCCGTGTTAGCCCCGCAGATTTTTGAATCGGCATCGCTGGGCGTTGCAATCTTAGCTGGCGTGGGAATTGGTACATTCAAAAGCATCCGAGAAACGGCAAACAGGTGGGTCAAAATCGGGGATAAAAAAGAACCAAACCGCGCACATGCGGAACAATACGAAAATAACTACAGATTATATCAAGAACTGGACGCTACTTTGCAGAAATTTTGGAATAGTGAACGTGTAGCCGGCGGGTGAGCAATTTGGCACAAAACGCCGGTCTTAGATAACTATTTGTTTTACTCATGTTTGTTTCCTTTCGGTCATTTGCGAGTTTTCAGAAAGTTTAGTATATTCCTTCCGTCATGTCAAGCTTGGTATTTTGTCAACAGAAAAAAAGAGACCAAAAATCTCTTACCCGCTAAAATGGTATAATATTGAAAGATTCGGAAAAAAAGGTGTTCGCTATGAAAACTACTGCTTTTTTAGACCAAATCAATAGTGGTTACGCTCTCCTACTGCTCGGCGAAGATGAAGAGGAGGCGATTGATGTCAAGCTCTCCACCCTTGCTCAATATATCTTCGGAGATTTAAAAGAGGGCGATGTGTTAGAGATTATTCTTTCAGAGGAAGGGGAAGTCATTGGTGCTTCCAAACTGGTCGAAGAGACGAAAAGACGGCATAAAGAAGCCGTTGCTATCATGAACCGGCTGCTGTATGGAACTAGTACACGAGCGCGCAAATTTTTGACCCATCTCTCGATTTAGGGGAGTAGGCGAGTAAAAGAGAGCATTGGAGCGTTGGAGCGTTGGAGCAAAAGAGAACATTGGAGCTTTTGCCCCATCTCCCCAATGCCCCAGCGCTCTTTATCGTCCACATATCCACTCAAACAAAGGGAGGTTAAGAACTTACGCCCACATGTACTAGTACACATGGGCGCAAATCTTTGCCCCCCCTCTTCCTCCTGTGGTACTCTTGCTTTTTGGTATTGGGGTGTTTGGGTATTGGGGGATTGGGGGAAAAAAAGGTCATGGGGTATCGGGGTTGGTTACCCCATTACCCCAACACTCCATTACCCCAACACCTTCTTTAATTACCCCGACACCCGAATACCAACGGGGGGTTAAGAACTTCCGCGCACGTGTACTAGTTGGATGCAAATTCTGATGGAACACGGCAGACATCTGAAAGCTGATTTGATAAAGGTAAGCCATCATGGAAGTCAGTACGGCAGCGACGAAGAGGTATTAGACGCCATTAGTCCTCAATATGCCGTCATTTCCGTTGGGAAAAACCTATATGGACATCCCGAAGCCAGCGCGCTTCAGATAATCGAAGAAGCCACGCCAGTGCGAACTTTCCGCACCGACGTGGATGGTACCTGCGTCTTTGAGTCAGATGGCGTCGGGTGGCGATACCTTTCTTGACGGCGCTAATTTTGTAGGTCAAAATTTACATTTCGACTGTTCGTTCGGGGTTCAACCCCCGAACATCGTCGAGTTTGGAAAATTGACCTACATTTCATGTTCCGTTCTTGCGATGATGCAGTCCTGCAATTCACCGGAAAGCTGTGTGAAGTATGCGCTGAATCCACCGACGCGCACTACTAAGTTACGATAACTATCCGGGGCAGATTTTGCCTTCAGCAGCGTTTCCTTGTCCACCACATTGACCTGAATCTGCTGCCCGCCTTCCGCAAAGTAGGTTTTGAATAGCGCGATAACCTTCTCTTTATTCTCCCGCAACACAACTGGAGTGAATTTCACGTTCAGAAGGTATGTGCTTTGAGCGAGTACCTGGGGTGTTTTGGCGGCAGATTTGAACATGGCTGTTGGGCCGTCTTTATCCAGCCCGCGTGTTGGGCCGACTGAATCTGCCAAAATCGTGCGAGCTTTTCTGCCGTCTGGGGTTGCGCCGACGTGGCTGCCGAAGGAGACGGCACGGACGAACACGATTGAACCTCCTCCGTAAGTTCCGCCGCGCCACGTCTTGTGTTTGTTCAGTTCCGTGTAAAAATGACCGACTATTTCTTTGGCGATGGCATCAACGTAATCGTCATCGTTGCCGTATTTTGGCGCGCCGTTGATGAGCAGTTGGCGGAATTGTTCGTTGGGAAAATCGTCTTTCAGCGCGTCCATCAACTCGTCCATCGTGATGTTCTCTTCTTCAAATACCAGCTTTTTTATGACCGCGAGCGAATCTGCTGTATTGGCGATTCCCTGCGTCAGGATTTGTCCGTGATTGTAACGCGGGCCGCCGGCTTTGAAGTTTATACCCTTTTCGATGCAATCGTCTATGAACAACGAGCGGAACAGATTTGGCGACGTTTCAGCGTGCGCTTTCTGGACGGCGTTTGCGGCGTTACAAACTCGCATGGTGGCAAATTCGATCTGTTTTTTGTAAGCGTTCATTACATCGTCGAAACTCTGAAAATTATCGCCTGTTTCCGGACCAATTTGCCGCTCATGCAACGGGTCAAAACCGTTGTTCAATGCGAGTTCCAGACATTTTAACAAGTTTACTTCGCCATCTTCAAGCCCCATGTGCGACTTGCCCTGAATATCAACCTGACTGCAACCGTTCATGGCATAATCCCTGGCGTCTTCTTCTGGGATACCATATCGCATCATCGCTGGCACTAATACGTCGTCGTTGTACAGGGCGGGCATGCCCACTCCCGTTTCGATGACTTCCATCGCCTTCATCCATACCTCGTCTGGCGAATCCTTATGTAATCGCAAACTGAGATTTGGCGCGACTTTCCGGCAACGTCTTGTCGCTTCCATGCACATAAATGTCAAATCGTTCGTGCCGTCAGCGCCGTCCGGTTTCAACCCGCCGACGCAGACATTCCACGAACGAACGTCGTTAAAACGCTTCCACAAGTGGTCAAGCAGAGACTGGACTTCTTCCTGCGTGATGGCATGGTTATCCACATCCCGCTTGTAATACGGGGACATATACTGGTCGAATCTGCCGGGTGAATCGTTGCCGTCCAGAAGGTGGATGAACCAGAAGGTTTGTAATGCCTCTCTGAAGGACGATGCGCCATTTAGCGGCACTCTTGAGCAGATTTCCGCTATCTCTTCCAGTTCACTTCTTCTTTTCGCATCCGTCTCCTCAAGTGCTATTTCGCTTGCTTTTTGCGAGTAATTGTGGGCGACAAGGTCAATTGCGTCACAGATGGTCAACAGAGATTTACGGAATGACTGTTTCTTCTCATCATCCCCGTCTTTATACATCGCATTTCTGATGCGTTCTCGCAAACCATCGGTTCCACTTTCCAAAATGCGGGTGAAATCCAAAATGGCATGTCCACCCCAACCTGCCCAGTAGACATTTTGACCAGACAAATACCGTTCGTCTTCAGCCCAATGGATACGGCTGCCGACGGTTTTGTCCTGCCAAAATTCAACTATTCTTTCAATCTCCTCTTTTCTATCGGGATGTTCTCGCATCAACCCTTCCGCGTAACCAGTATCGCAGGATACCCCGCCTCCAAAACTAAACCCACCGATGGAATTCCCCACCATTCTGCCGACTATCAAGTCATCTTCGGCAATTATAGCTGGCATGGTAATCCATCTCGCGTAAATCGCCCTTGCAAGCCTAACGAAATGAGACTCTCCTACACTGTGCATGTAGGCATAGGAAAATGGGTCAATTGGTGGTTTTTCCGCCTCCAAAGCGGTCAAAATATCGGCGGTATCGCTGATTGGCATCTTTGGCACCAATTCATATTGTTTTATCAAATCATGTGCTTCTAACATAATTTTGAACCTCCTTCTAATAAAGGGGATAGTTTACAAACGTCATTTTCTATTCCCGAGTTAGCGTGACAATTCTAAGAATGAAAACGGGAAAACGAGACAACGCCAAATGAAGGAATAAAAATCGCAAAGTTTGGGTAGCGGGGTTAGTAGTGGAGGGGGGATATATTTTCTGGTCAATACGTCTGATAATTGGAAGGTTATGTTGACGTACTCCCCGCCCTAAAGAGCGAGGATTCTTAGGCTTTGCACCTCACAGCCCGCTTTGTTTTTCCATCGGCAAAACCAACGGAAACAAAGTCAGTTGTTCGGGAACGCTTAATTTACGACGGCAAGGTTTTCGCCTTTGCCGCCGGGTGACGCCAGCACCACATTATAAGTTTTCGTCGCAATTCCGATTTAGTGACGGAAACAAATACTGCTTTTTGACAACCTTCGGTCATCAATACGCAGATACTTCACCATAGGAGG
>CAZRLY010000142.1:0-15600 GCA_964601015.1 uncultured bacterium
CAGGTATGCCAGCGAGAGGACTGTCCGGGACGTAGAGCGCCTTACAACCCTCATTTCCTTGAAACACGATGTGGAAATTCCGTAGAAACCCCGTAGGTCGATTTTCAGAAATCGACAGTCGAGATATGAACTTGACCTACATATTTCGATATGAAACCCCCGTAGGTCAATTTTCAGAAATCGACAGTCAAGATGTGAATCTTGACCTACACATTATATTAAGGAGGGAATAAATGCAAAACAAGAAAAAACCTAATTTCCTTTGGGTTTCCTTTGAAGACACCAACCCTTTCTACGGATGCTACGGCGACACAGTCGCTCGCACACCCAATCTCGACCGCCTGGCAGCCGAGGGTTGCCGTTGGACGAATACCTTTTCCACTGCTGGCGTGTGCGCACCTGCCCGGTCAGCGGTTATCACTGGCATGTATCCCATCTCCGTCGGCACCCACCACATGCGCACAGCCCACACCAATCGCTTCACGCCGGAACTGCCGACGCCCTACTCCGCCGTGGTACCGCATTACGTGAAATGTTTCACAGAGTATTTGCGAGCCGCTGGCTACTATTGTACCAACAATGTGAAGACCGATTACCAATTTGAGCCGCCGTTGACCGCTTGGGACGAACTGAATAGCCAAGCTCACTGGCGAAACCGTCCAAACCCTGAACAGCCGTTTTTCGCCGTATTCAATCCCACCCGTACCCATGAAAGCGGCATGTGGCCGGATAAATGCCCCGAAATCACTTTTGACCCAAACGCTATCAAACTACCACCGTATTTCCCAGACACGCCCAAGGTACGCGAGGCTATGGCCCGCATGTATACCAACATTGAGTACAATGACCGATTACTCGGCGAGTTCCTCAAGCAACTTGAAGAAGATGGACTGGCCGACAATACAGTCATCTTCCATTGGAGTGACCACGGGCCTTTGCCGCGAGGCAAACGCTGGCCCTATGATTCAGGCGTTCATGTGCCGATGATTGTCCGTTGGCCGGGACATTTGGAACCAGGGAGCGTCAACGAGCAATTGATTAGCACAATTGACCTCGCACCAACGGTACTCTCTCTTGCGAACACTGAAATTCCTCTGCATATACAGGGGCAAGCGTTTCTGGGCGAGCAGGCTGCGCCACCGCGCGAATATGTGTACATGAGCCGCGACCGATACGATGAATCCTATGACATGGTGCGCGCTGTGCGTGACAAACGCTTCAAGTACATCCGCAACTACTACCCCGACAAACCTTATTTGCTCTGGATTCCGTATCGAAATAGACACCCTATCCTACAGGAGATGTGGCGGTTATATATGGCTGGTGAACTCAAGGGGCCGCAGTTGCTGATGTTCCAATCGCATCGCCCCGCTGAAGAACTCTACGATACGCAAATTGACCCATACGAAATTCACAATCTCGCAGACAAACCTGCATATCAACCAGAACTCAAACGTCTTCGTGAAGCGCTGGACGCCTGGATTCAGGGAGTAGGGGACATGGGCGAAATCCCAGAGGCTGAGATGGTTCGCCGATGGTATCCTAACGGTGAACAGCCGGAGACTGCGCCGCCTGTGTTCATCCCGATTTGCGAAGAAAGCCCGGGACAAGAGGCAGCGCCGGAAGGCGGAACTTTCAAAGCTCCTGTGTTGGTACAACTTCATTGCGCCACGCAAGGAGCGTCTATTGCCTACACGTTTGAGCAAGGCGATAAACCGCACTGGCTGCTCTATACCACTCCTCTGCGCTTATCCGAGGGCAAGACAACGCTGAGAGCAAGAGCAATTCGCATCGGTTACAAGGAGAGCAAAGAAAGCGCAGCCACGTTTGTAGTAGGACTTGCTGATTGAGAGTTTTTAGCTCATGTTAAGAAATCGTGCAAAAAAACCGAGTTTCTCCGAGAAACTCGGTTTATGGTGGCTACCTTGCACTTATTTTTGACATGAGCCGAGAGTTTTTAGAAACCCCGTAGGTCAATTTTCCAAAATCGACAGTCGAGATGTGAATCTTGACCTACTCGGTTTCGCTAAAGGAGGTAAGTAAACAATGTTATTTGAAATTTATCCTGAAGAAACTTTAAAATCCATCCTTATCCCTCAGAAAGATTGGCATCCGTATCCCACCGCCAGTGAACGCGAACCCTGGGAAGCCCTGCCTGAATCAATTCGCAAGGCACACACCACCCGGGGGAACAACACACTCAACCACGAATGGCCTTTCATTCCAGCCGTCCGCTTTCTGGATTTCGTCCGCAACGGTGACCGAAACCGTTACCAGAGACTCAGCTTTGGCCGCCGTCGAACGCTCTGTGATTTGGTCATTGCCGAGTGCATGGAAGGACAGGGGCAGTTCTTGGATGATATAACCAACGGCATCTGGGCTATTTGCGAAGAGTCCTTCTGGGGAGTACCAGCCCACATCGGCGTGCAAAAAGCTGGTTCTGGGCTGCCTGACGTTGCGGAACCCATCGTTGACCTTTTTGCCGCCGAGACATCAACACTCCTCGCTTGGACCGGTTACCTTCTTGGTCCAAATCTCGACACTGTTTCCCCGCTCATCGTTCCCCGCATCGAACTCGAAATCAATCGCCGTATCCTCACGCCTCTGTTAGAACGCGACGATTTCGGCTGGATGGGCTTCGGCGGACAACGGGTGAACAACTGGAACCCCTGGATATGCTCAAACTGGATTGCCTCGGCTCTTTTAGTTGAAAAGGACGAGGAACGTCGCCTCAAATTAGTCGCCAAAGCCATGAGAGCACTTGATAACTTCATTGACCGCTATCCAAAAGACGGTGGCTGTGATGAAGGGCCCAGCTACTGGGGCAGGGCTGGTGCCTCACTCTACGATTGCCTTGAATTGCTCCATGGTGCCACGAACGGTAACATCAACGTCTATGATGACCAACTAATCCAGAACATCGGTAAATTCATCTACCGTGTGCAAATCCATGACCGGTATTTCATCAACTTCGCAGACGCTCCAGCCATGCTTACCCCGTCGCCCGCACTGGTATACGGCTTCGGCAAACGCATCAATGACTCACAGATGATGGCTTTGGGAACTTGGTCAGCCCACAAACACGACATCCAGAACAATGGCATCACCGACAGCATCGGCCGTTTGCTCCCTGCTCTCTTCTCGCTGGAAGATGTCCTCAAAGCCGAACCTGCACAGCCATTGCCACGCGATGTCTGGCTCGACGAAATCCAGGTAATGGTTGCCCGCGACAATGAAGGGACATCAGACGGTATGTTCGTTGCTGTCAAGGGTGGGCATAACGCCGAAAGCCACAACCACAACGACATTGGCCACTTCATCGTCTACATTGACGGCAAGCCAGTCATCGTGGATGCCGGAGTGGAAACCTACACGGCGAAAACCTTCAGTTCCAGACGCTATGAAATCTGGACTATGCAGTCAGCCTATCACAGCCTACCTACGGTCAACAGCGTCCAGCAAGCACCCGGACGACAATGCGCCGCCCGAAATGTCATTTATCAAGCTGATGACCAAACGGCTGAACTTGCCCTTGACATTGCCGGTGCGTACCCCGAAGAAGCCCATGCCAAAACCTGGATGCGCACCGTCATCCTCAACCGTGGGCGGAACATCACAATTACCGATGCCTACGAACTCAGGGATTCCTCAAATGACATTTTTCTCAGCTTGCTTACTCCCTGTCAAGTTGTGCTACAAGACGGTGACAAGATTTTGCTCAAACCTTTGGAACTTCCCGATGGTCGATTTTCCGGTGCCGCTCAACTGCATTACGAGGCGAGCAAACTCACAGCTTGTGTCGAGGAAATCACCATCGAAGATGGCGGACTGAGACAAATCTGGGGTAATCGCCTCACTCGCATTATCCTCCAAGCTAAAACTCCGATGCAAAAGGACAGCTTGACACTACGGGTTACGAAGGCAGGAACTTGAGTGTTTTAGCACACGAATGGGAGAAGCAGCTTTAAAAATTACGAATTACAAATTGCAAAATTGGAGGTGCGTAGCTCCGTAAGACGAAGGGGTGCGTAGCTCCGTAAGACGATAGTCGTCGAGCTTCATCAGGGTAATAAAAACGGATTTTTTCGGCAAAACTCGGTTTTTTAGCCGCAAAATATTCTGTGGGAAGGTATAATATTATGCAAGGAGGTATTGGCGTCAACATACCCCTCCTGATTCTAAGAATCAGAGGGGGGTTCCTGTCGCCAAAAAAAGATGAGAATTTGCAAGAAACTGATATTTTTGTTTGTCGTTCTAACGGCAATAGTTGCGAGTTTGACGATAGTAAAACCAGCGTCCCAAGTGTTGGACGCTAAAACGATTATTGGCAAGATAGGTGTCACTCGCGGTATTTGCGTCGTGCTGGGGGATAAAGGGTGTAAATTGGCGATTGACCTCGCTCGTAGTAGTGAACTGATGATATTTGTCCAGTTGAAAGCCCCACGGGACGTACAAACTGCTCGCCAGGCGGCGGATGAAGCCGGGCTGTACGGAACACGGGTTTATGTAGAGCAAGGAGAGCCAACGCGAATTCACTTGGCGGACAACGTTGCTGATGTGCTCGTGGCGTTGGGCGATTTGTCCGATGTGGCTGATGACGAGGTGCGTCGTGTACTCCGTCCCGAGGGCAAGGCGCTCTTGGGGCAAAAAGAATTGACCAAGCCTTTTCCAAAGGGTGTCGATGACTGGAGCCACCCATATCACGGCCCAGACAACAACCCCCAATCGAAAGACCGAATCGCCCGGGCACCCTATCTGACGCAGTTCCTTGCGGCGCCACGCTACGCGCCCGTGCCTCAAGTTGCAGTGGCTTCAGCAGGGCGCGTGTTCAAGGCGTTCGGGCACGTTGCCTTCAAAAAGCGGGAAGAACCTTACCTCAACAAACTCGTGGCGTTCAATGGTTACAACGGTACAATCCTTTGGGAGCGAAATTTGCCTGAAGGCATGATGGTACACCGCAATACGTTCATCGCCACGCCCGCAACCCTATACGTTGGCAACGACAGTTCTTGCAAGCTAATCGACACGATGACAGGTGAACTCAAGGGTGAGATTATCCCGCCGGCCGAGGTAGTAGGTGGAACATTCTGGAAATGGATGGGGCTTGAGGATGGCGTACTTTATGCGCTCATTGGAGAACAAGAACACAAAGATGAAACGACGCGACATGGCATGCGTAATCACGGCTGGCCATGGAACAGAGTATCAAACGGTTTTAATCAACCCCAAAATCCGTGGGGGTTCGGCCGAACAATTATCGCCGTTGACCTGAAAACGAAAAAAGTTCGATGGAGTCATCAAGAGGACGAGCTAATTGACAGCCGAGTTGTATGTATGAAAAACGGAAGAATCTATATCTTTCGACATCTTGCTTTCCTCGCCTGTCTGGACGCTAAATCTGGTAATGTCATCTGGCGGAAAACTAAGGACAATGCCCCTGAATTATTTGAGTTGCTTGGGGAATGCCTGGAGAAGCAGGGCTGGTGGAACAATTGGAGGACGGCGGCCTTTCTCAGGTGTAGCGACAAAGCCCTGTATTTTGCGGGTACGGCAGTCGGCAAGCTCGCTGTCATTTCAGTTAAGGACGGTAGTCTTCTCTGGGAACATCCCTACGGCAGATTTCAGTTAGTTCTACGAGACGACGCGCTTTATGCCGCAGCCGCTCAACGGGCTACTGCTAATGGTAAAAAATTCGACCCACTTACCGGAGAGGTATTATTGGACGTGAACATGGGCCGACGGGCTTGTACTAGACCAACTGGGGCAATTGACGCCATCTTTTACCGTGCTCATGGCGGTACGGTGCGTTATGATGTGGCCACTGAGAGCGAACAATGGATTTCCCCGATGCGTCCCAACTGTCACGACGGCGTAACCATCGCTAACGGGTTGCTCTATTGGTGGCCGTCGGTTTGTGACTGTCAAAACTCCATTTTTGGTGTCACTTGCTTGGGCCCCGCAGATAACTTCAAATTTAACAAACAGGCAAACGGATTGGAACGCTTAGAGAAGGTTGCTGCTGATTTGACTAAGGTTGCGAGCCTGCCCGAATCGCCGGCCGACTGGCCCACTTTTCGCGCAAACAATGTCCGCAATGTAACAACAGAGGCAGTTGTTCCCGAAGCCATCGACTTGCTTTGGCAATCTAAAACCAAGCCAAACTTTACCCCGACTGCCCCCGTTGCAGCAAACCACACGGTATTTGTCAGCGGTTCGGACGGTATTATACGGGCCCTTGACGTAGCGACCGGAGATATGCGGTGGACTGCCTACACGGGGGGAGCGGTTTGCTATCCTCCCACCATCTGGAAGGGGCGTGCTCTGGTGGGCTCTGGCGATGGATGGGTATACGCCTTCGAGGCGAAGACCGGTCAGTTGCTATGGAGGTTTCGTGCGGCTCCGGAAGAACGCAAGATTCCTGTCTATGGCTCACTGCTATCCACCTGGCCGGCGGCAAGCGGCGTTCTGGTCGAAGACGGGATTGCTTATGTGGCAGCCGGTATTCTCAATTACGATGGTACCCATGTCTATGCTCTCGACGCCACAACCGGTAAAATCAAGTGGCAGAACAACACATCAAGTCACCTGCTTCCTGGAATCCCTAACGGAGTGAGCGTACAAGGACATCTGCTTCTTCACGAAGGGAAACTCTATCTGCCCGGCGGTACCTCCATTTCGCCGGCCATCTATGACATCAAAGATGGAAAACTCCTGAACGCCCAAAACGAAATTGAAAGACTCAAAGATTGTGCTTCAAAAGCTCCGCGCGGCTGTGAGCTTTATCAGGTTGGCGACCAAGTGGTAGTATCCGGCAAACCCATGTACGCACATCCTAAGTATCCAGTCTACGATAGAACCGTTTTTGAAAAATTACTGCTCGCTTCGACTAACAACCGGGACGTCGTCTTGGTAAACAACCGAAAGGTCAACTGTTTCGCTCGCATAGACAGGCAGATATTAAACAACTGCGTGACGAAGAAGCAACGTGGTGGGCATATTATTGTACCATGGGGAAAACTCGAAGTTCCCGATAAGCCATTGTGGGAATACGACTGTGAAGGAAGCGTAGCTATGGCATTGTGCAAAAATGCCGTGGTGATTGCCACAAAATCAGAAATCGTAGCCCTGAACCTTCAGGACGGCGAAGTGCTTTGGAGCAAGTCACTGCCGTCTATCCCAGTTTCCCATGGGTTGGCAGTGGACCGGGATGGGCATATAGTAGTCACTCTTCAGGATGGACGGATTCTGTGTTTTGGTCGAGGAGATTGAAGCAGGTGAATCTTATCAAGGAAAGGTGTTTAGCTTGCCAATGTCACATTAGATATTAGAGCAAGTCGTAGCCCAACTTTCTAAGTTGGCCGTAGAGCAATATCCCGCCGAGAACCAAGATAGAATTGGGCTACATGGGAATGTGACATTGGCGAATTAGGTGATTTTCAAAAACAAAATAACCTTTGGGGTAGCAGCGGTTCCTGAAAAGTTGCGTCGTCGATTCACTTCGTTCATCGACTGCTACCGCATCGGTCAGGGACCAATGCTACCCGGAATGTAAACCTTAATACTGAAATCTAAGGAGTAACCTACCATGACACAACACAATAAACAATGTATGACAACATTATTTTCCGTTGGCTCTCTACCCCTGACACTCCTATTGAGTTTGTCTTTGATAACGCAGGATAGGACGGAGTTTGTACCTTCTGTCGGGGGGAAGAAAATCCTACTTATGGACGGCCCACCCTCACAAGAGGGTATGGGTATCAGCAAAGATGTTGCTATTGACGGACTACTAATCGGCGGGCCTATGATAATGTATTACCCTTGCAAACAGGAGAATCTCGACAAGTTTGCCGCCAATATGCAGAAAAGAGATTGGGGCAGACTTACCGATAACTTCTGGGTATGTTGGTCTTACGCTGGTAAGCCGGGGGAGTTCGATTGGTTTGATGATATGTCCCTGATTGTACAAAACTTTAGAATGGCATCCGCTGCTGTTAAAAAAGCTGGCTTTAAAGGACTGGCTTTCGACACTGAACTCTACGCAGGGGTTGCCCTATTCAGATACTACGAAGGGTTGAAGTATTTCGATTCCAAGACGCTTGAAGAATACCAGGAGCAAGCTTTCAAGCGAGGCGCAGAGATAATGCGCGCTATTAACGAATCCTACCCAGATATAACCATTTTCTTCCTGTTCGGTGGCAGGCCCTCGGAGGGCGACAATCCAAGTTACACAGGATTGCTCGGCCCTTTTATTGACGGCCTTCTATCGGAGTGCGGTGCAAACGCAACGGTGGTTGATGGCAACGAAGAGTCCTATTATGCCAGCACCGAAGATGACATTGTTAAACATCGCGCCCGTATGACAGAAACGAAGCTGGCATGTAGTAGAGTGCCTGAGAAATATAATAGCCATCTGAAAGTTGGCTTTGGGATTTGGCCTGACGCCGGAAACAAAGCGGGCATGTCCTTTGACGTCAATGATTTAAGCAATAACTACCGAACGCCCGACGAGTTAGCGTATACCCTTCACCATGCTTTGAAGTATACCGATGAATATGTTTGGTTGTGGCGTGGCGATATTAAATGGTTGGAGAAAAAGGTTTCCGTGATAGATGATTACGGCAAGTTTGTGCATAAGCCTCTACCTAATGGGTACGTGACTGCACTCCAACGGGCACGTCAACCAAATCTCAAGCTTCCTACAGCGCGTGGATATAAAGAGGCAAAGGAATCAATGAGAGGACATGTCAACGCTTTTGACCTTCCCGGTTGGTCAGACGAGGAAGCATTCGGGGATATGTGGGATGAATTCGAGCACCTCTGCGACTTGCCGTTGCACTGGCGTTTTAAGTTAGACCAAAAGGTAACAGGATTTCAAAATGGGTGGCATGAGCAAGGTTTCGACGACGCCCGCTGGCCCAAAATCGAAATTAAACAATTCTGGGAACACCAAGGCTATGCCTACAAACACTACGACGGTACTGCGTGGTACCGAACCGATTTTTTAGCTCCTGAACTTCCGCAAAACAAACGCATATATTTGGCTTTTGGGGCCGTAAATGACGAAGCGTCTGTTTATATCAACGGACAACCGGCTTCGTCTGTGGCAGCCCAACAAGGCAAGCGTTTTCTAATTGATGTAACGGATTTATTGACATCATCAGAAAGAAGTATCATTGCGATACAAGTTTCGGAAAAGAGTGGGTTAGGCGGCATTTGGAAGAATGTTAAACTCGTCGCCGACAAGTGAGTGGAGCGGAAAGCGTGAAGAAACGTAAAGTGGAAAGCGGTTGCCATGTCGGGACGGAGAGGCGACACTACGAATTATGATTTTTAGGTTCTTAGTGCACATAAAAAGTTGAGGAAAGTTATGATACTATTCGTATCAAGTTAAGCATAAATGAGTGGATAATTCAATAGTAGGTCAAGTTGAATGGCAGATTATTGTCAAGTAGCACGGAGAATTCTTATAGAGAACAGCAGTTTTTTCTAATAACAAGCCATTCTACTTGACATTGTAAACCCCGTGCAACTTGACCTACGCTCTAATTTATCCAATTGGCCTTCTTAACTTGATACATATAGTTGAGGAAAGTTATGATGCCTTTTCAAATTTCGTTGACATTGTCGGCGTCAGGCTTCGCTCTGGCGGTGAATGACCGATATGCCCCGTTGCCGAAGACATCCTATGAGAACGCAGAAGATATTGACGCCGAGGCTGAAGCTTTGCGTAAATCTGGAGTAGGGCATTCTTTTTCCAGAGCCTGGTGGTGTTGGGACAGACTGCTGACACGGTATCAGGATAACGGTTGCAAGGACAAGAATGTCCTGAAGATTTTGAAGGCTGTTCTCCTTGGCGGAGTGTTTGACCGCTACCGCGAGTTGGAGAAAAAGGGCGAAGCGGATATGTTTTACATTTTCTATGGTGACGTGGGGCAGAGAGATGTTCATGGCGGGGGCGCACACGGTGGATGGGGTAGTGCGTCCCGGATGCGCATTTACGAGGCCCTCGTCAAAGAGAATATGCTCAACGCAGAAGAGCAGATGCTGTTTAAACAGATTGTGATACAGAGTTTGAGCAGGAAGTTTGTCGACTTTAATAATCTGGAGAGAGGCGCAAACAATCGCCCTTATGCGAATAACGGCGGTGTGGCGATTGCACTACGGTTGTTCCCGGATATGCCGCGGGCGAAAGAGATTAACGCATGGCTCAACAGACTGTGGCGAGAATTGGCTGAGTATGGCGATACCACCGAAGTCAACTTCCATCCCTATGGGCCATTGTATTTTGAGGGTATGGTTGACCTTTCTGAAAACCTAAACAAGTTTGAGATGGAACGGGATTTTATCTATGCGCTGGGTAAACGCTACCGCGACCAGTTGCACGGCAGCGGAGTGAAGGGGTGTCCTAACGCTGGCGCTTGCGTCAATAGAAATCTAAAAGCGATTAGCGAGAATCCCTGGCAGGCGGCGGCTTTTGAGCCGAAAGAAGTTCATATGTGGTACCGCATGGCCAAACATTTCAAAGACCAAACGTTCCTCTGGGCGGCTGAACAAGCCCTCTTAGGCGGTAAGGGGCCGGGCGGCAAAATACCTGCTGAGTACCAGAAGGCCTATGACGAACGTTTCAAGGTTTTCAACGACATGAGGCTTAAACCGAAAGTGCCGGAAGGCAAGTCGGCAATCGCCTACCTGAGTCCGCTCAAGCACAAGGTTCCAGAGCGGCTCTACCTTCATCCGGGGCGAGAGGCAGGCAAGCCATTTGTATCATACTATATTTATGACCGAAACAACGAATACATGCACTGTTTCGACGATTCCCGCGGCAGATTATATGAATATGTAGTTGATGGTACAAAACTGCTCCATAGCTCAGGAAAGTACAATGGCATATCTGTAGGACAGGGCGCTTACGATATGCTGATTGTGCTGAACCCAAATGAAGCCTTTCCTTTTAATCCACCAAATCCAGAGGTTAAGTGGCAGAGGGACGGTTTTCACGGTTCGATTCCGTACGCATGGAATATGGCATCAGCGACACTTCACATGATTCCTGGGAGTCGCACGGCTCCGAGTTCCGGGAACTGGACGCGGGGTGAAAAAATGGATTTTGGGTTTCGTTTTCATCGAACGGATGACCAAATAGGGTTTTCGCATGGAAATATATATGGACGGGCTGTGGCAACTCAATAACGAATACCATCTGAAATCGGTTGCGATTGTTCTACATGGTAATGATGACCTCTCTTCCGAGCAGGAGATGGTGTTTATTCAAAATCTGCGTCTGGCGGGGCCAAAGGGCGATATTATGTTGGCGAAGTTCGATGAGATACCCAATCGTCTGACGGTAACACGCGAAAAATACGTTGATGGATTATTCAAGGACAAGACTGAACTCAAAGGCGCGGCACTCAAGGAAATAATGCAGATTACCAACGAGGGGAAAAACGGGACAAAGGCTTTGCGCGTTCGAGTTGAGTTTGGCATGCGTTTGACCATCACAGTGGGCGGCTTTGATTTGAAATTCAATCTGAACGACGAATATACACGGCTTTCCTACGATTACAAAGCCATTTCCAAGTCGCCTTATCTACGGCGATATGGTTGGCGGTATTTGCGGGTAAGCTATCCGATGTTGATAGGAAACATGATATTGAATTCATCGTCGGTGGTTCCCGTTCATCAGATACAAGGCGGCATCCTCGAAAAAGATTCACTCAAAGCGGAAAATAAAGGCGACGACAGCTTTGGACAATTCACCTATCGAAATTACTTTGCGGCTCATTCTAAATGGGCCCGTCAAACCGTCCTAACTGAAGAGGGAATCCTCGTCGTGCGTGACGTCTACCTTGCCGGTAGGGATGCCGATGGCTATTCTGTAGGGCCAAACTGGATTTTAAGCGCAGAAGGTGAATTTGATTCCGATAACGCCTACAAACCATATCCTCCCACCCATGATGGTAAACAGAACTGGTTTGACGCGCCAGGTTATGATTACGCCTGGTGGCAGAATAATCCCAAACGCGTTACGCTTTATATTCACCCTGAAGAAGCCCACACCTACGGTCAAATGCAGCACAAGTCTTCGCCGGATATCCATCATTACTGTAACAGTTCATACGTCAAAGCCAACGTCAAGGCTGGGCAACCTGAAGTCTTTTTGAGTGTTTTAGTACCTCATGATAAGAGTGAGAAGGGAGAGGAGGTTGTTAAGCGCATTGAGACCAACGTGGACAAGGGTGGCAATGCCATCGCTACTATCGGCAAAGTTAAGGTGACAATTGCTGCTGCTGGTGAGTGGAGTGTGACGAGATGATAATAAAAAAGCAATTGTAGTGACATCTATGCTAATTCAGGAAAAGTGTATTGGGCAACAAGATGTCGTAATGTAAAAAACGACTTTTTTAACGATTTAGGCTTTCTGAACTGCAACGAGCAGCCGAAAAGAGCGATTTATCGCCATTTTTCTACTACAACATGTTTCTGCCTAATACAAAAAAAAGGATAAAGACTCATGTTTTGTGAAAGTACCTTTTGATATTTCCATCAATCAACTAAGTCAAACATATTTTATATCTTTTTATAAACCAGAAGCATTCCCATTTGTAATCCAAAAAAATTTGGCGGAACCGTTTAGCATAATCAATTGTATAGTGACACTTTGGTTACGATTTATTGGGTATCATGTTTTAAATCAGGAAGTATATTATCAGAAAGAATTTATTACGAATAATGAATTTCTTACGCTTGAACAATCTCATAATCTCTTATTCAAATCAAACCAACTTGAACACCTCATTAAGTTCACAAATTCATTCATTCAGAAGGAATCTTCATCAATTACGGATGTTCAAAATATTCAAGAACAAGTTTGTAAGGAATGGCACCAATGTTTTGAGAGAGGATGGCCATGTGATGATGGTACTGGTGCTAAGAAAAGTTTAGCCAATGCTTTAATCTATTTTGCCAAATGGCGAGAGGAAAACCCTGATGATTTCTTGAAGGATGCTTTGGCAAATGCAACAGCAAATCATGAATGTGAACAACAAATAATTGGTTGTAATCTTAATACCGTAAAGTCAAGTTTATGGGAAAAAATAAAGCCTGACAATTTCTCATTAGAATCCGCATGCAGCTTTTTCATGTCAAATTTTCTAGAAAGTGACTTAATGAAGAAATATCTGCCTAATAAAGGATCTGTTACTAGTGATAATGAGACTCTAAGATGTTTTTCATCGGTTGCGCGAATAGCACAGCATCTTTTAGCAAATATTCCAATTGATTCAAAAACCATTGAAGCCTTTGTCTGGGTTTTGGCGGAATATAGCCATAGTAAACTGAAAATTGAGCATCGGTTGGATATTACAAGTCACTTACTACAAGCTGCTCGGGGAGAACCTGCTCTACATGTCTTAAAGGAATATTACCGTGACCATTTTTACCATGCTATTCAGGTTTGTTTATTAGGACATTTCCTATTAAACAGCGGGACTCTTGAGGGTAAACCTCTTTGGAAGCGAGTTGCTAAGATTCTTGGCAAGATAGAATTCGAGGATGTTCTTCGTCAATGGTATGTAGCAGCACTTCTACATGATATTGGTTATTCAATGGAGATTTTTCAAGGCGTAAAATCTCTTCTTGAATTCTTCCAACACTCTACTCCTATAAAAGAATTTACTGATAATCTTGATTCTGCAATGTCTGATTTGTCTAAATCATTAGCTGGTTTTGAGGGATTTACTGAAGAGCAAAATCCAGCAGAAGACCACGGAATCATTGGTGCAAATCATATTCATGGACTTATAGAACACATTAAAAAAGAACAAGATGTAAAAGATTTATCTCCGGCAATTCGCGCTGTAGCTTTACATAATAATCGGAAAAGAGATGTATCATTTCAGGAAAATCCCTTAGCTTTTCTCCTTATTCTATGCGATACAATTCAGGAGCATAACAGACCTCAACTACGCTATTCTTCTGCTCCTTCGACTATTCTTGCTCAACTTTCAGGACAGAATAGAGTTACTGAGGTTAGTTCAGGCCCCCTTGAAACCCTGGAGTTTAACATAGTGAATAAAGATGGAAAACCTCCAGTATTTCGATTTGCTAATTCATTGAAATTAAAATTTACTCTGGAGTATGGAAACGAAATTAACACAAACGCAGGAGTATTTAACTTATGGATAGATAGCACATGCAATCTACAAAGGCTTAAATTTGATGGACTTGAGTTCAATATTATCATAGAATATATTACACCCAAGTTTTCCAATGGCACATCAAGTAATGCAATTCCTCAGATTCACAGGCTTCAGGATGCAATTAGTGAAACACATATGAATTTTCTTAAAGATTGGTTACCCAAACAATCTGATGATACTAATGATGAGCAAGCTGTAAAACATAGTATATCATCTGATAAGCCGAACAAAGAGAAACTTACTCTAAATCTTAAAAAATTAACCAAGAAGAAATTAATCACCTCAGACATTTCTGAATTCCGAAAGCGACTTACTAAATGGCGTTATTATCATCAAGACAGAGATTTTACTAGTGATTACGCTCCTGTAATACCTGGTTGATTGTTTCATACAAATTGTTTTGACATCAGAGGATATAACATTTCAAAACAAAATGCAACTTACAACTCTTTTCCACCCCTCCACTGAAAATTACCGATGCATATACCATTACTCTTCACTTGTTCCCTATCACTTGTTGTCATTTTTGCTCTCCGTTTTTTGTATCACTCTTTTTGGAAAAGGGCATATATCATGGCACAATAACCGCCTTCACACATCCTCCCTCTTTTGACAGATTTATGGCATCCATTGTTTGCTCTAAGGGAAATTTATGTGTAACGATTTTTTCATAGGGAAATAGAGACGCATAAGCCTCGAACAGCCTCAGAGCATTTCTGAATTCGCTGGTGCTAAATGCACCGTGACCAAATATCTGCATGTCCTTACGAACAAGGATTTCGGGATTGATTTCTATGGTACCACGGTAGGTAAAATGTCCCACCTCTACGACAGTTCCACCACGGCACACAAGGTTGAGAGCTTCTCGGAACGCTTCCGGCGCGCCCGCTATTTCCATGACAACATCCGGTCCGACACCTCTGGGCGTTAAACTTTTAATCATCTTTGCACGCTCTTCTTCAGTCGTCTCCTGGAAGTTGATAACTAAATCAGCGCCGAATTGACGGCACATCTCCAACCTGTTTTCCGGGGCACCGATGACGATAACCTTGTAAGCGCCACATAGTTTTGCCACAGCAACTGAAAGAATCCCAATGCACCCAGAACCTTGAATCACCACAATCTTCCCGGGCCCCATGCAATTCAAACTATACGGCACTCCCGGTTGGAAAGCTCTACCCATCGCACGGATAGCGTTTTCAAAGGGTTCAGCCAACACTGCCGTTTCTACTGGGATACTCGGTGGAACTTTGTATATCGTATAATCGCCGCCAACATAAGCATATTCTGAAAAAGCTCCACCGATGGAAGGGATATGTCTTCTTGTCGTTCTGCCAATGCCAACATAGATTATCCTATCCCCTACCTTGATAGGTGTGCCGTCAGAATCCGTTTTCGG
>CAZRLY010000143.1:0-1817 GCA_964601015.1 uncultured bacterium
GCGGCAAAACATCGTCATAAAAATCGTCGTATACGATGATGATGTAGTCAGCCCCATTTTCTCTTGAGCGCAGGTTGGAAGGTTCGTCTGCTATTATCGCCTTAGGCTTCTTTTTTTGTTGCGAGGTTAGCGCTAAATATTTTGTCTCTGCGATAATCTGGTCGGAAAAAGTGACGGTATATTCATCCCCTTCCCGCTTTATTTCTGTATTAATCAACTTGCCTACGGGCGTTTTATAGACTTCAATATCAGGGCTGGAAAAACCTTCCAATTTGAATCTGTAAAAGCCAGGCTCTTCGATAGAAAACTCTAAAGTATCGCCGACGGCTTTGAAAGCACGCCAGTATTCGATGGAAAACCAGTTGAAGTATACGCTGTCGGCTTCTGCGTCAGGAGTATCGCCCGGACATCTGAACGTAAGGGTGTTTTCGCCATCGTTAAGGATGGATGAAGGTAGCATTTTGCTTTCAAACAAATACTCTTTCTGCCCACTCCAGCCTTTGTCATCTATCAGGGAATCATTGATGAATAGCAAAGTATGGTGAGAGGAGAGCGAATGCCCGTGAAGGAAAACCTTCACCCTGAATTCGCTGCCCTTTTGTATGTTATGCAACTCAAAGGGAAAATACAACTGCCCAGGAGACTTCGCTGCCTGCCAAAACCAGATGTCTCTTTTGTCATCCACATAACCCAATCCGCCGCGAAAACTGTCCTGTTCAAAGTGAAGCACTGCTGAACAGGAAGAGGGTACTTTCGCATTTGGGTTATTTTGGGGTACCCCAGAATCTTCTATGCCCATCCTTGCGCCTGATGTGGCACCCCAGGAAAGAAAATAAACGTTTTCGGTTGTATACTCTCCGTAACGCGAATATTTCCCCCGGTTGAATTCTCCATAGAACTCTAAGTAATCCCATTTGTCATAAGAGCCATCCTTCTCCCCCGCAACGTACAACGGCACTTCCCTCCCAAAAGAGATGAGCTTCAGCGTTTCTGGAGGTACGCCGGTTAAATCTATGTGCGCGTTTTCCAAATCAAGATAGTTCAAGCGATAAATGCCGTCGGAATTGACTATCAGTTTGTATGTACTCTGAGTATTCTTCAATGGTGGAGCTAAATGAACAATTGGATTCTGGGAACGCTGAGAAGTAGAGTATGCCGCTGGCTTGTTAGAAAGCGTTTGGTAATTTACGAGGTTATGGCGGTATATTTTTTCCCACTCTTGTTGTGCGGGTGATGTCTGGGGAATATTCCGTTTTGGAGCTTTCTTCGTCTCAGATGAATTCAGTCGCGTATTTGGATTAAGGAAGTCAACGGTAAGGCGGAGTTTCCGATAGGGCTTAACTTCATTCTTTGCGGGGGGATACTGGGCGGGGTAAACGTTAATAGAAACGATGGGAACATCTCGCATCAGCCCAAAGAGACCAATTTCGGCGATGTAGTCAGCAGAACCTTCAACCGATACTTTGACAGGCGGCTTTTTTAATTTGGCAGCGGCTTCCACGGGAATCGGAACAGCAAGCAAGAAACCTCCTACCGGTGGCACCATTCGCTGCTCGTAGCGTCGTCCCTCTGCGGCGACAGTCTCAGCCTGCGACGTAATGTAGCTCAAAGGCATCGTGGACACGCTTACCTCCAACACGACGCGTCTTTCGTCGGAATAAAGCACCTTGACACTACTATCCTGCTTCTCTGCAATAATGCTTCGTTCCGTAAGTTCGCTACGAAATTGTAAATCAGCGCCCGATACCTTGAACCCGAAAAACACCACAAATGCAACTTGAATACAAAGGATGTGTAAAAAAAAGGTTCTTTTCAAT
>CAZRLY010000143.1:1917-15557 GCA_964601015.1 uncultured bacterium
CCCGGCGTTAGCGCGTGGCGAATGATAAATAGGCAACACTCACTAAGGAAATGCTTCTCGGACATCTGTGTTATCTTTTCTTCTTAATAGCCCCCCAAGTGATAGAAAGCAGGCTTTTTTTGAGTTGTACCTTCCCTTTGCTTATGCCGATTATCGTGGATTTGTCCCGATTGCCAAAGACATCTATGTCTTCAAGGAAGTAATAATATTGACGCCCGGGTACTACGTCTTTATCCGCGAACTGGTAATCTCTCGGCATCGCCGAATTGCCTTCGGCACCGGATTTAATCTTATCATTGATTTTTTGAAATTTCCCGTCCTTCTTTTCACTGCGGTAGATGTTCCAACCGACATGGTCAATTTCGGTTTCTGTTCGCCATAAGAGAATTACTGAACCGTTTGAGCGGACGGCTGTGAAGGACGAAAGGACGACGGGGAGGGATTGATCTGGGGCATCCATGTAACCTGGGGTGCCATCTGACGACGAAGCCGGCCCCCACATTAAAGGGTCATCTTCATCACCAAAGATAACATGTTTGTTCATCGCAGAATCGGTAACATTATCAGGATATGCAAAATTTTGATACGTCACCGTTTGGGTTGCGTCTTGTAATATGATAGTTTCACCATCATTACTTAAGCTTATTGCACTACCGGTTACGGCGACAGGTGTTGAACCGTCGGGTGGATATAGAGTATCAAAATCTACGGAGCTTGCTGGTTCAGAGATTACCGCGAACCCTCCGTCGGGAATTTGACTGATATCCCCCCAGCTACCTGAGGAGGGGATTCTTTGGGACAGCGTCTCTTGTGTATCTGGAGAGCCCACATTTAGTATCCAGCCGGTTATGTCAAGGGTTGTACCAGTATCGTTGTAAATCTCTATCCATTCTCCACCATTGTCTCCATAACTCTGAGGTGAATCATACATAATCTCAGAGATTTCAACACCTGAACTTATATTGTCGGCTGCTGCCAAGCATACTATCCCCAACACTATTATTCCAATCAACAAAATTTCCGTTAACGTTTTCATTGTAAGCCGGTCCTCAAAATCAGCGAAATATAAACACCGGATTTTCAAAACCAGGCTTCACCTCCAAAGTTTGGGTTTTCGAATAGCACCTATCCTATTTTGCTTTCAAAATGTTTTAACTGAGAGCGTAATTGTGTGAACGCCTCTTGGACGCCCTCTGCCAGTAGGTGGAGTTTCTCCCACAGTAGTTCACCACCATCCGTGTGGCGAAAGCGATGCCGAAACCTCAAGTAATCCAACAGACGCTGAGAAAGCGCACGGCTAATTATAGCAGGACGCACATTTTTTCGTTCTTCTTCCATTTGCTGCAACAGAAGCTGGTGCCAACGTTCTCCTGCTGGCAAACTGCCGTCTAAAGTCACGGCAATCCGCTCAAAAATGCGCTCTATACCGTTGTAAAAATCATGCAGATAGCTTGCCACCCCTCGCATTTCTAATTCGCTTGGCTGTTTTTGAGCCGTACTTAAGAATGTTTGTAATCCCTGAGCCACTCGTTCTAAACTTTGTAACTCATTTGCTATACGTTCTTTCATCGCTTCTATTGGCTCTTCTGGCATCTTTTTTTCTCCTTGAATTCTCGCGGCTAACTCAGGGGGGGCGTCTTCCAGTGTAATCAGATCTAATTCAAGTTCAGGCGGCAGCAATTTATCCAGCGCCGAAAGGGCGCGAAGGTAATTCTGCTGTGTAAGCCCTTCTACAGCGATGTCCAAATCTGACCTATTGTGCCAGGGACTTTCCCCTGTCACTGAGCCAAACAGATGGACTTTTCGCACACCAAATCGCTCTGTAAGTACACGAGCACATTCATCGGCGATCGCAAGCGCTGCTTCTCGGTTTGGAATAATTTTTACACGCTTTGCTTCCATTGAAATCACCTGTACATAAGAGTTCGTTGTAGCTGCTTAAAGAAGTTCCACGGCCCTCATCAAAAAGCTCTCAAGATAGCAAATTTCATTTACTTTCATAAGCCTCCGCCAGATATTTGTATTTGTTGCTGCTTACGTCCTCCACCCCGCTAGAAAATTTGCCAACCAACTCAAAGAATGGATGGGAGGGTGAAAAACAGTCGTCTTCCTTTTTTTCCCTCTCAAGAAAATCCAGGAGCAACTGTTTTATCAATTCATCTTTTGTGTATCCCCTTTTCTCACAAAGAGAATCCAACTCCATGTAGGTTTCATCGCCTACTCTAACTGTCAGAGTTTTCATGACTTTCACCACCATATTATAATAACCCAAGGCTTGGTTGTCAAAAGTAAAATCTATCATTACGTGAGGCACCTTCTCTTTTTACCTTTTCGCTGGCTAAATACGTTGCGGAGATAACTGCGTAATCATCAGTGGATTTTCGCTTTTTACTCTTAAACTTCTCGCAGGTTTTCTTTAGAGAAGGAAGCACCAACGCATCGCCAATTTCCCCTAAACAGTATGCGCAATACATAACTACCCAGAAAATCTGCATTACGGTTAAACTTCTTCATCATCATCCGTGGAATAATACTTATATCTGCTAGAGTAGTAATAATAGTAATAGTAGTAATAGCCGTAGCGTTTGGAGGCTTCCATGTTGTTTAAGATGACGCCGAATAGATTACCGGCTTTGCTCAATTGTTCGGCGGCTTGTTCCGCTACCTTTTGCTTTGTAGCCCCCACTTTCACTATCAGAAGGGTTGCGTCCACATTTGTAGACAGAATGCCTGCATCTGCGACGGAAAGAACGGGCGGCGAATCGAAGAGAACGTAGTCATAATCATCTCTCCACTGGACAATCAGATCCTCCATCTTCTTTGAACTTACAAGCGCCATAGAATTGTGCGGAGGTTTTCCGCAAGTCAAAAGATGTAAATTATCTACATCGGTCTCTCTAATCAATCCGTTGTCAAGGGAAGGGGGTAAATCGTCAGAAGCATCGGCTGTAGATTCAGCGTCGGAGAGCAGATAGTCGGATAAACCGGGTTCTCTTGCTTGCAGGAACAGGGCGTGTTGCCGCGGTCTTTTCAAATCGCAGTCAACCAGTAGCGTCTTTTTGCCCATCTGAGCCATTGTGATTGCTAAATTAGCGGTTGTCGTTGTTTTGCCTTCTTTGGGCGTAGAACTGGTAATGAGAAGCACTTGAGGTGTCTTTTCGTCGATTGACGAATATTCGATGTTAGCCAAAAGCCCGCGATAGCTCTCACTGATGTCCTTGTGTTTTTTCTGTAGAAGTGTGAGATTTCTGCTTGCGAGTTCTTCAATCTCTTTAACTTGAGAGCGGCTGCGATGCTTTCTACGACGGCTATCGGATTGACCTGGATTATTAGCGGTGATTATAAGGGTGGGTTTTCCGTCTTCTCCCGCTAGAGAAACCCCGGAGGCATCAGTAGTAGGATTATCAAACATAGCCGTAGCGCCACGCCTCCGTTTTTCCACGCGAAGGGGGAGTTCAAAATTCTCGGCTTTTGGAAGATGTGGGATAGCTCCTATTACTGGAGCACCTATGTATCGCTCAATATCCTCCTTACGCTTGATGGAATCGTCCATGTATTCAAGGAAGAACGCCGCGCCTACCCCCAACATCAAGCCCAACACGACAGCTAAAGCTACAGTCAGCTTCTTTTTGGGTTTGATAGGCGCTTCAGGGAGAGGTGCCTTTCTAATAATTTCGATATCCGAGGTCTGCATCTCCACCAGCAACTGCGTATCCTGATATTTACCCGCCAGATGGATGGCTGTCTCTTCATGTAGCTTTTGTTGCCTTTCCAGTTTCATCTGTTCTACTTCTTGAGATACGAGTTCCGGGTGTGTTTTATTGAACTGGTCTATTTTGTCTTTAATAAGCTTTTCCTTCTTTTTAGCTCTTTCCAGTTCAAAGGTCAAAGTTCTGGACTGTTGCATCAAATTTTGCCATTCAGAAATCGGGTTTAAGGTACCCTGTTTCTGTTGGTTTATCAACTTCTGTTCTTCCTCATCCAGCATGTCGTTGACAGATTGGATTTGCCTTCTTATCACCTTCACCTCGTAGTGGCTTTCTTTCAGATCATCCACATACAGTTTGGTCTCCAACTCCAAATTAAGGTTAAGTAATTTATCATTAAGACGCTTAATTTCAGAAGTGGAATCCTCCAACAGAGGAGCATCCGTTTCGAGTTCGAGGTCAATTTCTCTCTCCTTTTCTTCGATAAGCTCCTCCACGGAATTTAATTGCACATTCGCCATCTCCTTCTCCCACTCCGCTTTAACCAGGTCTTCGTGATATTTCCACAGTTGATTTAAGAGGGAAGAGTTGGCCGTTGGATTAGCGGATGCAGTAGGAGACAATCCTACTTTTTTTCTGAATAGCTGAAGTTCCTTTGTGTCCTGCTCCAACATGGCCTCAAGGGTTTTCTTCTGTTGTTCTAAGAATTTAAGCGCTGACTTTAAATCCTTCTTTTTGCGTTCGGTTGTGTTGTCTCTGTAGAAAGCGGCAACGGTATTGGCAATTAGGGCGGCTTCCCTTGGACTTCCGGCGGTGGCGGAAAGTTCAAAAATAGTTGACCCGCGCGGTGAATCAAGCTCTATGTTACTTTCAATTTCCTTTGAGGTGAGACTGAAATTCGGTATAAGGTTGTTTAAGCTCAACATAGCGGGGCCGATAACAAGTGGGCTTTTAATGATGCGCCTTTGCGCTTCCAACTCTAACGAAGTTGAAGCAAACTGAAAACTTTCAACTATAAGGGGCATTGTGGATTGCTTTTCATGTAATAACTCAACGGTTGCCTTGTAAACAGGCTCGGTTGTCTGGATGTAGTAAATCGCAGCTCCAACCACCGCTAAGAAACCAAATATAACCAGCCATTTGCGCGCTAACAAGACTATAAAATAGTCGCGCAGATGTATCTCTGCTTCTTGCTGTTCAAACTCCATCGTTCCGTTGTTCTGCATATATTTTCTCCAGGTTGGGTGAGGGCGACCGCGCAGGGCAGCTATGTACCCAGACAAATTTATTTAATGCTACACTGCTCGACTTGGATTGCTAAATCCAAGTCTTTCCCGATGGATTTAGCAATCCATCGGGAGCGGTGAATATGAAAATAATTATGTCCGACTACTTACTACGGGCAGTCGCGGGGTACCTAAGGTATTCCCCGAATACTAAGGGAAAGAAATGGCCACTCACCAACTATCTTCTCCCTGTCAAAACCAGGATAGTTACAGCCACTGTGGAAAGGTCAGCCGCCAGCCGCACTACTTGCCTCCAGAGGCTGACATCGCCTTTTTTCGGCACAAAAATGGTATCTCCTTGCTGTATGGGGGGTAATAAGTCGAATTGTCCTTCAGTCAATACTTTATCCAAATCAACTTCTATACGGGTTTGTTTCCCTTCCGGGGTTCCGCGAATGAGGATGGTGAGTTCAAGGTTGGCATCAGCAGTTGGTCCACCTGCGATAGTCAAGGCGTCTAACAGCGTAGCGGCGCTTGACAGTTGGTAGGTTTCTGGCCTTCGTACTTCTCCAATGATATTGATGGAGATGGAAGTGGCAAACACCGTGTGAAACGTGGGAATGCGCTTGGCGTCCTCCCTCAAAGGCACCATGATGGTGTCGCCTTCGGAAAGCAGGGGGTTGTTTTGCGCATCGCCTTCTAAAAGATAACTTTTAACATTTATTTCATCAAATCTTTTGCTTTTGGATTGGGTGTGAATGATATTAACTTTGCCTATTTGCGCGCCTTCAGCGAACCCGCCAGCCACGAATATAGCGTCCAACAAACGCGTTTTTTCCCTCACCTGGTACATCCCAGGACGTTTTACTTGTCCTACTACGTTCACAGAAAAGGTAGGTTCTTCAGGCAGTCTGGCGCTTTTGACGTAGACGGTAGCGCCCTGTTTTACCATCGGGTTTGCATTTGGGTTCAGTCCTATCAAATAATCCTGCAATGCTATTTGGATAGGGGCACCCTTTCCCGTGCTATCATCAAGCAGCCAGACGGAGGAGATGTCCGCCATTTCGCGCACACCTCCGGCGAGCGCCAGCACATCCAAAAGCGGCATAGGATTTTCCAGCTCATGAACGCCCGGCTTTCCAACTTCGCCAAGAACTGTAACAACCGATTTAGCATATTCCTCCCTGCTCAACCGCGGTATAAAGATGACATCGTCTGCCTGTAGGATAGGGTTTTTTGATAAATCGTTTTCTTTTATAAAAAGCGAGAAATCTATCGTCTTCTCCGTTGTATTACCATCTTCTGTGCGCTTCAGGAGAATATTTTTGAGGTTAGCTAACTCTGTGACGCCTTTTGCCAGCGTGATAACCTCCTGTAGCGTGGTATTGTCCGGCACTTTGTAGAAACTAGGAGCTTTCACCTGTCCAATTATATGTACATAAAAACCTTCAAAAGCTCTGATGGATACAGTTACCCTTGGGTTTCTATAAATATCCTCAAGTTTTTCAGTAACCAGCTCGCTAATTTTTTCTGAAGTTAGACCAATTACTTTCAAACTACCCACAGGGTACGGCAATGCAATTGTGCCGTCGGGGCCGACTTTCACCGCGCCACTCATCTCTTCCCTTCCCCAAACGGTGATGAACAGTTCATCACCAACCCCTACCGTGTAATCTGTGCTAATTACCTGCGCAGCCGATGGCGTAGCGCAAAAGCAAGCGAGGATGAGTAGTGCTAAAGTGGTGAGTGAGTTGTTACTAAATAAGCTTTTGTGTAACCTACTTAGAAACGCAAAATAAAGAACCATTATTAATCTCCCTTGTGTTACTGGGGCCCTTTGTCGAATTGCTTGCAAGCAAACATACCTTGCCAAAGAACAGAAAACATATAAACTGTACTATTATTATGTAAAAATGTCAAGTATTTTCTGTCAAATTTTATTATTTTAGGCTGAGTTTTTAAAAGGAATTTATAGAACGCTGATAACGCTGATTTGGCTGTTTTTCGCTGATAAATCCACCAAATCCGCATCATCCGTGTCATCAGCATTCTATTTGCGTTTTTCGATGTTGCTACAATTTTACACTCCTGCCAGTTTCAGCGGCTTCGTAAGCAGCGCTCAAAGCCCTGATATTTTTGAGCCCATCCATGCCTGTAACGATAGGTTCTTCCTCTCCCATCACACAGCGGGCGATATGTTCAAATTGGGCCCTGTATAGATTTTCCCACTGAGTTTTTTCTACCTTAACCTCACCATTCAGGACGGTTTTTACCATCCAGCCGTTATCATTGTATACCAAAACCCAACCCTTGGTGCCGTAGATTTCAAAAACAATATCGCAACCGGACACGGCAAAGCTGGTATCGGTAATAGCGTGAGTGCCATTTGCCATTCTCATCATGACAGTCCCCGTTTCCTCAACCTCGTAGTCGTTAATGAAAGTGCTGCAAAAAGCGGTTACTTCGGATATTTCGCCCAGCAGATACCTGAACATATCAATGCTGTGCGCCGCCAAATCCATTAACGAGCCACCGCCGCCTTGCGATTTAACGATGCGCCACCCTCCTTCGGATACCCTCAAATGTTTTAAGATTGGCATCCGTACTTCAATGATTTCGCCGAGTTCGCCTTCATCAATCAGCTTTTTGATATTCCGAAAAATGGAATGAAATCGGAACAAAAAGCAAATCTGGAGGCTTACATCGTTCTCTTCACAGGCTTTTATCATCTTCTCGCACTCTTCTACGTTCATTGCCATCGGCTTCTCGCATAAAATGTCTAAGCCATGTTCAGCAGCTTTCAAGACATGCTCACAATGTAGGTAGGTTGGCGAGGAGACATAAAGCGCGTTTAGCTCTTCATCAGTTGTCAATTCATCGACACTGGCATAGTATCGTTTCGCTCCGTGTTCCTCCGCCATCTGTTTGGCTTTCTCTTCCGTTCTGTTAAACAAAGCAAAAAGTACGGCGTTATCAGCCTCATTTATCGCAGGCATTGCCCTCCGATGGGCAACGCTACCAGCACCTAAAACTCCCCATTTTAGCATCATCATTAATCACCTCTTGATAATTTTTTACCTTTTCCAAGTAATGTGTACTTGTAGTAACGATTTTAGTCGTCTGGGAAAACAACTGAAATCGTTACCACAAACGCAGGATTATTCTAATAGTATGCTAAAACGCCTTGAACTCAAGTTCAGGCTGAAAGCGAAAGTCCACTCAAGTGGACTAAAAACCTGTTCCAGTCGTCTTTGAGACGACTTCAGCTTTTAGCCTGTGAATTGATTCAAAGGCTTAAATTGATGCGTATGTATGCTGTTCATCGACTACTCTCTTCATTAAATGACGTAGTGGCGGGACGGAGAGGCACCGCTACGAGGTATTCTGGCTAATTGACAAAGTGCTACTAAAATTACTTATTCTTCCTCGTCGCTCTCAAGTTCCTCCAACTCCGCCAATAATTCATTTAGTTCACGTTCATCCAATCTTCCCTCATCAAAATCAAAATCCTCATCAAAATCATCCCGCCTAAAACGTCTCTCTCGCAATCTCGTTCCTACTGATTCGATATCGCTTCGTAGTTGCACCAGGTTGCTTGAGTAGCGTTCCCGAGTGATGTTTTCAGCGTCTCCTCGTCCCTCTCGAAGGCACTCGCCGCAGAATTTTCCTATCAAATTAATCCCAATATCTATTTTTTCCAATGCTTCATCCAGATTGCCGCGCATCAAGCTTATCTCTGCCTGGGAGATGGTGTTCATCATTAGCATGTATCCCTTATATTGGTATATATCCCAGGCAACCTCGTAAGGAGCATATTTCTTTGCAAAATCAGCGATAGCGATGTTTTCCTTCGTGTCCCGCTTCACATCTTTCCAGCGTTTGATACCTGAAAAGAGTAGATACCGCACATACCGGTCGTGAGATTCCCGAAACAAAGCCCGCCAATCCTCAGGTGTAAGACTGAATTTTTCGTCGCTACCGTGGGATTTTTTATAATCCTCAAGTTGTTCGGTAAAGTATTCGAGGTAAGATTCACGTCCGTGCGGACGTTTTCCATCCGGTCTACCGGTAGTGTAAATACGCGATAAAGTAAAAGCGTTGGATTGAATTAAAACCACCTCTCGCTCATCATCAAGCTGTATAGTTCTCACAGGGGTATCAGCGTCGTAAGCAAGAGTATCTAAAATTTCATCTATAGTTTCAACCAATTTAACATTTTGTGCATTCTCATTTTCCATTTTCATCCTCCTTGTATGTTATGTTTTAAGATGCAGGATTCATGATGCAAGATTCATCTTTCATACTTATCCTGCGTTCTAAACGGATGGTAGTCTCTGACCATCCCTCCTCGTGCATCAAGCACCAATACAAGACCGTCCCCCTGCCACTCTGTGGCTTTAAACGTCAATTTAGGAGCCGGGAAGAGAGCACCAATATAAGGACACGACAAAGCCACACAATAGGAGGAACTTAAAATGAAATCCTTATTCATCGGTATTGACTGGGCTGACGAAGACCACGATGTATGTTTCACAAGCGAAGTTGGCAAATGCTTAGATGTTTTTGCGATTGATGACTCCATATTAGGATTGCATAAGTTCAACTTGAGGAGTTTCGTAAACTTTCCTCGAAAAGGTTAAGGTCATGCTTTCATCCACCAAAACCGAAGCACGGCTCAAAGCCATCGCTCCCTATCGGGTTGCGGGGGTAAACTCATACGCCCCGATATCAACCTTGTTGCCCTGCGGCCGAGGTTTTCCCTCGAAATCCGTCTCGGGAGCCCGGTCGGCCGCCCCGGCGTCTATGGCCGGCGAACCGGGCAGAAGTCGAAAATCGAAGGAATCGGGGGCAGCAAATCCGGCATAATCCAGGCCCCCACCCAACAGGTATACCCGGGTGTCTGAGGCGAATGATAAATGGTTTTACGCGTATACTGCTCTGCAAAGAGGTTTTCCCCGCTTTCTGAGAGGGAGTCTGAGCCCCGGCAAAGCCCAGCAAGAATCAGAACACTCATCGAGATGCAGAGTCCGAATTTTATCAGGGAATACATGATGCCCTCCAAATACCGTTTGCTTAACGGAAATTAATCTACCACAACATTCTCCTCACATCAACAGAAAAATAGTTGTCACAAAACCTCCATCTTTTGCCGCAACGGAGAGTTGCCTTTTGACTTCAGATTCAATCGGTGTCTTAGACTTTATCGGCCAAAAATCGTTTAATTTCCAAACCTTTTCTTTATCTTGATTGTCACCTTGACAAATGGTCATCATTTTGTTAAAATGCGTGGAAGAGTATTAACCCAACTGAGAGGAGAGTGTGTGTGAAGATAAGGAATATTGAAGCATTAGTTTTACGATTGCCAAAAGTTACCTCGGCATGCGACGGAACTCAGGACACCTGCCTGATTAAAATCGAGACGGACGAGGGTGTTTGCGGCTGGGGTGAAGTTGATTCATGTCCCACCGTTGTCAAAGCTATTATCGACGCGCCGTTGTCGCACCAAATCTGTAATGGGATGGCAAATGCGCTGACCGGTGCTGACCCGTTGGCTATCGAAGTCTGTACCATACGCATGGAGGAAGCGATGAATTACTACGGCAGGTCAGGCGTCGGCATACACGCGATGGCTGGGGTGAACATGGCGCTTTGGGATATTGTCGGCAAAGTATATGACCAACCAATATATCGCCTGCTGGGTGGTCCATTCAACAAACGATTTCGGGCATACGCCAGCGTCCTTTTCGGGAACACACCATCAGCCACTTATGAACACGCGACGCGATTGGTCAATTCTGGCTTCACCGCGGTCAAATTTGGTTGGGGGCCGATGGGACAGGATGAGGCGAACGATATTGCCCTGCTCACTTCGTTCGGTAGTTTACATAAAACCGTAAACTACAAAAGCCGTTCGAGAGGCGCGCCACGGATTAGGCGATGCGGCTGACCTGATGATTGACGCCGGGCAGGTATGGGATTGGCGTACCGCCTTACGTCAGGCGGAACGGTTCGCTGAATTCCGGCCATTCTGGTTGGAAGAACCGCTTCGCCCGGACGATATTGCTGGTTATGCTAAATTGTGTGCTAACAGCCCGATACCAATAGCCGCCGGCGAGTCCGAATCGAGATTAGTTGAATTCGAGCGACTGATGGACGAAGGGGGAATCGACTGGGTACAACCTGACCCAGCACGCTGTGGTATTTCCACCATGTTGGCTGTCGGCCGTGCCGCCTATGTACGACGCCGTAACACTTGCAATCACAGCTTCAAGAGCGGCATCACCATTGCCGCGGCGCTGCATGTGATGGCTGCCTTACCCGATGCCAGCGTTTTTGAGTTCTGTATGACCGCCTCCCCATTACGACACGAACTCACGAAAGAACGGTTCGAGATTCACGATGGCTATGTTCACATACCCGAGGGGCCAGGACTAGGAGTGACTGTCAATCTCGACACAGTGGAAAAATACCGCGTGGGCTAAACTGAATGAGTGATAGAAGTTACCGTTAGATGAAATTGATTGCACTGGCGGAGGTATTCAAAAATGACATCAAAACAATGTCTGCTAGCTGCGCTTTCAGGCAAAATCCCCCAACGTTTTCCGGTTGTGACGCCGTATTCGTATCTCATGCAATGCAACCACTGGACTGAACTCACTGGAAAACCGCCCTGGACTTATTACCAATGGCTATATTCAACATCAATGAAGGGTTACACAAATGACCTGGAAAGCATCGGCGCTCAAGTAAAAGGCAGGACATGCTTGTTTGGCAACGTTGACCCGGTAAACACAATACAAGAAGGAACCGATGAGCAACTCCGAGAGGAAATTCAGCGACAAGTTAGCATCGGTCACTCGTTAGGTTCCTTCGTAATTAGCACCGGCAGCCCAATTACCCCGCTAACGCCTGTAGAACGCATCCGTCAGTTCATCGACATTGCGCGTGAATTGGGAAGTAATTAAAAATGGAGTGTACTATCACTAAATGCTTGATAATTTTGGCGTACCCCGGCTATTTTTAGGTAAGAATCTCACGTCGCTTAGGGGGGCAGGGGCTCCTTCCAAATGTCAAAGAGCTGCAAAAGTTGCTCTACCACAAGTATCAGACCCCATTTGGCGACGAAAAGAGACTGCAAGAATTGGGGATTGTTTAAGTAGAGTTGTGGAGGTGACACTATGAGTGCCGAGGTTTTGGGCATACAGCTTGATTATGGTACTGAGTTGTTTATTGACGATTTGATTATTGATACGAAACGTGGAGTGGAGCGTACGCTGCATCCCGGCGTAAAGCTGGAGAAGCCTGTGCTCACACCAGAGCATCCCTGGGAACAGGGTGGTGCAAACAAGTCCCGGCGACTTAACTTATACGGTACGGGCATGTTCGATGAAAGCATGGGCAAATATCGCATGTGGTATATGTGTCGTATGGGGACTTTGCATGGCCACGCCATCCCAGGACTTTATGTCCCGCGCCCAAAGACCGGTCATAACGCCAAGTTTATGGGGAAAGACAAAACCTCTCAATAAATTTCGCATAGATTTCCACAGCTTTATATAACTGCTCAACCTCAATCCATTCCCCGACGGTATGCGCCTGCACAATGTCTCCCGGCCCTAAAATGATTAATTCCATGAGTGAGCCAAGCACTATCCCGTCTGTAGCGTACGATACGGTTTTAGGTTCGCTTTGCCCCGTCAAGTCCAAAGCGGTCAGAACTATTTTGGATTCCGCCGGTGTCAACAGCGGCGCGCCGATATTGCGAACTTCTACCTGAACATCGTTTTTTTCCGCAACCTCCAAGACTCTGGCGATAAGTGGTTCAACGTCCTGAGTCGGCATAGGACGGAAATTGACAATGCTCCTGCTTAACGGCGTAGTCACATTGGCAGCGGTATCGTCATCGCTGAAGGTGATATTCCAGTCGGCAAATGGCGGGTCAAAATCGCAGTTGAAATGTTCCTCATTGGTTGTGAGCATTTCGTAGATGTTCCGCATCTCATATAAAAAAGGTATCATTTTTAGATTGGCGTTGATGCCCTTACCTGTGCTGCTGTGGGCGGCTTTCCCCTTAGCTACCGCATGAAACTGGATGACACCTTTGTGGGCATGGATGACGTTTAGTGAAGTCGGTTCACAGATGACGCCGTATCTCGGCGGGGATTCTTTGAGCAACTTCGAGCGATTTACAATCTCCTTGACGCCAATGCAGCCTATTTCCTCATCGCAAGTAAGCAGCAAATACAACGGGTGCGCAAGTTCTGACGGTTTGTATTTCTCCCCCGCACAGAGCATGGATGCGACAGCGCCTTTCATGTCACAACTTCCACGCCCATACAATTTCCCGTCCTTGACGAAAGCGGAAAATGGGCTGACATCCCAACCCTCCGCCGGCACAGTATCCGTATGTCCGCAGAGAACAAATCCGCCATCTCCCCTGCCTTTCCTGCCGACAATGTTCACCTTTTGCACATTGTCGTTATCTATATATTCAATCCTCTCTGTTTCAAAGTCTATTTCATTTAACTTCTCTTCGAGAAAGTTTGCTATTTCAACGTTGCTGTTTGCGCTTACGGAATTGCAACCTATCAAATCTTTAGATAATTCGATAACGTTCATATTACCTTCCCTCTCATCTGTACTTTTCCGGAGTATGCCGTTTCACAAAAAGAATGACACAAAAAAGACAACCAGAAGGCCAGTAGGT
>CAZRLY010000144.1:0-15411 GCA_964601015.1 uncultured bacterium
TTGGTGTTTTACAGATTCGCCAAAGGCCCGTAAATCGTCTGGAACCGCCGGCTCGCCTTCTATTCCCATCTCAACACAAGGTTTATAACAAATCCAAACGTCAAACCAAACCCTGGTTATCATCACAAGTCTTTCCTTTCCCAAAAGAGGTTTGATGTATCAATCAACGACGCTTCATGGGATAACCACCACATTAATTATACATTTTTATGCGAATATTGGCAAGTTAAAATTAGCTTTGTGACGCCTCGAACTGCTACATCTTTGTCATCGGCATTCAGATTGATGGAAAAGATGAAAACAAATTCGCCATTTCGGATGTGGAGTCAATCTTCAATATTCAGTTGTCAATTTTCGAGCCATTCACCTCCAAATTTCTCTTGCTTGAGTTTTTCCAATTTTTCCACATCCTCCGGATTTTTAATATCAACAATGTGTGGCGTGATTATCATGACTACTTCGGAATCCTCCCGAATCGCCTCAGTTTGTTTAAAGAGCCTGCCGACTATTGGGATACTGCCTAACAGAGGTATTTTCCTTTCAATTTCTTGGTCTTTTGATTTCATCATTCCGCCTATTAAGATAGGCTGTCCATCTTCTACGTCAATGTATGCGTTGACGGTGCTATCCTCTGTCATGGGAGCGTCGAAGTCTGTGAATCCGAGGAGATTGCTCGCTTGTATCTGGACAATGTCCAAACCGACTGCGCGTTTGCCCGTCTCGTCGGCTTGAATTTTTGCTATGTGCGGCGTGATTTTGACAGTGACACCAATATCAGTCAGGAAATCGTAGTCATAAAGCGCTTGCTTGTCTCTATCGGAAGTATACGTTACATTTTGCAGATATGGAACTCTTCTAACTTTGGCGAAGGTTGCCGGCTCGTTGTCGCGGGTGAGTATAGCCGGTCTGGAGACAGCCCTCACTTTATTTTCATCCTTCAGAGCATGCAGCAAAGACATAAACTCTTTTGCCACAAGGGTATAATAAAATCCCGAAATTGCCTCTCCCAATAGGAGGTTGGTATCCATTTCTCCTGTAAGTTTATCCTCTTTGTCATCCTCTCCCCATTCATGTAGGATTTTTTGGGCATCCAGTTCCAAACCAAATTTTGTGTTCTCATCAAGGGTTATTTCAAGGATTTGGATGTCGAGGAATACCTGTCCGCGAACGGTATCCAATTCTGAGATTAACTCCATAGTGTCTTTCCAATACCGCTGTTGGGTGGTGATAACTAAAGAATTGGTTTGTTCGTCTGCGCCGATGGAGACTTTTCCCTTGAGTGAGTTAATATCCTTAGATTCAGTATCTACTCCGAATAAGTAACGGGTGAAGTTGAATCCACTGCTGTCACTCTCGCTCCAAACGTCATTCAACAGCGTTTCAAGTTCTTGGGCATCGGCATACTCAAGATTTATAACATCGGTGATTTCACGATGTTCCTTTGGCGTTTCAGTATCAATTTCGTGAATGAACTTGGTTACCAAATTGAAGTTTCTCTTCGTTGAAGCGGAGATAATTAGCGCGTTTAGCGGCAGATACTGTTGAACTGATACGTTTCCCGACAGAGAACCGTACGTTCCCCTACTACGTCTCTGACTGGACATGCCGAAGTAACCATAGCGCGTACCAAAAATTATACCCCAACCGCCGCGGCTATTGTCTTCCCCGCGATAGACATCGTTGATGATGCTTGCAACGTTTTCTGCATCAGCGTGTCTGAGCCGGTGAATTTTGGTAGCCCATTCTTGTTCAGGGATATTCCTATCCAGTTCCTTGACGAGTTTCTCAACGGCGGCGATATTTTTGGCTTCGGTCGAAATAAGGATAGCATTCAACCTCGAATCCGATACTAAATTCACGTTCCCCGTGATACCATACCCCGGTCCGCCAAATTCGCGCCGTTCCATTTTTCTGAAGAAAAGATTCTCAGTATTCCGTCTTCCCCACCTTCCTCTTGTTTCACCGTAAATGATGTCATTTAAAGTGTCAATCATCTGTTCAGCGTCTGCAACCTCAAGGAAAACTATTCTAAACTCTTCCTCTGTTTCTGCCTGGTCGAGCGTACTGATAATCTTTTCTATGAACGGGAAGTTGCTTTCATCAGTAAAAATCAACAGAGAGTTGAGCCGCGCGTCAGTGGCAATGCGCACATCGCCTATGATACCACCATATCCGAGTTCACTGCCCCTCTGCACTTGTTCGCCCCATCGAGCCCGTCTTTCCTGCCAGCGGCGATACCGTGATGAAAGTCTTGTCTGGAGAATGGATTCGAGTTCTCTGGCTGCCTGCTCTACATCGGCGTGTTGAAGTTGAAAGACTCTGAGCTTGAGTTGGAGAAATTCCGTGGTATCCAACTGTTCTATTATGCTTTCGATGATGGCAATGTTCCCCTCCGACGCTTTCACGATGTTGGAGTTTGAGTTTGCATACGGAATGAGTTGGATGCGCCCCGATGCCATGTCAATTCCGCCGCCGCGTTCCTTCAACTTCTGCAATGTATTACGCATGTTGTCTGGGTTCATATAAGCCATTTTCCTGAGCGCGTTTGTCATTCGCGTCTCTTCTCGGAACAGTTCATTCAACGTGCTAACCACAGAACGCGCGTCGCTATTTTGCAGTTGGATAATCTTTATTCTAAGCGCGACGGGTTCCGGTTGGTCGCATATTTCAAGCACCTTGCACACTTTGAAAATATTCGACGCGACATCGGTGATGATTAGCGCATTGTTATTCCAGTCGCCAGAAACGTTTGCGGTTTTCGAGAGCAGAGGGCGAATGCTGTTCACCAATTCAGAAGCAGAAGCATTGTTAAGGAGTATTGGCTGTATGATAACCTCATCAGTAGCCCTTAGCTTCGTTTTATATTCTGCCACCTCAAAAGCGTCCCTCACGGGTATTTTCATACTAACAGCCTTTTGCTTGGTGGTTATCAGTATGGTATTGTTGGTGCGTATAGAGGTCAAATTATATATGGCAAGGACTGTTTTGAGGTGGTCAAGAGCTTCGCCGATGGTAATGTTTTTCAGGTTGGTAATAGAAAATTTCTTGTCTTTTACATCCTGTTCGGAGGCTATTATTATGAGCCCGGTTTCCTCCGCCAGCCATTTTAGCAGGGCTTTCAACTCTCCGTTTATGATGTTTAAATTGACACGCGTAGCGTTGCCATCTTCATCGCGTTCCGCAACCTCCATCCCCTGCCCAAAAGCACAACTTGCGCCAAGGATAAGCAACGCCGTGGTCAAAGCCAAAATGTATTTCAAACGTTGTGAGAAAGTTGTATGAGATATCATATTTCTCTCCTAATCTATAGAGCCGTTGATTCACTGTTTGATAATCTTCTCTATATTATTTTTTATCGCTGTTATCTGACGAGAAAATGACAGGAAGGTTTAGGGTTGCTAAGGATACATAGAAACCAAGTTTTTCCAAAATTGGTTTCTGAACCGAACTATCTCTTGGCTCCTAATTTCCTTGCTATCTCCTCTATCTGCTTCCACGTTTCATCTCCAACGAATATACCTTCCTTCAAGCGTTTTTTCTTCTCCCGCGCTTCCAATTCGCCCGGCACGAGAATTTCGCTAAATCCGGGTGCAGTGGGCGATGTTTTAACGTAACTTACCAAAGTACCTACCTGTTTTTTAAATTCCGATATGGGTGTGAATTTTTCAATGTCAATTACAATCATAAACACGCCGTTTCCCATCCGCCCCGGATGCGGACGGCTGCAACCTGCACTGCCGAGCACACCTGCTAAAATATCATTGACCAAACTCAATCCGTATCCCTTATGTCCTACGATGCCGCCCATCGGCAAAAGCGCGCCCGGCGGCGTACCGTAGAAATCCATCGGATTGGTAGTGGGGTTGCCTTCCGAATCTATCAACCAACCTTCGGGAGTTTGTTCTTCCCTGTTTCTTTTTACTCGTACCTTTCCCTCCGCTACTACGCTGCTTGTGATGTCCAGAACCACTGGTTCGCCCGTTCCACTAGCCCCACATTTCGATGTGGGGAAAGCGAACGCCATCGGATTTGTAGCAAGCCTCCTGCCGACTCCACCCCATGGAACGACAGACTGCGCCGCACCACCTCCGTTTACAAATATCATCCCTACCATATCTCGTTCCGACGCCATCATAACGTAACTCGCTAATCTGCCGATGTGATTGCAGTTGTTTACGCCTACCGAAGCTATCGCACAATTACCGGCCTTTTCGATAGCAAGCGACATCGCCTTTTGAGCTACTATTTGTCCAAAACCCCAATTTCCATTGACTACAGCGGTAGCTGGCGTTTCACGCTCTATCTCCAACGGCGCGTTTGGATTGAGTAACCCATCTTCGATTAATTTCATGTACTGGGAAATCCGGATAACCCCATGCGAATCATGCCCTACCAGATTTGCTTCAATCAGATGCTCGGAAACTATCTCCGCTTCATCCTTTGAGGTACCCGCAGCTTGGAAAATATCTACGCTAATCTTCTTCAATTCTTCTGAAGTGAATATTGGCATTTTTTACTCCTTTCATTTTCAAAATGAATCGCTCGGAACGAAGTGGCTTTTCAGGATTCAGAGCGCCATCAACGCTTGAATCTCTTCTGGAGTCCATTCGCCTGATACTAAATTGATATTCGATAGCAGCAGCCTGGCTCGTATGGCTTCCACCGGTGCTTTCAGGGGTGGTTTGCCAACGATTTCTTCATTCCCATTGAGTTTATGAAATCCACCGATTAAGTCAGCATACGTTGTTTCATATTGATAGATGGTCGAATTTTCCAGATGCACTGGGTTTTGCTTGAGCGCTGTGAGAGTCAAGTATAGCTTGGAAGCAGGATACGAACTCTTCTCGTTTTTCCTCACAATGCCAACGCGAAAGAGCGTTTGAGCTCTCACCGTATCAATTTTACCATCTCGACAAGTTTGAATGAAATCTTCCAGTTTTTTCAATTCAATAATGTCCACCTTTAAATCCTCCTACAATGGCAATCTTTCTCGAATTTCTCCGGGTGCCTGAAGATATTTAGACAAATTATCAAGATGTCAATTTGCTGGCTGATGGGGCCTGCTTCTGGGTCAAACTCCCCGATGGTGCCCGCGGGTTCGATTACAAATCCTGTGCCAATCCCGTTTCAAAATAGTTCATTGTCAAAATTCATTCCATCCTCGTAAATTTTCGACACGATGGTTTCTATCTCTGGCTCCTCAATTGTCAGGTCAATTATATCGCACTTCCGCGAAAGCTCCGATATCAACTGCGAAGCGGAGGTTGTATCTCTATCAAATTGCAGCCAAATCCTTCGCTCAACCCGTCGAATAAGTTCAGCATTTTCGAGGGAGATGTCATCGTAATTGTCTCTCACATCCGCTATCAGTGTGCGTTTTTTTCCATATCGCTCCTTTATCTGCGAGACGCTCCCGTCGTAAATTATCCTCCCCCGGTCAATTATCATCATCCGCTCACAAAGCTTTTCCACGTCAGACAAATCATGCGTAGTCATTATGATGGTGGTTTTTCGCTCGCGGTTTATGTCCTTGAGAAAGTTCCTAATCTTATCCTTTGCCACTATGTCCAATCCGATAGTGGGTTCATCAAGATAAAGGATGTTCGGGTTGTGAAGCAGCGCAGCAGCTAAGTCAGAACGCATCCGTTGTCCGAGACTCAACTTGCGTACAGGTGTGTTGATAAATTCGTTGATGCGCAGAAGTTCGTTAAAAACCTCCATGTTTTTTTTGTAATCTTCGATAGATACGCGATAGATTCTGCGCAACAGTTGAAACGATTCAATAACGGGCAAATCCCACCACAGTTGTGTTCGTTGTCCGAAAACTACACCGATGCGACGGGCATTTTCTTTACGTTTTTTGAAGGGAACTAAACCTGCGACGTTGATGTCTCCCGCTGTAGGGACAAGCACACCCGTCAACATTTTGATGGTGGTGGATTTTCCAGCGCCGTTTGGACCAACGTAACCGACTATTTCTCCCCTGTCGATGTCAAAAGAGATGCCATCAACGGCTTTGACGATAGTATGTTGCGAGGACGCCAAATTGCGAACGGCACCCCAAAACCCTTCTCGGTGTTGATAGACTTTAAATTCTTTTCTCAAATTCCGAACAGTAATAATAGACATTTTTTACCGTAAAAAGTAAAGAGTAATGAGTAAAAAGTGAGATATTTCGGCACGATTAGGCATAAAACGCCTTTGCCACTTAGTTAGCTACCCGTGCTTTGATAGTGCCGCACACCGTAGTTCCAGAACCGGAGCGCAAGCACCATCATCGCCATCGAAACAATTGGCGAAATAAATCTCAAAAATGACGGCAAACCCAATGGGTCAATTTTGTCAAGTAGATAAAGCGACGGAAAGTAGTTTATGAACGCCATCGGAATGATGTAGATGAATACATCGCGAAACCACTCTTTGTAGACTGAAATAGGATAGCTCAAGGCTTCTACGCCCCCGTATGTCAACATATTCGGCAATTCAGCGCTTTGTACCGTCCAGAAACATATCGTAGCGCCGGCTATGATGATAGCCGTGTAGAAAACCGCCCCGCTTACGATTGTAACGGAAAGGAATGTCAATTTTACGATGTCCATGCCCAATCCGAGTTTGTGCCAAGCTATGACAAACACGGCAGCCCCCTGGAAAAAACGCCCCAGTTTGCGCATTATCGTCTCTGACGCTAAAAGTTGAAAACAGATTCCAACAGGACGCAACAACACCCTATCAAAATTGCCCCTGCGTACCATCTTATCGAATGTGTGAAATCCACGCCCTATAATTTCGGAAATGGCGAAGGACATCGTCGTCATGCTGTAGAGCAGAGCCACTTCTACTAATTTCCAGCCTTTAATGTGGTCGAATTTGGTGAATATGAAAAGAATCGCTATGAAATCTACGCCTGTAACAATAGCTTGACCGATTATCTGAAGAATGAAGGATATTTTGTATTGCATCTGCGAGCGGATATTCGCGCTCACTAACTCAAGATAAAGCCTGAAACCAAACATTGTTATCCCTTTCTCTCCAATGAGCTAGAAAATTCGCAACTCTTCCGGCGTTGGTATACGATGCCCCCGCCATTTAAGAAGTACAGCAGAATGGGCCTTTCTAAGCATAACTTTGTCAGCCTGCAACTGAAATAATTTTAATTCCTCATGCTCACGCGGTGTCAAAGTACCCGCTTGATTTTTCTCCAACAACCGATGAAGTTTGCGTTGTTGCGCTGACGGCACCTTGCTCAACATAATCTCCTGTAATTCTTCGTCGCTCATCGTTTCCAGCGCTTCGATATCTTTTTGAAACTCAGGGGGTGTGTCATCTAACGGTGGTAGACTTGTGTCAACTATTTTTAATAATACTGTTTCTAACGGTTGTTTTATTGCTGATGCAGTACGCTCTAAACGTGTGTATATTTCATAACTGTAGGGTTATTGTTTGCATTATTATCACCTCGCTCAATACGCTTTGATTTGATAGGATAAGGGTTCAGTCAGACATTCATTTCTGAATAGAAACTTAACCTTTACCAGCAATTTCCTCCAACCGAGATACACCTTCAAGATACTTTTCTTCCAGAAATTCTGCCATTGCCTGTTCAGTGGAAAACCAAAAGTACCGTATATTTCTCCAAGATTTTACTATAACAGCATTCCGAGAACACCATATTAAAAAGACACTGGTAGAGTACTCATAATCTGCATCAATTACAGGCAGAATAGATAGGTTGTCAGGAAAATTACCTAACTCTTTTGCTTTATCCTCCAAAGCCTCTGCTATCGCATTAAATGGGTAATAAAACTTTCTTCTCATTTGAAGAAACAAGTCTTCACTGTCTGGTACTCCAAGCGGGAAATGTATATCTGGTTTGTGGAGATAAATATCATGAAAATCAAATCCTGTGTCATCAAGCCAATGCGATTCTTCCACATCCCGTTTTACTCTCGCCAAAAGTTCCTCTCCTGTCATTTGAAGCCTCCTATTATTGTAGAGCATCAAGAAATATATTACGGGTATGCCATTCAAGCGCTTCAGGTGCGGGTGAGAATTGCTCATCAATTACAGAACGAATTCTTTGTCCCTCAAATTTTAATGTCTGTTGTGCTGACGCATTGGGGTTTCCTTTTTTCAGATAAGTTGCAACCAATACGACTAAATCGTCAGATTTCACAGAAATTACGCCTTTATCGAACGCCCAATGATGGATACCACAAAGTCCAATTCCGTTCCGTGGGTCATTTGAGCCGTGCATACTTTTGGGAATAATGTGTGCCGCCTCAATTTCAAATCTACCATCGGGAGTTCCTAAACTAAAATTACAGACAGCGCAGCTATAGGAGTATTGGTAAGTTACTATCTTACGGAATGCGCTGTTTCTGGCGAATGATTGCCGAATAGAACGCACCCGTTCCACTTTGTTGTTAAATGGCTCAAATGGTTTTGATACTGATGAGATAGCAAGGTTTTCACTCTCATTTATCTCATCTTGGCCCAAAACAATCAAATCCATTGGACGTTCAGTGGCAAAATCGTATCCTTCAGATGATAAAGAATACAGTCCATTTGCAAACTGCACAAAACCAAGAGAACGCAACCAATTAATCCTGTGTCGAAATTGGTTTGATATATGGTTGGCTCCCCATGACATAGCTTGCTGATAACGACTTCCTACAGTTTGGAACCACGTTCCAGTTAAGGAAGGTGTATCTAATGCTCCCCGCTCTCGAAGAATTACCAAGATTTCAGCAAAGCCAATGAATTTTTTTAAGAATATATCTAACAGAAGTTCAGGTGATGACGTGTTCAATACGATACGCCCGTTATGAGTTAAACGGCAGTATCCATCACACACCTCTGTCAGCATGCTGCTAACTAATATTACGGTGTAAACGTTACGAGCAAAGGAGTCAGTCAAATCGAACGTAGTGCAAAGCCATTGTCGTACTTCAGCGGGAGTCAGTGTTGCTTGCTCAATCCATTGCAATGTATGCAAAAGGTTGGGAAATTGCTCTGTAACACTGCCAGCCATAGGGTAGAATGTAAGCTTAATATCTCCGTTTATGCCGATGTTAGGAAAATCTTCCACCTTACTGCTCCTCCTTGTGTGTTAAAAAAGAGCTTTTTGCACGTAGCCTTGCTGTGAAGCGTTTTTTTCGCTCATCCGCCTTGTATCACCACTTTCCGTACAGCGAAACCCCAAAATACTCTACCGCACAAGATTAGAATAACACTCCAAATCATCTGTCGAATGAACATGGATGGAACTTGCGAGCCGGCATACTTGCCGAGGTAGATGGCGACGGGGACATAACTCTGACCGATAAATGGTAGCCATTCGCATATTTTGCTTAGTCTTTCAGGGAAGAAAGGAATCGGCACTAAAAAGCCTGAAAGGAGCATGCTAATCCCAAATACAAGTTGTCTTATGCCTCTGGTATCTAAAAGCCAAAAGGCTGATAAACCCATCATGAATTCAAACGAGAAGGTTATCAGCGATGCAAAAGCAAGGCTGACTAAGAACAGAAACAGCGCAAACGGCGATACAGGCGGCACCCAGGAAAAAAATAACACCATTACCATGAAAATAGGCAATCCCCTGAAAACCAGATAGTAAAACGATTTCCCTGCTTGTCTGGCGATGGCAAAGAATTGATAATCTATCGGCTTCATCAAATCGGTGGCGACTTCGCCACTCCTCACCGCTTCCTCAATGCTCATGCCGCCTAACACACCCGTCGTCATCAGCATCGCCTGGGTTAAGCCGGTAAAGGTGACCGCGTCGTCTAAACTAAAGGTGGCTATAACCCCGCGGTGTTCATAAAGCGCCACAAACACATAAGCTCGAACCATGAAAAAGAAAGTATTGACTATAAACCCGCTGTAATTTGCTACCCTGTATTGCAACTGACGCTGAAATGATTTGCGGGCAAATTCTAAATATATGATAAATCTGTCGAGCATCGACAGGTTTCCTTCGTTTGACGGTGATGTGATAGTATTTCAAACTGAAGTCCCCGGCTGTTCAGGGGCAACGCCCTTCAGCCGGGGAAATAAAAAAACTAACACAAGTCATAAAATTTAGTCAAGTGTTAATAGAGCGTAGTCTGCCGTAATATCTACCTCCGTCACGTCAGGTTGTTCTTCGCTGACGGTAACGGAACCGGAATACGTGCCAAGGATTTGTTCCTGGGTACCCGGTGGCGAATCTGGGCGTTCCCAACCCACTGCTACCAGTTTGTACTCGCCAAATGAGACTCCCGGTATCGTATACGAGACTGCGCCTGTGACTTCCTGAAACGGTTCGGAATAGTGGCCAGGCGGTCCGGTGGGTTGCTCTGTAGAAAAGAGCGATACCTGAATCTCGCTCTCGCCTTCAGGCGGTGTGCCTGCGAAGGTTACAGTGCCGGAGACACTTCCCGTAGTTGGGGGTGGTGGCTCCTCGCCATTTTCATCTTCACTACAACTGGTTATTAAAAATAAAACGAATATTACGGAAACAACAAGGCTTACATAACGCATTGTCATTATCCTCCAATACAACAAAATGTTATCGCATAAAATCTTATCACATCTCGGTTATTTTGTCAACAACGTTTTTACTAAAAATCATGTAATTTCCATTTGACTATTCCACCGCCCTCATGTATAATGTGAGTGATTTTCTGACAATCTAAGAGTCCGTGTGAACAGTTACATCACATAGCGTGGCGACAGCGTTTCAGTTGTCGGGGCTACGGAATATGGATGGACAGAGAAAGTCCACTACGCATTGTAACTCATATCCAGCGTTGTCAAAAGTCTCGACACTTTCATGAGAGAATCTAAGGGGTTTTCTATAAAAAATTATGTCAATACAATCAATACGAGAAAGGCTTGGGAGTCAAAACATTGGGATTATTTGTTTGTTCATCGTCCTTATCGCAAGTATTTTGTTCTTCGCAAATCGCACGATGGACGAAATCGGTGCCCGAAGGTCAACGGAAGAGCTATCAGACGGGCGCGGTCAAGTTATCTACCGTGTTTTAGGGGTATTCTTTTTCCTCCTGACAGTTTTGACAGCGTTACTGCCTCACAACCTTATCAAGAGGATAGCGTTTGCCATCATAGCGGCATCCTGCTTAATCACGCTGCTTGTATTCCTGCTTGATAAGGCAGGCAAACGATACTTTGACAGCGGGCTTTATTTTATCTGGAACACAATCTTTTGTTTAGCTTTGATAACATATTTTTCGTCAAATGATGTATGGCGAAGGCGGCTTTCCCGATTGGCTATCTCCGCGCTGGTGTTGATGACTCTTGCCACTACCGTATGGCAACTTTTGCTCCCCAGCGTCATAGAGGCTTACAGTGGCGTATCCTTAAAGTGGGACGAAAAACAGCGTTTAGCTCACATCACAAAAGTTGATGCCATCCCCTCTTTTGAAAATTCGCCGGCGGAGAGGGAAGGATTGCAAAGGGGAGATGTCATCAAGGAGATAAACGGGATAAAGGTTGCCCAAGATTTTAAGAAAGCCAGGCGAGAATGGCAGGGAAGCCGAAAGATAGGACGTCAAGTAAGCTGCTTAGTGGAACGTGATGGGAAAACGCTTGAAAAGAAGACGGAGATAGTTTACGCTCATCTTCCCATCTCAGCTATTTTAGTGTTGATGTCACGTTCGATAGCCATATTCATCTTCCTGCTGTTGGGTGGCTTTGTTTTCTGGCGGACACCACAGGACACAACAGCAAGGCTCTTCCTGATGCTCAACATCGCCTTCATCTCAATATTGAAGATAGTTGACTTACCGCCCGGTTCTCCGTATACAACCTCCGGAACATGGTTTAAAGTTATAGATTTTCCATTTTCAGTCATTACAATTGCCTCAATTGCCTCTTTAGGATGTTTTTTTCTGCATTTCTTCCTCATATTTCCGAGCAAAAAATCCGCTCTGGACAAATACGGCGAACTATCCTATTTACTGTATTTGCCGTGCATCCTGTTAATCATTGACTTTACCCTCCAGATATATCTTAGAGGTTCATCTGCCTTGTTCAGAGGCAATGTAGTTATTCCCCTGTCCAAAAGCAGTGTGGTTATTCTGGCACTATATCTCTTGTCCGGCACTGTCAGCATCGCACACAGCTACTTATCGGCGCAACAGCGTCGCGTCAAGAGGCAGGTTCGGTTTGTTTTCCTATCCATTGTCGTCAGTCTTGCAATAGCCGTCGCAGGTGGCATCTGGGCAGTGAATATGATTGGCAAAGGTGAGATGATTGACGTTGATTGGACGTTTGGCACATTCTACGCCGCATTGGGTATGATTCCGATAGCCTTCGCGTATGCTATTATCAGACACAGGGCTATGAACATCAACCTGCTCATTCGTGGCAGTTTGATATATTCCATTGTTTCGATTTTCGTAGCTGGCTTATGGTTGCTCATTTACTATGGCGTCATTCAATTCGCTCTCTCCATAACAGCGAATAAAGAGCTTATCGCCTTCTTTTTAACCATAGGTGTAGCTTTTGTCATCCCGCGTTTAGAAGGCGGGGTGCGAACTCTGATTGACCGAACCTTTTTTAGAGTCCGATACGATTATCAATTAACCCTCAACGAGTTCTCAAGGGCGCTTACTTCCATAATTGACCTGAAACCTCTAATAGAACTGGGGGTGGAGCAAGTTTGCGAGGCAATGCACATCAGGGCAGGATGTCTCTTACTCAGGGAAGAGGACGGAAATTCGCTCAAGGCGGTATCCCTCTACAAGGAAGACATGGAACCGCAACAGATAACCAAACTTGAAGGTTTATCACAGATAAGCTGGTTTCGTTTTGAAGTTGACGAAAGTTTGGCGACACTATTAGTAAGCAAGGGTAGTCCGATGCGGATAGAAGATATTGAGAGACAATACGAAAGTGGTTCGCTGTCAGACGACGAGATGCAAAAATTAATCAGATTTGATGCTGAGTTTTGCGTCCCCATCATCTCAAAGGAATCGCTTGTCGGTATCCTGATACTCGGCTCCAAACTATCAGAGGAGGGCTACTCCCGCGAAGATTCAAGGCTGCTGTCAACCTTAGCCTCCCAGGCAGCAATTGCGATTGAGAACACCAGGCTGTACGTTGCAAAAGCCGAACAGGACAGAATCAAAGGGGAACTCGAAAACGCCCGCAGAATCCAGAGAGCCATCTTGCCCGAAGGCGCGCCTCAAGTCGAGGGTTTGGACATAGCCTCTTTCTTCAAGCCAGCGACGGAAGTGGGGGGCGATTATTACGACTACGTCCAGTTGTCCGAGAAGGAATTTGGAATAGCCGTAGGCGACGTCAGTGGACACGGTTTGGATGCTGGATTGATGGTAAGCATGGCAAAAAGTTGTTTGTATACCACAACAAAAATGGTAAAAGTCATTGAGGATGTTATGCAGATGATGAACGATATGGTTTGCGACGTGCGAGACCAATTGCTGATGACTTTTTCCTTTTCCGTAATTGACATGGAAAAAGATACTTTGTTCATCGCCAACGCGGGGCATCCGTTCCCATACCATCTCACAACTTCAGGCGAACTAAGGACGATAGAAGCCGGTGCATATCCGTTAGGCGTCAGGAAAAACGTAGAATATCCTGTCCACTCAGTAACGCTGGGCAAGGGAGATATTTTAGTCTACTACTCAGATGGAATTGTTGAAACGGAAAATCGAACCTCTGAACAACTCGGCTTCGAGCAATTTGAATTTATCATAAAAAACAGTCAGGGCGATTCCGCACAGGAGATGTGTGGAAGGATTATGGAACAGGTTAATAACTTTTGTGAAGGCGTGGCATTTGTCGATGATGTTACCTTGATTGTGGTAAAATATGTGCGCGGGGTGAGTATATGATAGGGAAAAATAGAATTTTATGGATTGTTTCAATCATCTTGTTTTTAGCTTCGATGCTGATATTTGGAAACTGTGGCGAGCCGGAAAAAATCGCTGTTTTGGAGACGACAAAGGGGGAGATTGTAATTGAACTATACCCCGATTCGGCTCCGAAAACTGTAACAAACTTTAAAACCTTAATCAAGCGTGGGTTTTATGACGGTTTGACCTTTCACCGATATGAGAAATGGGGCATCATTCAAGGTGGCGCCCCGAGGGGCGACGGAACCGGCGGACCGGGTTGGACTATTTTCGACGAATTCAACGAGCGCAAACACGTAACCGGCGCAGTCGGCATGGCTCGCACAAACAAACCCAATTCTGCCGGAAGTCAATTCTACATCTGCCTGAAACCTCAACCGAACCTCGACGGCAACTATACAGTTTTTGGTAAGGTAATCAAGGGAATAGACGCTGCAAAAAAGTTACGTGCCGGGGATAAGATGATAAGGGTTACCTTACAGGATTTTGCGCCGTGAAAGCACCCACATTGAGGAGTGAGCATCCACTCGTAAACTGTGTTCAAAAGTTAGTGACATTGAACTTATTTATTCTTGCGTCCTCCACTTATGCCAAATATACCAACCAATCCTGAAAATAACAGGAGGAATGTCGCCGGTGCAGGAACTGGTTGAGCCGGTTTCACTTCCACGTTGAGATAGTCGCCAGTGTATGCCCCATGCCTGTCAGTAACGTTTGTGCCGATATTAAAGCCGATATTAGTTACGTGGTCAAGATTATCCACGCCGTTGAGGTGCAGTTTTATCCCAAGTGATTGGCCGGGCGCCACCCATGTCCAGTCGTTTTCATAGTAATTGTTCGGTTCGCCCCCATCGGTTGCTCCTGTATTGATGTATAAATTTGCCACGAACCAGTCGTGATTGCTACGATTTTTAAACATTAACTCGTAGGTGTCATATACCGTCAGGTCAGCCGTTCCGCCCGCAACGGGGAAACTGTATGTGTTAATGTCGTCTAACGGGAAATCATCCCCAATCTGAATTTGGGAGAACCCGTCATCATCAGGATTCGTCAAATGGATTGCATACTCAACGCCACCTACCCAATGCCATGTTATGTCCTCCAGTTCTGCGTTTCCCCGCGGATTATCGGTGGTTTTGTCAAAGTTGTACAGCTCAGATTCCTCAAATGTTATTATCGTAGCGTGAAGAGTCGTTGAGATTATAAGCATCGCAAATAATCCAACTACTGATGGCGTCAAAAACTTGTTCCTCATTTTCATCCCCCCTCTCTGATACTACTTCACCAAAAGCATTCGTCTTGTTGCGGAGAAAGCATTAGTTGTCATCGTGTAGAAATACAGTCCACTGGACATAACCTCTCCAAAATGATTCCTGCCGTCCCAGTGTGTAGCTGCGAATCTGGATTTACGGCTGCGTGAATGGGTGTAGGAACCTGCCTCTTGTTTTCCCAATCGAAGGGTATGTATGAGTCTCCCATTAGCAGAATAAATTGAGATGTCAACATCAGCGTTTTCTGCAAGTTGATA
>CAZRLY010000145.1:0-15405 GCA_964601015.1 uncultured bacterium
CATATTCACCGCTCCCGGTCTGGATTTAGCAATCCAGACTGAGCGGCTAAATCCAGAGGGAAAGACTTGGATTTAGCAATCCAAGTTGAGCAGTGTACCATTAAATAAATTTGTCTGGGGACATACTTCCCAGTAGCGATTGCAAAAATACGCAGGGCTGAAAAGCCGCTTCGCCTCTTCAAAATCCCCAAAAATGTCGAAAATTTTGTTGAACAGAAACAGAAAAAGTGTTAAAATTAGGGTTGAATGATTTGATTTAGTATTAGAGGGAGATAAAAATGAATGCTCGTCAGCGATTTAGAGAGACTTTATTGTTCGGTAATCCTGATAAGATACCCTTGAGTCCAGGCGGGCCAAGGGAGTCAACGCTACAGGAGTGGCGAAATCAGGGACTGCCCGCAGATGTGAACTGGCATACCCATCTGTGGGATTTGTTAAATATCAAACGGGAACCTCAGAAACCCGGCGTAAGTCTTGGTGTTTCTTTCAAAATGATTCCTACATTTGAAGAAAAGGTTCTTGAACACAGAGACGGACACTACGTTGTCCGGGATTGGATGGGAGCCATTACGGAAATCTCCGACAAATACGACTATACCTATATTAGGGCAGCAAGGGATTTTGTTACCCGCAAATGGCATAAATTTCCGGTCGAAAATCAAGAAGACTGGGAAAATATGAAATGGCGATACGATGCCAACTCCAAAGGCAGGTTCCCTGACGATTTCGAGGAACGATGTGGTAAGCTACGTGATGCTGATTATCCCATCACTTTTAAATTTAACGGGCCTTTTTGGCAGTTGAGAGAGTGGCTCGGACTCGAAAACCTTTGCATAATGGCGATTGAGCAGCCGGAATTCATAGAGGAAATGATTTCCTTTTGGGCAGACTTCGTCTCTGAAACTATGGCACCAGTTATCCAAAATGTGCAGATTGATGCGGTTATGATTGGCGAAGATATGGCTTACAAAGGCTACAGCATGATATCTCCAACGATGGTACGTCGTTTTTTGCAACCTGCGTATAATCAATGGGTTTCAGAAATCAGAGCGTCCGGTTGTCCCATTGTTGACATGGATTCAGATGGATACATTGGGGAACTGATACCGATTTGGATTGAATCAAACATGAATTGTTGCGACCCGGTTGAAGTAGCCGCAGGCAATGACATCGTAGAATATCGCCGCCGGTTCGGCAAGAAGATGGCATATCGCGGTGGAATTGATAAGCGTGCGTTGGCAAAAGGCGGAAAGATTATGGAAGAGGAAATTATGCGAGTTGTTCCACCGCTACTTGAAGATGGCGGATATATTCCTGGTTGTGACCACGGCGTGCCGCCTGACATTTCATGGCCGAATTTTATAGAATATACAAGGCTATTGGCGAAACTGACTGGTTGGTTGTAGGAAAAACGGAAACGTGATCTGAACCTCCACGATAGCTGCTAACGCAGAAACAAAAAACGCCTGCTGATTTAGAATCAGCAGGCGTTTTTTATACTAACTTGTCGCTAAAACGGGATGGTTTTAACGGGCTTTAATTTCTCCCCAGGTTGTGGAGAGTTTACCGGCAGGTTCAACAGCAACGATCACAGCGCCTACCCAGTTGCCGATAATCTCCGCACAGACTGCGCCTCTGTCATCTAACCAGCCACCAGGTCCACCAGCGGCTTGGTTTACGAAAGCGACGTAACCGCCAGTCTCCGTATTGTGAATAACCACGGGGTCAGCTTGTGCTTCTGCGGCTGGGTCATCTGTACCACCCGGCGAAGCAAACATCGCGGCAACTTCCCATGGAGCTTGCACCTGTGCAGTAACAACCGGTCTATCAGTTTTCGCAGGGTCATTGAGGCTGGGCGTATACTTCTTACCTGTAGGTGTCACCTTCATCTGGACGGTAGCACCTGTAATAATACCAGCAGAAAGGTCAAGGAGGTTTGCTGCACCATTTCCGCCGTTGTCACCTCCGCGGCCGGCACCTCCCCGCGGGCCGCCTTCATACGTGCAATAGGCAAACCAGTCACCCACGTTTATTATCATGTCTCCACCGTCGAGCCACTTTTCAGCACGGGAACCATCCGGTTCCTGGTTCGGGTTGGGGTAGAGACAACTGGGAGTACAACCGTTAAGCCAGATAATGTCGAAATCGCCATCATCTGTATTTGCTTCTGCCCAAGCACCAAAATCATCAAGATGGTCATCATCGAACTGCTGAATATCTCGAAACATATCTCCGCACTGATCGATTATCGTGTCAACGTCGTCGAACTGCGACGCGTCATACCAACCATCGGTGTTCCATTGCCCGACATAGAACGCTATGTCAGAAGCCATTGCCATTGTGCCAAATGCAAAAGCAACAATGACTGTCAAGACTAATTTTCTCATTTTGTTTTTCCTCCTAATTTATTTAGATTATGTGTGGCATTTCAATTTACCCTTGAAATGCCACCTTCCAACAGAATCTTGTAGTAAAATTATTTAGCCAACTTGATTCTGCCCCAGGTTGTGGAAAGTTTATCAGCAGGTTCAACAGTCTTAAAGCCAAGCACGTCAGCAGCCCAGTTGCCGATAAACTCAGCACAGACGGCACCTCTATCATCTAACCAGCCACCGGGGCCTCCGGCAGCTTGGTTTATGATAGCGAGATAACCGTCAGTCTTCGTGTTATGAAGAACTACAGGATCCGCATGTGTTTCTTTCGGGTCATCATCACCGCCCGTTGTCGCAAATGCGGCGGCGACTTCCCAGTCGCCTGTAACAGCACTGAGAACAATAGGCCTATCGGTTTTGCATGGGTCCTCCAGGCTGGGAATATACTTTTTACCTGTAGGTGTCACCTTCAGGTTGACGGTAGCACCTGTAATAATACCAGCAGAAAGGTCCAGGATGTTCGCAGCACCATTTCCGCCGTTATCACCTCCACGCCCCTTACCTCCTCGCGGGCCGCCTTCATACGTGCAATAGGCAAACCAATCACCGACGTTTATTATCATGTCCCCTCCGTCAAGCCAAAGTTCGGCTACGGAGCCATCCGGCTCCTGGTTCGGGTTGGGGTAGAGACAACTGGGAGTACAACCGTTAAGCCAGATAATGTCGAATTTGCCATCATCCGTATTTGCTTCTGCCCAAGCACCAAAATCATCAAGTTGGTCATCATCGAACTGCTGAACGTCCTTGAACAGCTTCCCTGTCTCAGCGATTATCGTATCGACATCATCAAACTGTGATGCGTCATACCAACCATCCGTGTTCCATTGCCCGATGTAGAAGGCTATGTCGGAAGCATAGACTATCCCTCCCAGGCAAAGGGATAAAATAAGGGATAAAATTATTGACAATCCTTTCATTGTCTTTCCTTCCTTTCAGATTAGATTTGATATTGAAACAGACATTTATATTTTAACCTATGTGTTCCAATTTGTCAAGTCAATCTTGTAAAAAATTTCGGCTCATGTTAAGAGCTCGTGCAAAGAAACCGAGTTTCTTCGAGAAACTCGGTTTCTAAAGCAACTTTGCACTTCTCTTTGACGTGAGCCAAAATTTCTATGTAACGCAGAAACAAAAAACGCCTGCTGATTTAGAATCAACAGGCGTTTTTTATACTAACTCGTCGCTAAAGTTAAACGAATTTTTAACCTTTTTAACGAGTTTTAATTTCTCCCCATGTCAACGGCAGCTTGCCATGAGTGTCTACCGCGGTTGCAATTTCCACCGCGATGTAGTTGTCAATCATTTCTGTTGCAACTTCGCCTCTGGGCAGGGCATTGTCGCTAATCTGGTAAAAGATGCCAACTAACCCGTCATAAGACACATTACGGATAATGGCCGGGTCAGCCTGATCGGCGCCATCCGAACCAAATTTCACTAGCAATTCCCAATCCGGGTCAGCGTCTATTTGAGAAATCTTGAAGGACCGGGGAGCACCAGCCCCCTCATAACTGGGAATGTATTGCTCACCCTCCTCAGTAGGCACGTTCGGATCCGCTGTCCAACAATCGAAATTGCTATCCGTCATGTTTTTCAAGCCGGTATCTCCGTTGGCACCTCCGCCCTCGGTTACATAGAATATGTAATCGGCGGTGTTAAGAATCATGTCTCCACCTTCCAGGAACAATTCGCCAACAGAACCATCGGCTTGAGAATTGCCCGGCGTGTAGAGGCTTACAGGGAAATATCCAAAGATGATCATTATGTCGAGATCGCCATCATCTGTATTCTCCGCTGCAAATGTCGCCATGTCGGCATCATTGTAAGCTTCCATGCTATTTGCCGACATGACATTTGCCATGATATACTCGGCAGCTATTGTTGCGGTTGCTACGTCTGTCCAGCCTACATTTTCATAATAAAGGGCGATCTTATCTATCTGCGCCCAACTTAAGCTGGTAAATGCTAATGCTATAAGAGTTGTTGTGATGAAGATTTTTTTAAACATTTTATTCTCCTTAATTTAGAGTTCATCCTAAAAATACCGAATGCCCCGCTTCAGAAGGAGTATTCCCCAACTAAAATCAAGCATCCATTGATTTTTAGAACAACTGTTTGTAAATTCGGTCATTTTGACCATTCATTGCGGATGATTCCACAATGATTTTAACTTGACTCTGTAACCTTAAAATTGGATACCCTTACGGAATCTAACAAAGTCAAATTAAAAACTACTGCTCTGTCAACATTGGATTGATTTTCCGAGCCCTATGTGTCTACCCAAGGCAACCACACGGGGTTGCCGCTACAGGCGTAGGGGCTCGTCATTTCAAAATTCACAGAGCACTACGTTTGATTTCACTCCAGGTTATTGGCAGTTTACCCGCTGGTTCAATTGCTTCTACTCCCAACTTTTCTGCTAACCAATTATTAAGTATTTCTGCAATAACTTCGCCTCTGGGCAAGGCATTGTTGCTGATTTGGTAAACAACGCAAACACGCCCGTCATATTCTGTATTGCGAATAACGGCTGGGTCAGCCTGATCGGCGCCATCCGTGCCAAAAGCCACTTCCAATTCCCAATCCGGGTCAGCCTCTATTTGAGAAATCTTGAAGGACCGGGGAGCACCAGCCCCCGTATAACTGGGAGTGTATTTCTCACCATCATCAGTAGGCACGTTCGGATTCGCTGTCCACATATCGAAATTGCTATCCGTTATGTTTTTCAAGCCAGTATCCCCGTTAGCTCCTCCGCCCTGGGTTACATAGAAGATGTAATCGGCTGTGTTAATAAACATGTTTCCGGCTTCCAGAAACTTCTCACCCACTGAATTCTCAGCTTGACCATTACCAGGTGTGTAGAGGCTTACAGGAAAGTAACCAAAGGTGATGATGATGTCAAGTTTATTATCTTGGGTTTTCTCTTTTGCAAATTCACCGATGGCGTTATCGCTTAGGGTTTTGATTTTGTTAGTAATTTTGATTTTGTTTATTATTATGTTGGCTTGGGCTGTTGCCGTTGCCACATCAGTCCAACCCACAGATTCAGTAAAAAGCGCTATCTCGCCTATTTCTGAAGCAGAGGTTGTTGCAGCAAATACAAAAATCGCAGCTAACAAAATACCAGAGTTGATACTTTTTTTCAACATCCTAAATCCTCCTTATTTGGATTTAACGAGAATCAACCGGGTGATTGATTGGGTATATATTTTATCATAAAAGTTTTGTTATGTCAACCAAAAAAAAAACTTCAATAATTTCCGCCGAAAAACTTCAACTTAACAGAGCAAACGCCGGTTGAGTAGGTTCGGAACGAAGTGAAGAACCGTATCGAAACCAAGTGAGCGTTGGTCGGATGCTTTGACCACTCTCCGCTTGGTTTCGATACGACACTTCGTGTCTACTCAACCGGCGCTACGGACTATTCTATCGGCATATTCATTCCTTAAATGGTTGACGACACGTCGTCTATCACAAAGATTTTGTTATGTCAACTCAAAAATTATCGTCGTCACTAAATTTTCACCAATCCTATAAACAAATTGAGCACGGCTCAACACCGTGCTCAAGAGTGACGAAAATAGGTTGTCTGAGTTGATTGAGTAAGGTTGTAACGCCTCCTCCTCTAAGGAATGGCAATTAAATAATACACCCACATTGCTCACGGAGGATTGCTAAATCCGACGTGTTTTGCTTGGATTTAGCAATCCAAGCAAATGCAGAAGTTATTTAGCAACCATTCCTAACTCTAACGATTTAATATTGGGCTTTAATCTCGCCCCATACAGTTGGAACTTTATTCATGGGTTCAACAGCAGTAGGAGGCTTGTTCATGCAGTCGCTGATTTCGGCTTCGCTCAATGCTCGACTCCACAGGCCAACCTCATCAATTATCCCGGCGAAGATATTACCCTCTCTCTCACAATCCTGAGCAATCCTCAATGGATCATCAATTACTTTTAGCGCGCCAGGGACATTTCCTGTTGCCACCTCTTCTCCATTGACAAAGATTTTTGCTACCGCCCCATCATTAGTGACAGCGACATGCACCCATTCGTTTGTTGGCGGAAGAGCCGGGGCGTCAATGTCTGCCCTGCCAGCTTCTGTTTCAAATCTTAATCTGAAGGTACCGTCTTCACTGAAAATACCATATTGTGCCCGTCCACTACACCCACCATGAACCGATTTACCGACAATCTGGCGCGTCCCATCCCAAGTTTCAGCGTTAATCCACGCCATGAAGGTCATCTCATTCACATTGAGCATGTCCGTGCTTTCCACGGTAACAAATGTACCGCTATCTGCGCCGGCAAATTTAAGCGCCTTTCCAAATTTCCCATTCACCCAGTCGGGGTTATCAATTACACCATTGTGGCCATTACCACTTAGATCCTCCGCAACATCTCCTTGCCCTCCGTCGAACGACAGATACAGCACCAACCCGTCAGTAAAGTCAGCAAATGCGACAAAAGGCATTAGCATCAAGATAGATGCGGCGAATCCATAAATAACCAAACTACGCATTGTTATTTCCTCCTTTGGAAAACATTAAAATATATTTTTGATAGGCGATTGATTTTTACTAAAAAACGAGTTTTTGGCAAAAAGTCGGTTTCTAACATATCACCGGGCTTTAATCTCACCCCATGCAGTTGGAAGTTTATTTTTAGGTTCAACGGCAAAGCCCCCTCCTCCAAAATTCATGAAGTCGCCTATCTCGTCCTCACTCAAAGCTCGATTCCACAGACGTACCTCATCAATGGGTCCGGCGAATATGTTACCCTCTCGCTCACAATCTTGAGCAATTCTCAACGGGTCATTATTTACTTTTAGCTTGCCGGAGACATTTCCTACTGCCACTTCTTCTCCATTGATAAAGATTTTTCCTTTCGTCCCATCATTAGTGACAGCAACATGCACCCATTCCTCCGTTGGCGGAAGAGCGGGGGCGTCAATATCTACCCTGCCAGCTTCTGTTTCAAATCTTAATCTGAAGGCACCGTCTTCACTGAAAAGTCCGTATTGCGTCCGTCCCCCGCAACCGCCATGAACCGATTTACCGACAATCTGGCGCGTTCCATTCCAATGTTCAGCGTTAATCCACGCCATGAAGGTCATCTCATTCACATTGAGCATGTCCGTGCTTTCCACGGTAACAAATGTGCCGCTATCTGCGCCGGCAAATTTGAGCGCCTTCCCAAATTTCCCCTCCACCCAATCGGGTCCACTGATTACACCATCATGCCCATTACCACTGAGATCATTCGCTACATCTCCCTGCCCTTCATCGAACGGAAGGTGCAGTACCAGCCCTTCGTTGAAGTCAGCAAATGTGACAAAAGGTGCCAGCATCAAAATTGATGTAACAAGTCCCAAAATAACTAATTGTCGCATATTATTTCCCCCTCTGGAAAATGTATAAGATGTGGGTGTAAAAAAAAATTGACGCGGTTTCCATCTTCGCTACCGGGCTTTAATTGCGCCCCACGTAATTCCCAATTTGCCCTGTGCTTTCACTGCTCGGTTTTCACCGGGCAGTATGAGCACGACGTAGTTACTTCCCTGTCCAGCCGCCGGCGGGTCCGCATTGCCTCCCAGAACTATTTCGCCCTTTGGGAACTCTTTCTTCCAAAACGTGAAGAAGCCCATGTTTCCATCGGTGACTTCCATTTTCAAATCTGGGAAGTGTTCAAACTCATCGGAAAGCCATTGGGGTGGGGTGCCGCCCTTCTCTTTCTCTCCTCTGCTGTCATGAGCCACCCAAACGGCTGCGGATTGGTCAACCTCAAAGGTGAGAAAATCTGCTCCAGTGGAGCTTTTGTCGTCATTCCCTGTCATAATCCACTGGGCACCTATGAACTCGTCGGGCATGGCAGTGGACACATAATCTCTGTCCATATAATACTTTACGTTCACGTCAAGTCCACCTTCTCCCTCCTCGTAGGCCCTGCCGCTCTTTGCTTTAATATTTGTTATCTTTATCTCACCCGCCTCAACCAGAGGTAGATATACTAAAACCACTGCAAGGCAAATTGAAATTACGCAAATAAATTTTTTGGTAAACACGCTATTTCTCCTTCCAGCACACTCAAGATAAGAGAGCGTGCATATAATTTAATCGCATATATTTTAACAGAAAATTTGCCCTATGTCAATAAAAAATTTGGGAAAAAAAAAGGCCCGCAGAGCTTACGCTGATACGGGCTGGAGGAAGGGGCATTAACACAATGTACCTTCCCTTTTTTGTTGTTAGAATTTACACTTGCGTTGGTGGTTTCGATACGCTTCGCACTCAACCCAAGCCTCCGTCTCAACATAGGGTTCAACGGTATATGGACGGACGGAGAAAGTCCACTACGGGTTGCGTGTAGCGTCGTCCTCCGTCTCGACACTTCTCACACACGCTCTGAAAGAACATGCATATAATTTGATTACATATATTTTACCAGAAAGTTTGTTATGTTTCAATAAAAAATCCGAAATCCATTCTGGATGGCGATATTATCCGCACTATAACTTTTAGTCTTTAGGATGTTTCCTCAACCTGTTGTTTTGGTTGCTTCTCCCTCTTCCGTCTCTTCTGCCTCTTCTGCCGCCGCTGCCGCCGCTGCTTTTTCTTCTAATCTGCGTTGCTCCTCTTCAAGTTTAGTTCGTCGTTGTTGAGCTTCTTCTTCCAGTTTTCGGCTTGCTGCTTCCACCTCTCCAGCGGCATCTTCCGCGCTCATTTGGGGTGAAAACAATTTTGTCTCTTCTCCTACCCAATATTTATTACCCACTTTGACGGTGTAAAACAACCTCTCATTTCCCGTCTGGGTATTTGTTCCTACAATAACGCCCGATTGCAAATCATCGTTCCCATAGTAAACTAAAACTGACTCTCCCTTTTGGAATTGTCCTAACATCTTTAATCCTTCCTTTCGTTTTTTATTTGCTTTTAACAAGCTGAGTTTTGACAAAAATTACAATTCGTGGCAATTTCTGTCCCAACATTTTAGGTTGGGTTTCGTGCCTCAACCCAACCTACATGGGCATTCAAGGGACTTCTCACACACGCTCTTAGACTTTTGATGGGGAATATTATAAATCATTTTGCAAATTTTGTCAATAAAAAGTTGCTATTGTTCCCTTATTTTAATGGTTGTTTGTGTTTGTACAATTTCATATTTTTCGTCTTATGAATTAACTCATAATCCTCTTCAATTTTCTTTACCTCATCGCTTTTCTCATCCATCCGCCACACCAGGATATAGTCGATAATTCCCCCTACATATTTGAACTTCCAATTTTCTCCCTTGTATTTTAGCGGAAAGTAGGCGTATTTAGGTTCATAGTTAGCGTCGTAATGACTTCCATTTCCCAGACAGTAATAACAGGTATCGTGATAGAATGGCGACAGATACTGAATTGGTCCATGGTGTTCTGCGCCGCACCAGTCGTTTGTTCTGATAGACACCACAGAATTAGGGGTAATCAGATGCGCTCCGGACGTGAATTCTTTCATGTCCTTGTTGAGCAGATGGTAATCTTGGACGGTAAAATACAGGTGGCACAGCGACAAGAGCAACATCACCCCAATCAATGAACGCTTCACCCATTTGGGGTATTTGGGCGTAAACCACGCAAGCAGTATTGGGAATAAAAAAATGTGCATTCTGTCGTTTATCCAGGCGGGCGGACCGGAACTCCACGGCAGCTTGAAATACAACCACGTCGATACAATGAATAACAGCAGGAAACCATCCCGTCCTTCAACGAGCTTTCTCTCACTTGCGCGCTTCCAGATAGTCCAGAGTATACATGCGCCGATGAAACACAGCAATCCCCATGAAACAAGGTTGTATTTGTCGTTAAAGTAGACGAGCGAGCGCACGTTTATGAAAAAATCCCACAATTCTTTGAATGAACGGTAGCCTTTGTTTTTGGCTTCCTGGTTGGAAAGTAGAGAATTAAGAAGTATAAAATAAGCGGGCAGGACAAAACCTGCGTTGTGCAAGAGTGTTTTACCCCGTTGTTTTAGTGTACGTCGCTTGTCGGCGGGTAACAGGGCATTGGTGACGAATAACAACGAGAAACTGAGCAGAAGCAACGCAAAGGAGAAAAAGTGACAAAAATAGGTAATTATCATCAGCACATTTAGAATGGCGATGCTGGTGACATTCGGTTCGCTTCTGTTTTTCCACCAGTAACCGACGGCAAAAAAGTACATGGGGACGCTCAAAGCAAAACCGTAAAATCCCATGTGCAACAAATAGTTGTAACTGTAGAGAAATCCGAGAAATCCGAAGAACGCCAAGCGTTTGTCCATAGCTCGCAGGAAGTAGAAAAAACTCAGTGGCATTAACAGAACGCATAAGGTTACATACAACTTTTCGGCAATTAATGGCGGCATGACATGAAGCGCCACATAAAAGAACGCATGCGCGCTCCAGTTTGGAAAAAGTTGCAAATTCAAATCGTATACTTCGCGATATTTTGTGTATTCGGGGTTGTTGTATTCTTTCAGTATGTAAGCGTTGTAAACGTGATTTAGTCCGTCTTGCGTCGGGATAAACTTGAAACACCAGATAGGAATGAGATGAAGTAGGAATAGAAGGGTGATTGAGTATTTCCTCCAGTCCTTGCTAAACAGCCATGATTTTATCTCGTCTAACAATTTTGTCTCCTAATAGCATCAAATTATGTCCGCGCATTGACAGACGTTTTAAGATTTCAAAGGTTGACGGAATTATATGGAGTGCGAAAATTAAATTTTCGCTGTAGCGAAGCAAAATAGTAGAAACAAGGGGGAGATATGCGTAGACGTGGTTCGAGAGTTAGAACTTCATTTCCTTGTATTCCCTTAATGAAAAAAACGCTGAAAAAATGGATTCCCGTCGTGAATGAAATCTACGAAAATGGCCCACCCAATAATTTCTTAACCTGTCCTTATTGTAAGAAGAGAGGCGTTAAGTTTACTATTCAAACCTATGAGGAAGAAGATGCAACCATTTTTTTGGAATGCTTGAACTGTAAAATTTTTGACCACATTAGTCGAATGCCTATCCCTGACTGGATTAGGTTGGAAAATTGAAACGTGCAAAAATCAATTTTCGCGCTCCATACGAAGTCAAAAATTTTCTTGGTTCTCAGAGCAGGTTGTTGTATAATATGAATGAGAGTTCACCTATTTTTCAGATTACTCAACTTGGGAGGTTTAGATGGAATATGCAAGCCCGTATACAAGATTTGCTTATGCTTACGACAAAATAATGTCGAACGTTGACTACATCCGCTGGACAAATTACATGGAAGAGCTTTTCGCTTTTTACAACTGTCATCCACGAAAAGTCCTTGATTTGGCTTGCGGTACCGGGCAGATTAGTATGTTGTTAGCTCAACGCGGTTATGAGGTATGGGGAGTTGACCGAGCAGAGGAGATGTTGGAAATTGCCCGAAAGAAGTCAGAGAGGTTGAATCTGGACATCAAGTTGACACAAGCCGATATGCGCAGCTTTTCCTTGCCCGAACAATTTGATGCTGTGCTATGTCTCTACGACAGCATCAATTACGTCCTGGATAAAAATGAGTTAGCGCAGGTATTTTTGCGCGTCTACGATGTACTTGTGCCGGAGGGTTTGTTCATCTTCGACGTTACCACCGAGAGAAACATCGTTAAACATTTTCACCTTCAAACCTTTGCGGAAAACGATGAGGATTTTTCCTATATCTGGAAAAATATCTACTCAACGCGAGATAAAATCTGCCGCACAGTTTTGACCTTTTTCTTGCGAGAAAATGATCACTTTCGTAAATGCGAGGAACTGCATTTGCAGAGGATTTTTGAAGTGAGCGAGGTTGAGAAAACGCTCAAAAGTACAGGTTTTAAGATGCTCAGTGCTTTCGATACTTTTGGTTTTAACCACTGGCATAGAAATTCCGATAGGATAAACTTTACAGCAAGGAAGAGGTGAACCGGGATGCAGAGCGCAGAATTGAAAAGCGAAGCACACCCGACACTTCCTAAGGGGGAAGTAATGGCAACAAGAAATACCAGTGTTTTAACTGATAATTTATCCGCAGTGAAAGAATTTATGGGCGTGGGCAGCATCGCAACGTCTTGTGTAATTGAATCCATCAAAGATATTTACGGAGAAGAACTTGAATTGATAGGTAAACAGGTCAACAGGTATTTGAGGCTGGTGACTCTCTTTAAGAAGATTTACGGTGATGGCGAAGTTGCCATCGTCAAAGCGCCAGCCAGAATCAACATTATCGGCGAACACATCGACTACATCAAATATTTTCGGACTTGCGTTTTGCCCTTTGGCAGTAGGGAATACGATATGTTGATGGCGATGCGTCTAAGGGACGATGACCGCGTGCGGGTAGCTACTACCGCTGAAGGGTTTGAGCCGGAAGAGTTTTGTTTCAGCGATTTCCCAAAATTTGACGCTGAAAAGCCGCCTGACGAACGCTGGCTGGACTATCTCAACGAACTCGGAGTCCCCCCTGCCAGTTGGGATAATTACATCAAGGCATCGGCGTTCTATTTGAAGAACACGTATCCCGATGCTGATTTAAAGGGAATGGACACTCTGTTTGATTCTACCATTCCCATAGCGGGAGGAGCGTCGTCATCATCGGCATTGGTGGTGGTTTCGGGTGCGGGAGTGAGAATGGCAAACAACATGGAAATCGACAAAGATGAGTTGGGCGATTCATCGTCGAAGGCGGAATGGTACGTCGGCACTCGCGGCGGAAAAATGGACCAATTTACGATATGTCTGGCAGAAGAGGCAAAAGCCCTGCTCATTACTTTTGAGCCGTTCAGCGTTCAACCGATTGATATGCCTATCACCGGATACAAGTGGATTACCTTCTACACCTTACCCGCTGACAAGGGAAGTAGGGTGATGAGTGAATACAACGAAAGGTCAATTGTGTCGCGGTTTATCATCCCTGCGTTACTTGATGAGATTTTGGCGGAAGAGGGTAGCCACGCCCGTAGCGTAGGGGCAACCCCATGTGGTTGCCGTAGGGACGCCCGTGCGGGCGACCAAGCAAGGGTACCTCTACCGGTCAGGACATTGCGAGAGGGTTGGGAGAAGTTGCTCAATGCAATAGCGGAAAGAAACGTTGAAGAGATTGAAAACAACGCCAAGACAGCGAATCACATCATCAGTTTGTTGCCGGATGCTATGACGCTGAAGGAAGTCGGTGAGCGTTTCCCTGAGATGTATGTTCAGGCAAAAGGACTTTATCCTGCGCTTTTTGAGGTGAAGGGCGAGGAGAGTGAACTTAAAATCAGGGATAGGACGCAACATCATTTTGGTGAAGTTGTGCGGACTTTAGCCGCCGCCAAACTTTTGAGGGCAGCGGCAGAGGAGCGCGAAAATCCCCCCTTCCCCCCTTTCCCAAAGGGGGGGAAAGGGGGGATTTTCGCACAGAATATGAGAGAAGTTGGGCGATTGATGTATGAGACGCATGAGAGTTTACGAAAACTCTACGGTATCAGCACAGGCGATTTGGACAAAGTTGTTTCCATCGCAAAATCCGTAAAAGGCGTTTGCGGCGCGAGGTTGATGGGAGGAGGGTTCGGAGGGAACGTTATAACGCTCGTCGAAGAGGAGAGCGTTGATGAACTGATAGAAGCCGTGCAAAGGGAGTATTACGCGCCCGCAAACAGAGACGGACTGGCTGAAAATTCTATCCTCGTCTCCACGCCCGGAGACGGTTTAACAGTTGTCGATTTGCTGGAAAAATCTCGGCAGAAGTTAATCTCTTTGACAAATGACTGGCGAAATTGTCAGAAGAACGAAAGGGAGATAATGGGGCTTGCAAAAAGCCTGCTCCCTTCCAATCGCCCGATTAGGCTCAACGACTATCGTCTTACGGCGACAAGAGCCGTCATCGTTGCCGCGGGAAAGGGAAAGCGAGCGAGGGCAAGCGGGTTGACAGTTACGAAACCGCTGGTCGAAATCAACGGCAGCCCGGCGATAACCTACGTTTTGGATAATGTCTTATCAGTCCCGTGCGCTGAAAAACCTGTTGTCATCGTGAGTTCGGACAATGAAGCGGACATAAAAACAGCCCTGCGTCGTAATTACGATGTGGAATACGTCATCCAAAAAGAGGCGAGAGGCACAGCACACGCAGTCTTGCAAGCGGAGAACTCCCTCAAGGATTTTGACGGGGATGTGATAGTAATCTGGGGAGCGCAACCTGTCATCAGAAAACAGAGCGTGATGACAACGGTTATGGTTCATCAGGCGGTAGGAGACAGTTCAATGACATTCCCCACGACGAAAAGGGAAAACCCTTACGCACCGATAGTGAGAAACGATGAAAATTGGATAGTTGACAGCTTGGAAACACATTCTGAGGGTGCCCAAAAGGTCAATTACGGTGAGGATAACATCGGGGTTTTTTGCTTGAGGAAAAGGGATTTGTATGATGCACTGTCTGAAGCGCATGCCCAATATTTTAATCCCGCTACGGGCGATTACAATACCCCGTCGCGAGAACTCGGTTTCCCGAATCTAATGGTGAGGACGCTTGTGACGCAGGGGAAGATGGTGCTTGGAGTAGCCGTAGCTGACCAAAGAGAGGCCTATGGAATAAAGACAGCGGATGATGTTGAGAGGTTGGAGAGTTTTATAAGTAGTTTGGATGGCTCATCGAAAGCTTAAAACAAGCTGATGAAACAATGCAAGATAATTTTATCAACTCACGATTTTTTTGCGTCGTGGAAGCTCCCGCATTCATGAAAAGCCGCTTCGCCCCTCCGCTTCGCTACGGGCGTGGGGAGGAAACGACGCTTAATTTTTTGTGGCTCAACGCCCAAAAAATTAATATTTCCCCCTTGATATTTAAGAAACACTGAGGTATAATAAAACAAATGGGTAAATCAAAAACACCAACGTTCATTCTTGAACTCGCATTTGGAAAGGGCTTAAACTCAAGTGTGTGATTGATGTCAATGATACTGTTGTTGTTC
>CAZRLY010000146.1:0-15371 GCA_964601015.1 uncultured bacterium
ATATCACAACAAGTGAACGAGATGGATTAATTGCAACACTTCATCATGATTGCAACGTGGAGTATCATTTACTAACCGTTACAAATACCATTCGAGATAGAGCTATCGACTTACTCAAAAATTACCAGCTACGCGGTTATGATGCAATGCAATTGGCAACGGCGCTCGTGGCAAATCAAATTCTGGTTTCCTATGGACTTGGTGCATTAACGTTTGTGTGTGCCGATAACCGCTTGTGCAACGCTGCAGACGGTGAAGGATTGACCGTTGAGAATCCGAATAATTATCCGTAGACGAAACACAAACGTTACATAAGCGTCACCTCAAATCGTTCTTTTGCCAACCACCGCAAAAATAAAACGGCCGGGTTTTCAAAACGATATTCACTAGTACACGTGGGCGGAAATCATTGACCCTATTATTTGGCTAACGGATTAATTGCTAACGGATTGAAAAAAAAAAGGGGTTTTTTATCCGTTAGCCCAAAATCCGTTAGCTAAAAGTATGGAAGGGGGGTCAAGAACTTACGCCCCGCTGTACTAGTACACGTGGGCAGAAGTTTCTAACCGGTTAGGTATAGGTTATACGCTGAGTTTTTCGGTTCTCTAACTGTATAGTTATTTACGCCGACGTGTACTAGTGATAATAGACGAACAAGCTGGCAGCATGCTCTGCGAAGGCAATTACCCTTTAACCCAACTACCCCACAACTTCCCTGATAACCCGCAAGAAGTTCTTGCCCAACACCTTCTTCACATCCTCTTCGGAATACCCCCTTTCGATTAGTCCCTCTGTGATATTGGGAACGCGTGTAACGTCCTCAAGTCCCTCCGGGCGTTTTCCGCTAAAACCGTCGAAATCAGAGCCAAGTCCAACATGCTCAATCCCCGCCACCTCTACAATGTGTTCTATGTGGTCAAGCAATCGCTGTAGTGACGGTTTCTCCTCGTCAATAAACGCAGGCACAAAAGAGACACCAATCACGCCGCCGTTTTGCGCCAATGCCTTCAATTGGGCATCATCCAGATTTCTTACGTGGTTGCAAAGCGCTTTCGCGTTGGCGTGGGAGTCGATAATCGGCTTGTCAGTGATTTTTAGCAGATGATAAAAACCAGCCGGCGAAAGATGCGCTACATCGCACAACATTCCCAGTCGGTTCATCTCTTTGACAACTTCCACGCCGAAATCCGTCAGCCCTGTACCGTCGGGCATATCCGTTACGCTCTCGGCTATATCATTCTTCTTAAAATGCACCAGCGTCATCGCCCGAACTCCCAAACGGTAGTACATCCGCAACACAGCCGTGTCGTCACCGACTAAGTCCCCGCCTTCCAAAGCTAAGACTCCAGCCAGTTTTCCCTCTTGTTTGGCTCTTTCAATATCGGCAATGCAGGTGGCAAGCATCAAGCGGTCAGAATTTACAGCCAACTCATTGTAAAACGCGTCGAAAACCTTCAAACCCCAATTGACCAACGGTTCAGGGCGGTTTCCACTGCATGCCGCGAAAAACAGGACGGTAATGCCACCTTCCAGCGCGCGCGGTATGTCTATATCATTCTCACTGTTCCTTTCACCCAATCTGTAGTCCCCTTCCAAAACTCTTAGAAGGGTATCGCAATGGGTGTCGATAACGATGCTTTCTTGATGTATAGTAGACGATTTTTGCATTCTTTACACGAGTTTTGCAGTTAGCTTGTAGAACGTCGGATGAAGCCTCTCCACTTCGTTCCGAGCAGCCTTGCTCGTTGAGACGGCGGATGAAGAGAAAACAAGCTGGCAGCATGTTCTACTTCTCCCGTAAGCGCAAAACTCGTATTTTTTATTCCTTTTTTTAGATTTACTCGTCGAACTCTATTGTATCATTTTACTTATGACATCATCAACTATTTTTTGAGTAGACAGATGTTTCATCATGAATTATAATAACATCACAGGGTGAAATGATACCATTTACTATTTTTATCCAGTATAGCTTAGGAGATACGAAAATGAAACCTATTCCTACGACAAAAATTATAACCAAACCCGATATTGACAATTGTCCTCTTGGATTTATTTTTCGGGGTTCAGGTGAGGACAGGGAGAGACAGGAAAAATACTTCCCTGACATGGAAGCCCCATTGAACCACCCGCACTGGTTTTCAGGCACATATTTTTACATTATCGAAGACGAAGAGGGCAAAGCGCTCGAGAATATCGCCAAACACGAAGCGACTATTGTAACGAAAGATTTTTATTTAGCCGATTACCGCGTGGAAGCATCGGTACGGCAATTTATTTTTGGCGCGTTGCCGAATTGTGATGACGAACACTGCATCGTTGCGCGCAACGGCGTTATTTTCAGGATGCAGGATTTGAGGAGATATTACCAACTCTGTTTGGAAGGCTACGACAAACTCGTGTTGTATGCGCGTTGGGATTACAACCGCATCATTTTAGCAGAGGAGAGATTCCCAATTGACCCATCTCACTATCATCATTTAGTCGCTGAAGTCAAGGGAAATCGCATCAAATGCTGGTGTGACGACAGATTGGTTTTTGATGTCAGAGACGACACCTACTCGCAGGGGTTAGCAGGCATAAGGACGAACTCAATCTGTCGGTTCCGCAACATCTGCATCTCGACATGGGACAAGGGATATTCCGTCTACATCTCTAACCTCGAATCGGCGCAAAAGAAACTAACCCAAGTCCGTGAATCCATTCCCAAACCCGTCATCTGGAAAGATTTTGATTTATCGAAACTTGGCACAGGGCGCGTCCATTTTTTCAAACCAACCGTAGAACATGCTGCCAGCTTGTTCCTCAACGAAGCAGTAATGCTAATGGGAAGCATCAAAAATAAAAACGGTTTGAGTTTGTTTAACCTCAATGGCGAACTTTTATGGGAAGCCCAAAATCCGTTCAATCCAGACGGCAGCGGTGTCGGAGAGTTCAAATTTGCCGATGTTGATGGCGATGGAATCAAAGAGATAGTCTGTTTGTGGGGCGAAGGGATGTCGATTCAACGGAGTACAACCGGCGAATTGGTCGCAAAAGCCCCCTTCCCCGAACCCGGCCCATACAGCCGCACCGCTGTCCCAAGCATCAATCACATCTATCCGGGGGATTTGGATGGTACGGGATATTACCAGAGCATCGTCATCAAAGACGATAGTTCCGCCGGTGGATGGACTTTTTGGGTTTATGACGTTGCGCTGAATCTCAAGTGGACGAGAACCTTGACTCTCCCCCCAATGGGACATAACATCAACCTACACGATGTGAACAACGACGGCAGAGAGGAAATACTGGCTGGCTACCACTGCTACAACGGCGATGGCGAAAAGTTATGGACGGTGGAACAATGCCAGTATTGGGATGCAATTCAGGGGGCGCGCCACCCTGATTCAGTCATTGCGGGTGAGTTTGTGCCTGGCTGTGAAAAGAGAGCCGCTTATGCTGGAGGCGGTGAAGGATTTGTGCTCGTAGACGCGACGAACGGAAAACTGTTGCGAAAGGAACGAGTAGGACATGCACAGGGTGTCATGGTGGGGAAATTTGACAAGGATATGCCCGGAACTCAGATTCTGATAGGCACACGACACCAGAACTATGGCATCCTCTGTTATTTTTCCGGCGACGGCGAACCAATAGGACGTTACCAACCCGATTACATAAGCCAGGGCGGGCCCATCATCAACTGGACGGGCGACGGTACTGAGTACGTGTTGTTGACCAGCAGCCGACGCGCTTATGGGTTGTGGGACATGTTCGGCAATTATGTGATGGACTTCAAGGAACTTCCAATTTATGCCGATGACTCATCCGTCGGTGTCAACGCCGTTACCTATCCGGTCGATATTACAGGCGACAAAAGAGATGAATTCGCGATTACCTGCAAAGGCAGACTGTTTATCTTCACCCAAGATGGACGATACGAAGGAGAAAAAATTTACGCTCCTATTCGTAACGAACGGGTTATCTATCCTGCTATCTCTTTTGAAAGATGGGTTGATAACGAACACCAGTAGTCACTCTCAATGTCATCGTCAATTTCTGTGAACGATAAAAAACCTTGTCTTTTTGTTGAAAAACAGATATACTTAGCTCGACAATGTTAGATTTTCGCGTAGCCCAATTTGTTTTGATTTTAAAGCGGAAGTAAAATCAAAACGTAGACAGATTCTATCTTGGTTTGAGCTAAAGACGCCCAAATTAGAAATTTGGGCTACAACTGGAGCTAATCTCTAATTTAACATTGTCAAATTAGATTTCAACAATAAACTTGCGCTTTTTAAGTAAGTTTTTAAAAGGAATCAGGAATACAAAGTTTATTATTCAAAAATACCTAATATTTCGAAAACGAAAGGAGATTTATATATGCAGCAATTTCAAGAAATGACAGAACAGTCAGAAAAAGCGATTTTAGTAGGGGTTAAGCTGGACAAGATGGGGAAGACGGAAGCAGAAGAATCTTTGCAGGAGCTTGCGTTATTAGCGGATACTGCGGGGTTTGATGTTGTGTGCGAAACGTTGCAGCCGCGCGAAATCCCCGACGCCGCATACTATATCGGCAGAGGCAAGGCTGATGAACTTCAGGAACTGGGTAGCGAGATGGTTACTGATGTTTTTATCTTCGACAACGATTTGAGCCCTGCCCAAACTCGCAATCTGGAAAAGCTGACTGATGGAACGGTTATTGACCGGTCAGCATTAATTTTGGATATTTTTGAACAGCGCGCTAGAACAAAAGAGGCGAAAATACAGGTTGAATTGGCACAACTTCAGTACGCCCTACCGCGATTGACCCGGCAGTGGACGCACCTTTCCAGACTTGGCGGCGGACCGGGTAGAGGGAACCTCGGAGGCGTAGGAACGCGTGGAATGGGTGAGACTCAGTTGCAAGTGGATAGACGGTTGATTAGAACCAAAATATCCCGCTTGAAACGTGAGTTAAAAGAGGTAGAACGACATCGGCGGATTCAGCGCGCAAACCGAAGGGATATGATGTCTGCCGCCATCGTAGGATATACAAACGCTGGCAAATCCACACTGCTTAACGCGATGACAGATGAAAATGTATTCGTCGAAGATAAACTCTTTGCTACTCTTGACCCAACTACCCGCATAGCGCCGTTACCTGAGAATCACAAGATACTCTTGACCGATACCGTCGGTTTTATAAAAAAACTCCCGCATCACTTAGTAGCTTCCTTCAAAGCAACTCTCGAAGAGGTAACCGAAGCGGATTTGCTATTGCATGTCGTAGATGCGTCTCACCCAAGAGCGATGGAACAGATAAAAATTGTCCAACAAGTTTTGGCTGAATTAGACGCATCCGAGAAACCCACAATTATGCTGCTCAATAAAGTTGACAAGGTGAAATCACTGGAGAATATCCACCCCATCAAAAATGAGTATGCCGATGTTATCTTGATTTCTGCTCTAACGGGAGAAGGACTTGATGAATTGAAAGCAAAATTAGTTGAAATATTCTCCAAGGACGAAGTCCAGTTATCCCTGGCATTTTCACATCGGGACGGTAAAGCTATAAATTATCTGCATGAACATGGAGAAGTGTTAGAGCAAAATTATGAGGGTAACTCAGTAAAAATCGAAGCAAAAATAAATAAACAATTTCTGGAAAGATTGCGGAAATTGGCACCAACAGCGTTCGAGAGTAAATGAGCGGTTGGTACAATAATGGATTTAAAAAAGTTTGTAACTACTATTCTCCAAGAAGAATTAGGAGAATATTTCATAAATGTAGTATTTGACGGGCCCTACGAAGACGAAGATATTGACGCGTACGTCATTATGAGTGAGGAGCCCGCTGATTTAAACGAAAGAAGCGTCCGTGTCAGCAATCGTTTGTGGGACGCGGGTTTCGATGTTCCCATCCTTTATGACATTGAAGATGACGAGGAGGAAGAGGATGAAGAAGCCTTTCCTTTCTCTGCAATCACGTCAGAAAAGGAAGAAGGCGTGCGTAAGCTCACGGTAAAAATTCCCGAACCCATCTATCAGACACTATGGAAAAAATCCTGTGCGTCTGGTAAGCCATTGGCAGATGTTATTTTAGAGCTTTTATCTTGACTTTGGTAAATTTCAATCCATTCACCATTCAATATCGCTTTTGTAATGCGTTCTGGCGACACCCTGGCTGTCAAAATAAGCCGTCCAGACGGGCGCGGGAATGACAGCTTTATTGACGAGCATCCCCTCTTCTGCGATGATTTCCGCTCCAGCATTGACCGCAGTGCGCACTGAGCCAACATCGCCTGTGAGCGTGAGATACGCTTTGCCGCCGATAGCCATGGCGATACCGATTTGGATCAGTTTGACATTAGCCGTCTTCACAGTTGCATCCGCCGCCCTGATTAAAGTAGCGATAGAAAACGATTCCAAAACCCCCAGCGCTTCCAGTTCCTCAAATGTTGTCGTTTCACCGGAGAAGGCAGGAAACACGTCTTCATGAACGTTAGGAATGACGCACTCATTAACGACAAACCCCTTCCCAATTTCCACGCCAGCCCTAAGCCCGGCTGTAATCGCCGCTACATCCCCGCCTATGATTACCAGATATTTGCCAGGACAGGTTGTGCGGGCAATCAGGAGTTCAACATCAGCCGCCTTCAACATCGCGTCGGTTACTTCAAAACCTGCGGCAATACTTGTTAATTCGATTAATCCAATTGCATTTCTTGCCATATAACACTCCCGTATTTGTATTCAAAATTTAAATTATCAAACAATATGTGATAATACACTAAATTGTCTTAGAGGTAATTCAGTATTAAACTTTACGTTCCGGGTAGCATTGGTCTAGTACCGATGCGGTGGCGGTCAGGAACTGCTGTTACCCAAAACGTCAGGTCTCTTTTTGAAAATCACCTAACTTGATGCGTATGATGACTTTTTTAACACCCACCAAAGAGCTATTATAACTATGATAGCTAATACCAAAGCCACGTAGCCGATGAGTTCTAATGCAATTCCTTGATACCCTGAAGGTAGTTCGTCATCGCCTGAGTGCATTGGTTTGGGAAGGGATTCTGTCACCGTATATACTGAATCCACATCATCATCGTCTAGGTCGGCTGTGGCAGTTGCGATATAACTTGAGGTAATGCCACTAACGCCAGCAACTACTTCATATCGATAGCGCACATCACCATATGGCACAAAGCCAATTTGCGCGAACTGGCCGCCTTCATCTACCCAAGCGTCAGGTGTTGCATCAGTGCCGCCGTTTGCCGGAGAAGCAGTACATGCTAGATAAGTGTTATTCTCTGCGCGGTAACTTTCTTCTGCTGTTCTAATAGCGCCCAAGTTACTGGACGCTTCTGATGTTGTACACTTTGATTGAAATTTTAAATAGCTTAGACTGGCAATGGACGCCAAGATTGCTACGATAGCTACTACTATCAGTAATTTTACAAAGGTGCCTCCTGCGTATTTACGCATGAGTCTAATCATTTTTATCACCTGGTATTTCTACGCTGTTTCCAGAAATGAAACTGAAAAATACGAAGGTAGATTGGATATTATCCTTTTGGAGAAGTAGCGTATAATGAGCGACATAATAACGACGTTTCAAATCAATTAGACTCTCGTGCCTTAACAAAGTTGATTTTATCTTTCAATCCGCTGGAGATTATAACATCTAATTCAGTTGAGTCGGCGTCTTTAGCTCTGATAAGCACCCCTTCCACACCATCAAGTTCTTCAATCAATCTTAATCCTCTGTCAACGCCCAGCACAAAGATGGATGTGGATAGCGCGTCGGCTTCTGTCGCTGTCTGCGAAACGATGGTAACACTGAGCATTCCGTTATCGACGGGTTTGCCGGTTCTCGGGTTGAGCAGATGAGAGTAGCGTTTGCCGTCCTTGACGAAGAAGTTCTCATAATCGCCGGAGGTAGCCATGCCTTGATTTTCAATCTGCAAAGTAGCGAAAATGTTCTGCCGATTTCCACGGGGATGACGAATGCCCACCGTCCATTTTGTCTTATCTGATTTTGTCCCCAGAGCAAAAATGCTCCCGCTGGCATTGACAAGGGCGCGTTTTATCCCATGTCCTTTGAGGACGCCAATCGCTTTATCGACGGCGTATCCTTTGCCGATAGCGCCGAAGCCGATTTTCATACCAGCCAATTTTAACTTCACCGTTTGCGTCTCTTCGTCCAGCAGGATATTCTTATAATTGACCAACGGCAGTATGCGTTGGATTTCTGAGTCAGCGGGAAATTGCCAGTTTTTGTGTTTGAATCCCCATAACTCCACTAATGGCCCGACTGTGACATCAAATGCGCCGTCGGTCAATTCTGAATATCGCTTCGATTCTCGGATTATCTCCATAACCTGTGGCGATACCTTCAGAGGTTCCAACCCAGCGAGTTGATTCAATTGGGAAATCTCACTCTCCGGCTTGTACGTGCTCATCAATTTATCAACCAATCGCATCTGCTCGAAAGCGTCATCAACAGCCTCTTGACACTCAGCAACATCCGCGCTAAAGGCTTTTATTTCAACCATGCAGCCCATAACCCTCTCTGCCTTGTGTGCCTTTTGCTCACGATGGCAGGCAAGAGTGATTAGGAGCAAAAATAAAAATATGTATTGTGGTAGATAGAGTCTCAGTTTGATTGTTTCAGAATCACCACTTACCAACACTACTTGACCCAATAGGATTTTGCTACGCATTTGTCCTCTCTGATTGTTATTAGTAGAGTCTTGGGAAGTCATCTGGCATCCTTTCTTCCCTTTTAGGAAGCCGCCGCAGTTTTATATTTCACGGTAAGATAGATAATGATATGTTCGCATACCTCGGCATACTGGGGCTTGAGTTCCTCGGCGGCTAAAGGCTCAAGATGCCAAAGGCTATAATTGGCAATCGTCGCGCCGACAATCTTGCCGTCTTCAGTTGACCTTCGTAAAAAAATATCGTTACCGATAGGGATGACTTCGGCTGGTTCGGGTTTGAAGGTATCAATTAAAAGATCTAGTTCATCAGCTTCGGTGTCATAAGCTAATTCCCGTATTAACATTTTGGATGAATCCTTTCTAAGAGAGGATACGGCTCAGAAATTTGCCGTTGAAACCACCGCTCTAAAGAAACGGTGCTGGTTGAGTAAAATCCAACGACTTCGCCATTGGGTTGCGTGATGATATTAGGAAGCATCTATCTCCGCTTAATGTCACCCCATGTCGTTGCGAGTTTGCCGACGGGAGAGATAAGAGTGACTTCTTCAGCGGATATTTCGAGCAAGCCCCACTGAGTTTGGTCATTTTCAGCATTGTTATCGACGACATGCCACCATAGTTGATGTTCTCGCGGTCCGCCGTCATCGTCGTCATTGACGCTGACGGTAAAGCCGATGACATCGCCTACGTCGAGCTCTCGCTTTTTGTCTGACGAATCGGTGTCAAAGCTGGTGAATGGAATTGAAACTTCAACGCTGTAACCTTCGGTAGTTCTGACCGCTTCAAGTTCAAACGGTATTGCATCGCTACCGTTGGTGCGTTCATCTGATGCGATGAGCAGTTGGAAGCCCTCGCCATTTTTTTCCCGCTCAATACCCTCATTATCGGCGTTCATAAAGATTTCAACGGTATCATCCTGCCTTATGTCGTCTTCTGTATCAGCAACAATAATATCGTCGGTGACGTCGAATCCAAGATATAGCTTGCCGCTATTATGGACGAAATACATGTCATAAACCACCGAAGCCCCCGTCATTGCATCAACTGCCATGTCCTTGCCATTAACCTGGCTAACTCGAATAGGACTGACTCCTTTCCATTCGTCTTGGTCGATATTGCCATCAATGGTGATTGTCTTGATAGTTTTCAAAACGATTACTTTGGGTGCGTCTGCCGAGGGAAGACTAAGGGTAAAAAGGAGAAAGAAACAGAGGGAAACGTACAGTATTTGTCTCATGGTATACCTCCTGATTTGTGTTAGTATAATATGTAGGTCGAGATTCATATCTCGACTGTCGATTTATGAAAATCTACCTACGGGGCTTCATATCGAAACCTCACTGAGGAATAAAGATTAAAGAGTAATATTTTTACTTTTTACTCTTTACTTGCCATATTCCCAAAGACACAAAACCCGCCCGCGCTCAGTATATCAGTGATGTACTTTTATAATCCGTTGGCAGCTATCAGAATTTCCCCATCATCAATTTTGGTGACGGTTCCATCTATGCTTGCATGGATTCGCGCACCTAATTTGTCCTTTGGTATTTCTGCTATGACTTGCCCCTCGTGTACTTTCTGCCCCACTCGCACAACAGGTTCAGCGGGCATACCGGCGTGTTGAGCTAACGGCAATCGCACTTGTTTAGGGAAAAAGTCTATCTTCTTTAGCGGAGCCGGGCTGTCGTATTCCGCAAGTCCTAAATGTCTTACTAATTTTTTGAGCGGAACGCGTCTGCCATTTTGCATTGGGTGGGGTTCAACTTTGCCTTCGCCTTTCCATTGGGTTTCCATCTCCCTGAGAATTTGCTTCGACCGGTTGCATGCTTCCTTTGGAAACAATCCTTCAGGGCATGAATAAAGCGTACACACCCCACAGGCACAACAAAGGAAAGCCCACTTGCTCCAGTATTCTTCGCCCGAATGACTTGGCGTTAGCCCGCGCATCACAAGGTGAGGCTGGACATCGTAACCGAGAAGATAGCGGGGACATAAGTCCGTACAGTAGCGACATTGGTCGCACGCAGATTTTCCGATGTCCTTCACCGCTTTTGCCAACACGCTTTTTCTCCTAACAAGGATGTGCTTGGATGGCAAGACTATCAACCCGGCTGTAGTTTTTGTAACAGGCAGATTCATGTATTCTTCTATCGTCCCCATCATTGCTCCGTCCGCCACAACAACGTAGTTGCTAACAGTTACGCCGCCTGCGAGTTCTATGGCTTCGCGGTAACTGGTTCCGATTGGCACTATGCAAGTTGCAGGTTGCCTAACCGCACCTGTCACGGTAATAAATTTTTTCGTAACGGGTTCATTTTTAGCGGCGTTTGCGATGTTGCATAAACTTTCGACGTTGTGTACAAGTACGCCGATTTCCAGCGGAATTCCGGCAGGCGGGATAAGTCTCCCCGTCGCCTCATATACAAGCACAAATTCGTCTCCCACCGGATAAAAATCGCCTAACGTGTGAATCTTGATGTTTGTGCCAGATGTAGCTTCCAACAACACTTCTATTACCTGTGCATACTTCTCTTTTATGCCGACGATGCCGTTTTTGGCTCCTGTCGCTTCCATCACCAGCAAAATCCCTTCAATTACCTGTCTGGCTCTCGTTAGCATCAGCTCGGTATCTTTATGCAGCAACGGTTCACATTCCGCTCCGTTGGCGATAACGTATTCAACTCTGGCATCTATCTTGACGTGAGCGGGAAATCCCCCTCCCCCCGCGCCAACAACACCTGCGGCTCTTACTTTTTCTATCAGGTTCATTTTTTACTCTTCTTCAGAAATTTACTTTTATTATAGCATTGCATTGCTGTTTTGTCAATACAAGATTTCACTTGAAAAAACATCCCGGTTGTGTTATTCTTTTCTTAACAATCAGTGATACCCAAATTGCGCGCAAAGACGGTATAAAGTTTACTCCCAAAATACCGACACATCTGGTAGATGTGACAGATATGCTAAATATGTTATTGAAGAAGGAGGGCTAATAATGGTGACTAAAAAATTCACTATTGGCTATGGAAAAATGATTGTTCCGGTTATAATAGTAATAGTCGTGGTTGTTGCTGGAATTTTCTTGTTTTTCTCCTGGAGAGGAAAGGAAAAATTTCAGTTAGTTCCCAAAGAAAAGATAGTAAAAAGCAGTGGTGAAGGAGCCACAGGCACTGAGGTTGGCACAGGATGGAGTGCTAAGGAGAACCCAGAAGAAGCAGCAAAAGAAGCAATTGACATGGCATTGAAGGGTAAGAAAGATAAAACACCTGACTTCGCCATCATTTTTGCCAGTTCAGGCAGTAACACGGAAGCTATACTCTCCAAAGCAAGGGAGCTATTTGGGAGTGAAACTAAAATATATGGCGGAACTTCTGATTCCAGAGCGGTGATGACTGACAAGGGGTTCGTAAAAGCAGCGGAGCGGGGTTATCAACCTACATCTATGGAAGGGAAAAGTGGGTTGGCAGTCATGACTATTACTTCAGAGGACATTGTTTTTGGCGTGGGTTCTGCCGACTTTTCCGCTTATCGTTCAGTGCAGAAAGCGTCAAAGGCTGCGATACTAAATGCTATGAAAAGCGCAGGAAAATCTCAAAATGAGCTACCAAAAGTGGTCTTAGTTTCACCCACTATTGGGGTGGAAGAGGAGGTACTTGAGGGGATTGAAGAAGTCGTTGGGAAAAGCACACTCGTACTTGGCGGAACTACAGGTGGTCCAACATTTGCCGTATTCGGAGAAAATAAGGTATACAATGAAGGTGTTTCATTGGCTGTTATTTACACAGAGCTGCCAGTGGGCTGGACATTCGAAGGGGGATTTGATGTGACAGACCGGCATTCAGGAATCGTCACAAAGGTTGAGGGGCAGGCTATTGTGGAAATTGATAAAAGACCGGCGTTGGATGTGTATGACGAATGGCTTGGCGGTAAAATTGGAAAATTGTATGAAGAAATTGGAAAACCTGATGTAATAAAGGACCTGCTCACTTTACACCCCATCTATAGGAAATACACATCCCCCAGCGGTCAAGATTATTTCTTATTCTCACACCCCTGGCCAAAAGACAATACCCTGAAGGATAGGAGTGTTAGCACAAGCACAAAGATTGAGGTTGGAGAAAGAATATACCTGAGTCATGGGACATGGGAAACACTTATCAACAGGATTGGGAATCTCCCCGGAAAAGCAAAAATACATGGCGGGATTGGTATTGACAAAAAACCAATTTTGGGAATAGGTTATATCTGCGGAGGGGTACTGGGTACAATACCTGAAACGGAAAGAGAAAAATTGTCATTCCTGATAAACTATGCAAATAATGATGCACCGTTCATCGCAGCCTTTACATGGGGTGAACAGGGATTTTTCCCCGGAATTGGCTGCAAACATGGTAATCTTTTAACATCTTTCCTCGTGATAGGAGAAAGATAGCATGAAGATATTCTGGAAAATCTATACTTCAGTTTTCACTTCTTTTATTATTATAATTTCTTTCGTCCATGTAATATTAGTCAAACGAATTTCTGATATGGAAAATCACATTATAGAAGAGAACAGACTTTTCGGTAGCTTCATATCAAAGGAGATAGAAGTGGGTTATTTGAAATCAAGTTGGCCCCTTGAAAGCTTGGGGAAATTATCCGAATATAAGAGTTTCCTTTTTTGGTGGGTGGTCAGAGACGATGGCACAATACACCTGGCTAACAACGCCTCTTTTATGGGAACGTACGCTTACGACTATTTCCCTAAAATAGCTAACATGACAGGGGATGAGGATGTATTTTTGAATAGCGACCAAAACCATGGCATCCTCGTTAAACCTCTTGAAACGGGGGGAAAGAGATGGTGGTTTTGGCTTGGTTTTTCCCTGAGAGATGCTTCAGAGATAAGAAAGCAGCTTATTTTGACTATGTTGGGTTTTGTGTCAGCACTGGTAATACTTGGAACCATATTTTACTTTATGATAAAGCACTTTACAAAACCAATTGAAGAACTCACCATAGGCGCTACAATAATAGGAAAAGGAGACTTGAATCATAGAGTAAAAATAGAATCTAAAGATGAGCTGGGCCAACTCGCTCATTCTTTCAACAAAATGACTGAAGCCCTGCAGAAGACGACTGTTTCAAAAGATTATGTGGATAATATTATTGGAAGCATGACTGATGCTTTGATTGTAGTTGACCCAGATACAAAGATTAGCACAGTAAATAGAGCAACGTGTGAGCTTTTAGGGTATAAAGAAGAAGAGCTTATTGGGAAGCCAGTTGAACTTATTTTTGCAACGGCGGAAGAAACTCCTCTTGAAGAAGCAAAACTGGAGGTGCTGATTGAGGAAGGTGAATTAAGGAATTATGAGGCATATTATAAAGCCAAAGATGGTAAAGAAATTCCCATCCTTTTTAGCAGCTCAGTGATGAGAGATAAAAATGGCGATGTAATCTCCATAGTCTGTACGGGCAGAGATATCACCGAGCGCAAGCGGATAGAGGAGTCACTGAGGATTAGGAATTGGGCAATAGAATCATCCATCAATGCCATTGCCTTGGCTGACCTTGAAGGGTATGTGACCTACGTGAACCCTTCCTTCCTTAAACTGTGGGGATATGATGAAAAAGAGGTACTGGGGAAACCTGCTGTAGGATTCTGGCAGATGAAAGAGAAGGCTTCGGAGGTAGTAGAAGCATTGGTTGATAAGGCGAGTTGGATGGGCGAACTGCCCGCCAAGAAGAAAGATGGCTCATTGTTCGATGTCCAACTTTCAGCAAACATGGTTACAAATGAGGCTGGTAAACCTATCTGCATGATGAGTTCATTTGTAGACGTCAGCAAGCGCAAGCGGGCGGAGGAGGCATTGATGAAAGAACGCAATCTATTGCGTACTCTGATAGACAACTTTCCCGATGCAATCTATGTCAAAGACACCGAAAGCCGGTTTGTTATCGGCAACAATGCCCTTATGCGCATTGTGGGCGCGAGTGAACCAGAGGAACTCATTGGGAAGACGGACTCCGACTTTTTCCCCCAGGAAGCGCCCCACTATCATGCCTACGAAAAGGAACTCATGCGGTCAGGCCAACCGGTGGTCAACAAAGAAGAATTCGGCATAGACTCGGCGGGCAACAGGACATGGGCTTTGACCACCAAAGTGCCTTTACGGGATAGTGACGGGAAGATTACAGGGTTGGTAGGCATAAACCGCGACATCACCGAGCGCAAGCGGGCTGAAGAGGCGCTGGCAAAAGAACGTAATCTATTGCGCACTCTGATAGACAACCTGCCAGATTACATCTATGCCAAAAATACCGAGAGTCGGTTTGTTCTCGGCAATATCGCGATTGCGCGCCTCATGGGGACGACAACGCCGGATGAACTCATTGGGAAGACGGATTTTGACTTTTACCCACAGGAACTGGCAACGCAATATTATGCAGACGAGCAAGAGATCATCCGGTCAGGTAAGCCGCTGGTTAACCGAGAAGAACCCTTCGTAGACCAAGTGACAGGCAGGAAGGGATGGCTTTCAACCACCAAGGTGCCTTTGCTGGATAGTCTGGGGAAAATTACGGGGTTCGTGGGTATAGGTAGGGACATCACTGGCCTGAGGGCCGCTTATTCGCTCCTTGACGAAAAGAACAAGGAACTGGAATCTTTTGTCTATACAGTATCCCACGATTTGAAAG
>CAZRLY010000147.1:0-15300 GCA_964601015.1 uncultured bacterium
TTTATTGGGATGCCTCATTTGCCATTGCAGTGTTTCTTGATACTGAATTATACCACGATGAGTGTGAAAATTTTCGACAGCGGCTCAATATGGAAGACATATTATCTGTCGTTGGCGATTTTGTTTATGATGAAGTCGCCTTTTTCCTCGTCAGAAAATCTCTGGAAGCAGAGGGCAACAAAACAAAGCAACACTGGCGAAATGTGAAGAAAACGCAGCCAAATTTCATCAGCGTGATTATGTCTGATGTCGAAGCGGTGAAAGATGAATTAAACGATACGACACTGTGGATTCCGTCAAGCGAAAGTGTAAAAGAAGAAGCGTTTCAGTTGATGAACAACTATAGCATTTTGCCAACCGACGCTTTTCACATCGCCACCGCCCTTTCTCATGGTGTCACAGCTTTTGCCACGCTGGACGCAGATTTTCTGAAAGTTGATGGCATTACAGTTTACACTTGCTTGCCGTAGCTTGCGGTTTTCAAGAAAAGAACCTTTCGCCTTTGCACCCACAGGAGTTCCCGCCTACAGTCACCTTTCGCCTTCCCAAGGGGGGATATTAATGAAAAACATAATTGATATGCTTCGCTCGACAAGCGATTTCAGCCCCGATAGCGTAAGAGCTTTTGCCAAAGAGAACGGCGTATATGTCAAGCTAAAAGGCAATCTTGCGTTATTCAACTATCTCCCAACAGTAGTCTACGATGATAGTTGGAACGATTTCAATCTACAATGCCGTGGGATTATCATCAATTTGAAAGAACAAAAAATCGTCGCCCATCCTTACAACAAATTTTTCAATCTGAATGAGCGTCCAGAAACGATGATTGATAACCTGCCGTTGGATTTGCCATTAGAGATTTCCGTCAAAGAGGACGGCTCCTTAACGACGGCCTTTCACGACGAAGATGGTACTATATCATTTGCCACTCGCGGCGCCTTCGGTTCTGACCAAGCGAAAAAAGCCATGGAAATCGCTCAAAAGCATTATTGGGATGCTCTAAAAGAAATTGACCTATCTCGCTATACGTTAATCTTTGAAGTAATTTATCCAGAAAATCGAATCGTTGTCAACTACGGTGACCGGGAGGATATAATCCTGACAGGAATTAGAGATTTGGCCTCCAACAAAACAATGTCGTACAGGCAAACCGTCGAATTTGCTCAAGAATACGGTTTAGCGCATGTTCAGCTTAACGAACTAACTTTTGAAGATTTGTTAGAACAAGCAAGTAGCGGCGCGACTCCGTCTCGCCACTGTAGCGGCGGGGCTCTGTCCCACCATGTCCATGAAGGTTGGGTTGTGCGGTTTGCAAATGGGCTATACGTCAAAATTAAAACTGACCAGTACCGAGAAATTCACAAACTCGTCTCTGGCTTGACCAAAAAGAACATCGTAGAGAAATATCAGACATCAGACGAAGAAGAATGGCGAGTCTATCTGATAAACATCCCAGAAGAATACAGACAAGAAGTCGAAGACATCGCAACAGAATATCAGGCAAGATACGACGCTCTATTAAACGACATCCGAAGCAAATACGGTTCCATCCCGCCATTCGACGTCCAAAAAGATTTCGCGCTCTATGTGCAGGCACATTTCGACCGCCCGCTACATTCCTTCTTCTACAGCATTAGAGCGGGAAAGGACATAACTAAGTTGATGCACAAACGCATCGGCGAAGAATTTTTAAAAGGAGAGGACACAGAAGCATTGCACGATGTTACCGAGTTGTAGAGAATAAAAAGTTCTGATTTTACTTATACCTATCCGAAAAGTCTTACCACTTTGAGAATGGGACGAAAGTGAACGAATGAATTCGTTACTACAACAATATTTCCTTCGTAGTGATGAATTCATTCATTATTTTTTCGGATAGGCTCTTATTGTTTTTCAACACTGCTGCTTTTTGTTTAAAATGGAGGAAAAAAATGGTCAGTCAACCCAAACGTTTTTTGACAGCAGAAAGTGGGGTGGCGGAACTCCTCAAGCAAACACCGCCCCTTCACTTTTCAGGAACATCCAAAGAAGATTGGCGGCGATGGCGTACTGCTTTTCGTCGAAAGCTCGTACAAAATCTTGGTCCTCGCCCCGAACCTGTTCCACTTGAGGTAGAAGTGGTGGAACGCACACAGATGTCAGGTTATGTTCGTGAAAAGATTCTCTTCAATCCCGATGCTTTTTCTACCGTTCCCGCCTACGTGCTGATTCCCGATGAAGCAAGCGCTGACAACCCACGCCCCGCTGTGCTCTGTGCGCACGGACACGGGATTGGAAAGGACGGAGTGGTTGGAGTCGCTGAAGAAAATTATGAGAAGGTGTTTGCCGTGGAATTAGCCCGTCAGGGATTCATCACAATAGCCCCCGATTGGCGTGGTTTTGGTGAAAGGAAGGATAGAGATGAATGGGTACGTCGTCCCGGCCGCGACGGGTGCAATGTAGCGTATTTAGCTTACGGCTACTTCGGCTTCCAGTTGCTCCACCTGGATATCTGCGATGCCCAACGGTGTTTAGACTACCTGCAATCACGTCCTGATGTGGACGACAAGCGGTTGGGCTGCATGGGCTGTTCTTTTGGAGGCACGATGACCACTTATGTGTCAGCTCTGGATAGACGTATCAAAGCGGCGGTGATTGTATGCTATCTGAGTACCCTCACCGATGCGTTGAATGACCGGGGACGTGGGAATACGTGCGGCTCGCAATTCATGTTCGGGCTACGGCGTTATGGGGATATCTCCGATGTCGCGGGTTTAATAGCCCCGCGTCCCTGTATGGTTCAGATAGGCAGCAAAGATGCCTGCTTTATTGAAGAAGACGCCCTGACTGCTTTCCAGCATCTTGAAAAGATTTACAGTGCTACAGACGCACCAGAACACCTTGTACTTGACCATTTCGAGGGAGTACACGAAATTGACTTAGAACCAGCGGTCAATTTCTTCAAGAAACATCTGGGGTGCAATGACTCTTAGTTATTGCCATTTTGGAGTGCAATGACTAAGTCATTGCAAAAGCATTTTGGAGTGCAATGACTTGGTCATTGCAAAAGCAACGATTGAATCGTTGCACTCCAAAAGCAAAAATCATTGCGCTCCAAAGGAGGTATACGATGTTTAATCTCAATTCCGTAACCGATGGTTTAAGCGTCAAATGGGATGGACAACTCATCTTAGAATACCAGTTTCAGACGGGAGGGCCCAGGCCTTACTGGCATCCACTGCGATTGCCAGATTCCCCCGCTCTCACCACGAATCGCCCTGCTGACCACATACACCACCAAGGGATGTGGATAGCATGGAAGAAAGTCAACGGCGTGAATTTTTGGGAACAACCCGCCCCCGGCAGGGATACGAAAGGATTTGGACGTATCGCACACCAGAGACTTGTTTCCCAGTCAGTGCAAGCAACCCAGGTGCAGTTCACCGTTGAGAATGCCTGGATTGATGGACAGGACGCGCAACATCTCACAGAAACGCGAGAGACAACGGTTTACGCGCCGCAAGAGGATTACTTGTTAATGGATATCGCGTTGCGTTTTGTTCCCTCCCAGCGAGAGGTAACGCTGGATTTGAACAGGGGAAAACCGGGAGGGGGAGGACTCTTTTACAGCGGGCTTATCATTCGATTTGACAATGTGTTGACACCCGGACAGTTGTTAGATGCAAATGGTAGGCGTGAGCCGATGGAGATTTTTGGCAAAAGTAGCCGTTGGTGTGGGTTTGCAGGGCAACATGAAGAAGATGGTCAAGTATACGGCATCACACTCATTGACCACCCTGAAAATCCACGGTATCCTACTCCTTGGTGGGTGCGGAATGGGGCAAACTACGCGCTCTTACACCCAAGCCCCTGCTATTACGAACCGTTCCACATCACCGAGGGGAAATCCTTATCGTTTCGATACCGGGCGGTTCTCCACAAGGGTACTGTCAATCCCGCATTGATTGAGCGGGTGTTGATGTAGTCTTCTGTTAAGTTATTGGGAAGTAGAGAGTAATGAGTAAAAAGTAATAATTTTACTTATTACTCTTTACTCACTCCCCAATGTTCGCATTGAAGGCTTCCACGTCAATCTGCTCATGCGTACGAGCAGATTCATTACACGCTTCCATGAAAATCCATGTTCCCAGCGTTGTCTCCTGTAGCCATTTTTGGTTTTTACCAGTGACAATCGCTTCTGCGAGCGCATCAAACTGAATTCGGTCATCCTCAATCAGCCCCGGGTGAAGATCTTGAAGATGGGCTTCTTCAACACATTTTCCCTTCTGGAAGAGTTGCAGATGCCCTCCATCACGTCGTAAGTCCCCCTTTTCTCCGTGAAATGTCCACGCGCCACTCCATCCAAAAGGACTTGTATGAGCGGCACGAGTACCTGTATACGAGAAGAGCGCTCCATTAGCATATTCTAAAAGTGCTTGTCCCCCAGCCGTACCCCATACACCCGTTTGACCTATTTCGGCATCCTCACGGTTGTGTATGCGCGCGGTGACATACTTAGGGAGCCCCTTAGCGGCTACGAGCTGGTCAAGTTGATGGCTGGTCGCGGCATGGAAGAAGAGTCCTTTAACAAACCCATCTGGCGACTGGCGTTTCCCCGGCTCCCTCCAGAGGTTTTGACGAATCCAGAAGCGACATTCACCACCTAACATTTCGCCTATCCCGTGTTCCTTTTGAAGCCACTCACGCATCTTCGCTGCTGCTGGATTCCAGCGTTTGTTCTGCCCCTGTACCAGCATCAATTCAGGGTTCGCCTTGTGTGCCTTCATAATCTGGCGAAACTCTGATTGGCCAATTGCGATTGGCTTGACACACAGAGTGTGCATCTCAAGGTTAAGGCTTTGTACGACGAGTTTTGCATGTGCTGGCGTAGAGGCGTAGATAAGGCATACTTCCGCGTCATGCTTATCGCGAGCCTCTGTAATCGTGGGGTAAATACGCTCTGCAAGCCCAGCGGGGACATCCCCCTCCAAAGTCTCCACCGCCTTATGAGCGGCTTCGATGTTGATATCCACACACGCTGCAAGTTCCAGTCCTTTACAGTTGATAAGTGCTTGCAGACGCCCACGAGCAAAGTGAGTACATCCAACCTGGATTGTAGTAAGAGCCATGAGTTTTCTCCTTTCGTCGTCTTTTGATGTTTTTTCAACATCGGATTCGTTTTAATTCATCTTGATTTCGGAGATGTTGTTGGCAATTGCGGCCTCTTCAAAAATGGCATCAAGGCGGTCAATGTTGCGCATTGATTTAACCTTTTTCACAATGGATTGCGGAACAGAATTAAACCGAATCTGCATGAGTCTGAGGACGTCTTCTCGCTTGGTTTTGAGCGAGCCGCGTTTCTCTCCCCGTTCTTCTCCCCGTTCCTCGCCTTCCTGCATTAATTGTTCAGCGATAGTCTGGCTCATTTGTTCCATCTCCTTTCGTCGTCTTTTTTCTTTGGTGTTGTGTTCAACAATTTCTCTCAATTCTTCACGCTCATTTGGGGGACGCCTATGATAGATTGTGTTATCACATATCCTTTGATAATTCGTACGCTGACTTGTTTTTTGGGGATACTAATGCATGATATTGAAACGTAATGAGTTCGTTCATTATTACTTTTTACTCATTACTCTTTACTTCTCTATTTTTAATATAATTCCACAAAAATATCGTCTTTGTCAAGTAAAATTGCCTAAAATAGTTTTTTCGCGGTTCTCTTCACTTGACTTTTTTACGGAGGGGAGGTACAATATAAAAATAGGAGAAAATTATGAACCATCAATCAATTTTAAAGGAACTGGAAGAACTTACCGTTGAAACTTTTGGATTGTGGGAACACAACCGAGTAGGATTTCAGTGGAGGCATTATACCCTCAATCATACGTTGAGGGTGAGAAATCTGTGTTGCGAACTTGGCAGAAGAGAAGGCGGCGACTTGACCAAATTAGCGTTCGCCGCTACGCTCCATGACATCACCAAACGCTATGATGGAGCGATTCTCACCGATGAAAACGGCAAACGGCTTTTTGATGAAAATGGGTTCTGGAAAAACGAGATGTTGACGCCTGCGAGAAGTAACATCGTCATTGAGTTGTACGACGAAAACAACCTGAACGGCAAGGTACACAGCGTCTCCGGCGCGGTCATTGCGAAGAAACTTTTGGAGAGATGCGATGTACCAGAGGATTTTATAGAACCGGTCAGTTCTATCATCTTCGCCCACATTCGTCCGCCTAAACTCGCCCCAGAACAGTTCGACGAATATTACGGCAACATCGAAAATCGCATCCTTTACGACGCAGACACAATTGACCCGAATGTGGGATATACCGCCTTCTACAGGAATGTACACATTCACAGTTACTATGCGGTGCAGAGGGGCAATTTCGACCTGAAGGCTTATGCGAGTAACCTGTCAAATTGGGTGAATTCAAAATATTCCTTCGTTGATAATTTGCTGACGGAGTCGGGCAAGGAAATCGGAACGAAGCGGCAGGAACGCAACGAAAAGCTCTGTGCTATGCTTGCGGAGGAGATTGAGGATTTTCAGTTGAATCTGAAATACGGATTGCTTGGAATGATTGATTACCTCGTAAGCGGCACGTCTGACCCAAATTTCAGAGAACAGATGGATTATCTCGAAAAACATTGGATTCCTGAACGGCAAAAGCAAATTGACGATGGACGTTGCGCAGAAAAAGAATTAGCGCAACAAAGTCTAAATCGGGTGGTTGATTTTTGTAATTTAATGGAAGAGGAATACGAGGGTAAAATCTAAGCATACATAGAAACCAGGTTTTTCGCACAGGAGCGCATGGAAATGTTGCTCCCGCAACCTGGTTTCTGTACCGAATGGAGGTAAAAGAAATGCCCAATGTTGATATTTTGGCAAGTTTTGTCTCTTCCGCCGCAACGTCGCCGATAAAACTCATCGAATTCGGTTGGGACGAGCCGGATACGGCGTTTATGCGGGAACATGTCGCTGAAATGGAGGAGACGCCGTTTAATGGGTGCGTTTTTCATGCGAATTACAGGAAAGAGGATGGTACGAGCGGAAATTTTACGTGGGAATGCTGGGGAGAGAAGACGTTTACTGAAGAACAGCTTGAGCATGTCGTGGATGATTTGAAGCACACACCGTTCAAGCGATTTACCCACAACTTTCTGCGTTTCAATGTCACGCCCGGGAACGTGGATTGGTTTGATGATTTTGCGCCGATTTTATCGAATGCAAAGCTCGCGGCGAAAGTAGCCAAACAGGGAGGAGTAAAAGGACTGCTGTTTGACATTGAGCAGTATAATTCAGCGTTGTTCAACTATCCCAAGTTGCGTGATAGTGGGCCTAAATCCTGGGACGAATGCGCGGAACAAACGCGCAAACGCGGCAAGGAACTCATGGAAGCATTCCAGTCCGAATATCCGAATATTACCATCTTTTTGACGTTTGGATATTGTTTGCCGTGGGCGCAGATGGGTGGTGAGAAAAAACTTGAGGAGGTAAGCTATGGGCTTCTGGCACCTCTTTTAGACGGAATGGTAGATGGGGCAAATGGTAAATCAATCATCGTTGACGGGTGCGAGTTGGCGTACTCATACAAAGATACGTCTCGTTTCGCAACCGCTTACAAGATGATGTCAGAGGATGTCCTGAAGATAGTAGCAAACCCTAAAAAATATAAGTCAGTTTTTAGCTTAGGTTTCGGCGTGTGGATGGATAACGGATGGAGGCAACATGGCTGGGATACTGAAAATTTCAAGGACAATTTTTATACGCCAGAAGCGTTTGAGGTAACGCTCAACACGGCGATAAAAACGGCTGACGAGTACGTCTGGATTTATACTGAGACACCAAAGTGGTGGACTTCTTCGGGGCAACCGGCGAAGCTGCCGCAAGAGTATGTCCAGGCAGTACGACGTGCGATTACATTATGAAAAATATAACTTTTACCAAACATTGTATTGATTCAGGTGCGAATGAAACTTGCGCCATAGCAGATGTAGATGGTGATGGTATTTTGGACATCGTTGGCGGCACTCACTGGTACAAAGGGCCTGAATGGGTGAAGTATCCGATGCGCGACATACCATTCAACTCAGGCTACTTTGATAACTTCGCAGATTTTCCGTTAGATGTAAATGGAGATGGACGGGTGGACATTATTTCTGGCAGTTGGTTTCGCCAGCAAATAGCGTGGTATGAGAATCCGGGAGAACCTGGCGCACCCTGGCGAGAACATATTATCGCCCGTCCCGGAAATGTTGAAACGCTCTGCCTTGTAGATATTGACGGAGATGGCATACCCGATATTCTGCCCAACGCCTTTGGAATACCAGTCGCCTGGTACAAAACTCACCTCGGCAGTGAGCCGTACTGGGAGCGCATAGATGTGGGCGATGAAGGACGCGCACATGGCGTCGGCTATGGGGACATTAATGGCGATGGGCGGATAGACATCATCACACCGTTAGGTTGGTATGAGGCACCTCCGAAACCTACCGAGCAAAAGTGGAAATGGCATCCGGATTTTAATTTAACATCAACCAGCATCCCCATTCTTACCTACGATGTCAACAACGATGGATTAGCGGATTTGATTTGGGGTGCCGGACACGATTACGGGCTTTTCTGGGCAGAGCAGCGTCTCAAAGCAGACGGAAGCCGCCAGTGGATTCAACATGAAATTGATATGTCTTGGTCGCAGAGTCATGCGCTTGCGTTGGCTGACTTGGATAACGATGGCATTTCCGAACTAATCACCGGCAAGCGTTACAAAGCACATGGCGGTTCTGACCCGGGCGGAATTGACCCAATATGCCTTTATTGGTACAAGCTTGATAGGGCCGACCAAACATGGACTCGCAACACCCTTGATTATGGGACGGGTGCTGGAGGCGGCATGCAGATCCAGGTGGCGGACATTAATGGCAACGGCAAGTTGGATATCGTAGTACCGGGCAAGAGCGGATTGTATCTTTTTGAACAACAATAATATAAAATACATAGAAACCGAGTTTTTTGGGAAAAACTCGGTTTCTGATTCGCAGGAGGCACATTATGTCAACGCTTTTAATCGGCTACGATGTAGAAACGCAAGACCAAAATAGTATAGCGACTAAAGAATTTTTGAAGATAGCGCCAAAACTCCATGAGGAATTAAACGCGCCGTGTACCTTTTTCATCTGTGGAAGAACGTTGGAGAATAACGTCGAAGAGTTTCAAGATGTCAAAGCGGAATATGGGAATTTAATAGATTTCCAACAACATACCTATTCCCACGTTCTATTGAAAACGGTATTTCAAGAGAACGAACACGGGAAGAGCCTCTTCCGGGGCGGAACGTTGGAACAAATCAGAGACGAGGTCAAAAAAACAATCTCCCTGTTGAAAGAACACCTCGACATAGACTGCATCGGAATTACAGGCCCTTACGGTTACTATCGCGGCTTGTCAGATAGGCCGGATATTCTGGAAATTCTCCACGATTTAGGAATCCGTTTCACCCGAACTTTCGCTCGCGATGAACATGATTGGCAGCCGGTTGCCTTTGAAATTCAACCATTCTGGTATGAAGCCCAGGGGTTTGGTGACATTCTGGAATTTCCCGTTCAGGGGTGGCAGGATTGCATCAAGCGGGGTGAAATCGGCTGGGATAACCGCGAAGGATATCTCAATTGCGTGAAAGAATCCCTGGATTACATCGCAGAAAACGATTTGGTTTGGGGATACGCTCAACACGATTGGTCGAGTATCAGAGAAGACCAAGATATGTCAATTACACGCGGGTTGATAGAATACGCACAAAAACTTGGCGTTGAAATAAAATCATATTTGGAGTTTTATCAGGACGATAAGTAAGTTTCCAAATAGGCGGAGTAGCAAGCTTTAGTTTGCGTTGCTTGGCATACAAACGCCCTCGCTCCGATACGAGGGAAGTGGCAGTTCAGGCAAAAGCCTGTTGCTCCGTTTGGTAAGGAGGGTAAAATAAAATGAAAAACTCAGTTTTACTAACAATCATTCTAACACCAAGCATATTATTAGCAGGATGTTTTGTCCAACAGGGCATTAAGGGCTTTTTGGCAGAAGGCGACGCACTGGACGGGAATTTAGTGAACTTTGCTCTGCCGGAAAGCGGCGCAGTTCTTTCTGTATCACAGGATAACCCAAAGCACCCAGGCTCAACCTTGAACAATGGAATCAGAAGCTCAGAAGATTGGGGTAAAGGCGAAGGTTGGGAATTGCATTTTAAAGGGCGCTACGCGTATGGGCAATATTTTGGATATGGACGTACTACTTGGGCTTGGGATGAAGAAGACAGGCAGCGCCAATGGGAAAGGATGCGCGGTGATACGTCCACTGAAGAGGATGAAATTGACCCGCGCGACTATGAAGAGGAAGACTACAAGTGGCGCGGGTTGCGAGGCGGCTCCTACTACTATGGTAGACGGATACAATCTGCTATGGGTTGGGTGATTATAGAATTTCCCAAAGAGAACCTCATTAAGCGGGTTGAGGTTTATACCATTGATTCCGAGCAGTTGCCAGCCAGTAAATACGGTGTAAATCACCTTTTGCTTCAATACTGGGCACCCCAGGCTAAAGGTTGGCAGAATATCAACAGGTATGGAAAAAGTAAAGGACAAAAATTCGCTGGCGTCCGGGATATTAAGAGAGGAAAGGTATCTTTCCTATTTAAACCCGTGAAAACTGAAAAAATCCGCTTGGCTGTGTTGTGGACGAACGATAGCAGGAAATACCAAATAGCAAGAGGACGTGGGAACAGGGGAGTAGATGGCACTGTACGTTTGGTCGAGGTGGAGGTTTATGGAACAGAGAAAAAGAAGGGTGCCGACACTGTCGTAACCGGTGGGCGGGAGGAAACCTTCTCCGCCGATGAAGAATTAGACCAATTGCTCAGTGAATCTCCAACCGAAGAGAAGGTATCTCCTGCAACAGGGCAATCCGCTGCTATTGAAGCAGTTGTGCGCGCCTACGAGCAAGCATATCAGAATGAAGACATAACCGCATTTATGGCTACTGTCTCTCCAGATTACAACAGAGCCGGCGAAACCTATCAAAAACTTGAAGTTAAAATGAAAAACCTCTTTGAGAAATACGATAATGTAGCATTCCAGCTTCAAGGTTTGAAAACCTCACAGAATGAGCAAGAGGCAACGGTGGAAACGAACTACTCCCTGAAATTGGAGAAAGGTGACGACAAACCCTCTCTCTATTCTGGAAAACTTGCTTTTTCTCTGTCGAATGCCGGCGGAAACTGGAAGATAGTGCAGGTTGGCGCGAAAAAGTAGTGGTTTATTTTTAAAATTCGTATAGGGTTTCGCCGGAGTGCAAAAATCAATGTAGCGGCAGACCTACGTGTCTGCCTGCTGGCGACCACATAGGGTCGCATCTACACCAAATACCCTACACGGAATTAAGAAATGAACCAGTAGTTGTAGTTTGGCTTTAGGAGTAGCAGACCACTGCTACTCCCTTTCTAATCCGTGTTTGATAAGATTCTTTTACGCTCACCAACTTGAAGAGACATCAATCATGAACAAAAGTCTAATAAACCTCATGTCCGCTGAAATTCTCATCGTTGATGATGACCAACCCAGTCTGAACGTTTTACGCCAAGTCCTGGAAGCTGAAGGCTATAAGATTATCGGTGTTCCCAGCGGGGAGATTGCGTTTGATATTGTCGCTCGTGCCCAACCGGATTTGATTCTCTTGGATATCATGCTGGGGCCGGGGAGGATAGACGGTTTTGAGGTATGCCGGAGGCTAAAAGATGATAAAGCTACAGCGGATATCCCCGTGATTTTCATCACCGGACTTGCCGAAACGGAAGATGTCATTAAAGGATTTGGAGTTGGAGGTGTGGATTATATCACCAAGCCGTTTAAGGAAGAAGAAGTGCTCGTTCGCGTTCGGACCCACTTGAGCATCCATCGACTTACACAGGCACTCATACAGAAGAATAAAGAATTACAAGAGCAAATTGCAATTCGGAAAAAGGCCGAGGATGAGCGCAATCAAGCCGAAGATGCGCTAAGGACGGCTGATGAGCAACTCTCTATCATTTCTCAACGAGAGGCAGAACGCTGGGGCATTAAGGGATTTATTGGCGAAAGCCAAACCATTGCCGAAATTCTAAAAAAAGTTGGTCGTCTCCAGAAGACGGGAACGATGAACGTTTTGATTACCGGCGAAAGCGGCACCGGCAAAGAGCTAATAGCCCGCGCCATCCATTTTGGCGGACCAAGGTCAAAATACCCCTTTATTCCCGTCAACTGCTCTGCCATTCCCAAAGACTTGGCCGAGTCGGAGTTCTTCGGACACGTTAAAGGCGCGTTCACAGGCGCCAATACGGACAAGAAGGGCTACTTTGAACATGCCGATGGTGGAACGTTATTTTTAGACGAAATCGGGGATATGCCGTTTGAGTTGCAAGCCAAACTCTTGCGCGTTCTGGAGGACGGCGGGCTCATTCCTGTCGGTGGAACACGCGAGAGGCATTTCGATGTCCGGATATTGTCAGCAACCAATATTGACCTTCAGGCAAAGATTGCCGAAGGTGCCTTCCGTGAAGCCCTCTATTTTCGTCTCGCCCAAATTCCCGTAGAAGTCCCACCGCTTCGCGACCGAAAGGAAGATATTCCTCTGCTCGCCGAACACTTTCTCAATCTGTTCGCTACTGATATGGGAACCCCAAAGCCCGCATTGAGCCAGGAGGCACTTTCGGCTTTGGAATCACACTCATTTAGGGGCAACGTTCGGGAGTTGAAGAACATCATCGCTCACGCCCTCTTTGAAAGCGAAGGTAAAGAGATTCAACCGGAACATTTCCATTTTATCTCCACGGTTACTCCCCCCTCCACATCGACAGCACCGCCCATTTCAGAGCAGGAAGAATCTGAAATTCCACTAAACCTCAACGAAGCCGAAGTCTATCTGATAAAACGCGCCTTACGCATAACCGGTGGAAACATCTCTGAGGCTGCCCGGTTGCTTGGCATCAGCCGCAAGAGAATCTACCGCAAGTTAGGCAAGGAAGCTGAAACGGTTTAAACCCCATACACACCAGTTTAAGTGGTAAAATGGGATAAAGAGTGGAAAACACTGTCCTTATCACCGGTCTAAAGACAGAAGCTAAAGTCTACGGTGTTGGTTTAATTTACTCAAAACTACCAGCACCACGAACCTGTAGAACAAAAGCCCGCCGTCGTCAGGCGTACAGCTTTTCAGCATAATCATCATTCAAGCAGATTGTTGGGAGTTTCCGACTTCCAATGGCACGATGCGAAACTCAACTTGTTTGTTAAGGGTTTTCGCAATGTAACGCAACATCAGAAGAGCGTTAGCAATCCCACTGTCTTCGTAGTCGGTCATTTCAAGGTCATCAATAACCTTTGCAGTTGTCCCTACTTCTTCAGCAAGTTGTTTTTGAGTAAGTCCTGCTACTTCTCGAAAGTCATAAACCTGTTGGGCAATTTGGGATTTGAGTTCTTCGGCTTCGAGGGAAGCAAGTCGCTCAAGGTCATCTTTGATGTAGAGATGGTGGAGAATCTCAACTGCATCTGTGGTTGTCCGTTTTTCCTTGCTCATAATTCAATCTCCTGTGTGTGTCGTTTGGGGTTTCGTAGAAACTTTCGTCTTCGTTCAATTGCTCGAACAATCTCAGAAGGCGGAACGCGCTTTCTTTTAGTCGCCCCATGTGAGATGACTGCTGCTTCTCTACCGTGAAAGAAGTAAAGCAGTCGATACTGAACGTTTCTTAACTGCGTCCTAAGTTCGTAGATGTCGTCTCTTAGGTAGTCCGCTTCGGGACGCCTGATAAGATGTCCCAGTTCCTTTAGCCGCTCAATTTTTTTAATGCACTTATCTCTTGCCTTTGTTGGCAAGCCATCAAGCCAATCGAGTGTCGGAACTGTTCCATCATCTTCTTTGTAAAAAACAACCTTTGTTTGTGGCATAAGATGTCAATTGCGGCTTCCCCTGTATCCTCCTATCCTTATCCGCTTTGAGCAGGCACCGTGTGGCGTTTCCCGTTAATAATAACACAACATTTTTGTTGTGTCAATACCAATGTTCAATCGGCAGTTCTCATTCCTTTCTTTCTCTGTCTTCGTTCAAATTGTATCCAAACGACCCAACTTGTGTCGAAACGAACCAACCTGGTTCAAAACGTTACAATCCTGAATCAGCGCCAACTTTCCTTTTTTCGATTCACAGAGTTTCCCCAAATCCTTATGGTGACAAACCTCGGCGTACTTTTTTCACAGGTGACTCGCAATTGGCACGATATTTGAATTAAGGGTAACAGAAACTTAGGCGTTTTTATAATAAAGTATTGGAGGGAAGACGTATGATGTTTGAAAGGGTTTTAAAAAGAAGACGAAACATCTCTGTAAAAGTTTTCCGCTGTTTTTCGGAGAGAAAATACGATGGTGTTTTTGCCTGGCTTTCCGTAGCGAAAGCAGGAATAGAAGAAAAGGCTACATGTTTTGCGCGCCTGGCCGGCGGGTTGTTGCTAATGATGTTCTTCATCATCACTCCTAATGTTTCCGCGCAGAAATCAAGCGGCAGACATTTTACCCACAGGTGGCTTACGCTCGGTTTCATTGAAGGCGAACCAGCACCGAAGGCGGCTGATGTGGATTATCTGCTTGCCGCGACAGGAATTCCTGAATCGAAATTTGCCACATTGGAAGGCGCGCCAAAAGCAGGGGACATCGTGGCTCTTACACTCGAAGGATATGCAACGCAGGAGCGAATGTGGAAAGTGCTTTTCCTTCCAGAAAATGGAGATGTGAACGAGATGCTTGTTGCGGAAGGGGATATTGACTACGCTGTCGCCTACTTACTCACCTTCATAGAGTCAAAAGAAGCGTCAAGACGAGAACTGAGGATAGGTTCTGACGATGCCGTCAAGATTTGGCTCAATGGGGAGGTAGTACATACAGTTGCTTTGAATAGAGCTATGGTGCGCGGTCAAGATAGGATGGCTGTGGACTTGAGGAGAGGGATGAATTGTTTGATGGTCAAAGTGGCGGAATCTATGGGAGACTGGCAGTTTACTGCCCGATTTGATGATGAAAGCGGCTTACAATTTTTCGATGCACCCAGTCGCGAGCTTGTGCCTCTTGGAAAACGGCCTATCCGCTTGCCTAACCCTCAACTTGAAATTCTAACCGAAGGGGGCTGGAAAACCTACCGATATGTGGATGGACTGGCAAGCAACTGGGTTAATGCTATGTTGCAAGACAAAGAAGGAGTGATGTGGTTTGGGACAAGTGATGGTGCAAGTCAGTTTGATG
>CAZRLY010000148.1:0-15156 GCA_964601015.1 uncultured bacterium
CCAACCGCTGATGTGTTCCCAGATGTAAAAGGTGGATTCCCCGCGGTAGTATTCTACGAGAAAATCTTTGTCTTTGACCGCAATCCAGTCGGGGATATACCGATGAAACAATTCAGCCCACTCGTTTTCGGGCGTGGCAAACCAGAAAGCATGGGGAATCATCGGTATCAGCACGCGCAGCACATCGTGTCCAGCTAACGAAGACGCGATGGACAACATGACGTAAACGGTGAGTAACTCCCCTGTCCGAGCGTAAACCGGGAATTTGTAACGCCATTTTCACTTTTGGTTACAAAAAAACGGCTTGCCAACAGGTTTAAGAAGGCGATTATGAATACGCAGAAAATAACGTTGAAATAGAGAGATACTGTGGTGGGGTAGCCTTGCCCTGCTGAATCCAGTATCCAGTAGGCATTGAATGGAATCAGAGCCACTCCTATCAAGATGGCTCGCCAGGATGCGCCAATAGTCTTTTCTTTTTTTATCATTTATCGCACATTCTAACAACGTGTCATCCGGCTTTCTAATCAGCCCCTCATCTAATACATCTACAACATCATATCCCAGACGTCGCATATCAGGAGCGAACTTGCCAATATAAAAATCCTCATCGCTAAATAATTTTACCCTCATTCTCATCCTCTTCGGTTTCATTCAAGTGGACCAATTTATCAATTTCATCCTGGTATTCAAAATAGAAATTCAGCGCGTCCAATACCTGTTCCAGAGAGAGATGCGGGAAAATATCTAAAATTTGTAATATTTTATCCCCTTGTTTCCAATAGGTAACAATTGCGCTCACCGATATTCGACTGCCTGCGACAATAGGTTCACCCCCAAGAATGCCGTTGTGACGAACGATGTACAAGTGGTTAGTTGGTTCCCCTGAATTCGCATAAAAGAAGTTTAGAAGGACTGATTCGTCAGCAGATAACCGTGTTTTATTCACAGGTGGACAAAGGTATATGGTTTCCCCTGCTTCCTTGAGTTTTCCAAAACGATGGCGTCCTATCAACCCTTTGCGTTCCAACGATAAAAACGCTTCCTTAGTTGTTCCTTCATCTTTGCCCACTTGTTTGGCTAACAGGTCAAATTTGTTCTCGTAGATGCCAACTTGCGTTATGATAACTTTTTGTTTTTTTGTATTATTTCCCACGTTTGACGTAACCATTTTTCAACACCTCATTCCAATTACCAATCTGAAAAATATTCGTCGTGTTGCTTGTCGTTTTATCTATGTTCTCGCCGCCAACAACGTAAATTGCCTCGTTGATAGAGCAGGCGCGTATATCATTTGCCCCATGTTGCATACGGCTTGGTAGTTCTTGGTAACTATCATTTGCAACATCGTAAATCCAAACCCGGTCGCTGTATTCTCCGACGGTGACGTTTCGCAACCCCTCGAATTTTTCTACATGGTAGCTGCTACCATCTTGATTTTGAAGGGCACCCCCCAAAATCGCCACATACCGCTCATCTGTATACACAGCCGTTCCCCCACTCAAGGGATAGGGCAAATCAGCAACGCTTTCCCACTGATTTGTAATTGGGTCAAAAGAGAAGGCATCCTTCAGCCTTTCAACTTTCCGCTGGTCATTTTCAATCCAGGCGTGGTAGCCGCCAAATAGATAAACTTTGCCGGATGCAGATGCGCAGGAAGCGCCGGCGCGCAAACGCCCCGGAAAAGGTGCGAAAGGAAACCAGCCGCGTTCCGGATGATGTGTGTCAAATGCTTCTACTAATGTGATGTTTTGGGGGAAGAATGCGCCCGGTTTTTCTCTATTCCACTCTCCGCCGCCGATGCAGATAATCAAAGAGCCGACAGCGGTAAGGACGGGAACTGCGCGAGCCTGCTTTAAATTCGGTATGTCCTCCCAACGCCAAACGCCATCGTTTTTTGTCAGTTTGTAACATTCCGACAGGCTTTGAAGTTGCCGCCTACCGCCGATGACAAAAAATTCATCGCCGACACTTACCCCCTGCGTATAACAACAACCGCGAGGTAAAGGGGGCAATTCTTCCCAGGATGGCGATGTTGCAGATGGGTCAAAAAAAAATGTTCTATCGGATTCTCGCCAGGGATAGTTCATCCCTGCGGCGTATACTACCTTCCCGTCAATAACGCCCTGTGCGCCACCTTTTACCAAATCGGGATATTTTAGTCCTTCATGCCAGAGGATGTCTTGAATCATTTTTTCAACTCCTAAGTTAGGTTGGTCAGAAGCAACTCTATCTGGTAATTGCCTTGTCTCTGACCAACCCGACTACAACTATTCCGTCAAACCTGCCACAGTTTCAGCGTCCAGACGTTTGATAACCTCGACCAACAATTTTACTGCGTTCTCATAATCACCCCGATGAATGATTCCTGCATGGCTGTGGATATGTCTCGCCGGTACGCTGAAGACAATGCTGGGAACGCCCACTTGATGAACATGGATAGCGCCAGCGTCCGTGCCTCCTCGGAGCATGTCAAACTGGAGGGGAATATCCACTTCCTTAGCTGTATCGGCAACTAAGTCGCGCAATTTCAGATTGGGAATCATGCTGTTGTCCTGAAACACAATAACCGGTCCGCTTCCCAATTTCTCCTGCGCTTCCTCCTTTGAAACCCCTGGCACATCGCCAGCGATTCCCACTTCCAGTGCGAAACCCACATCCGGGTCAACTACCCAGGCACTCGTCTTTGCGCCGCGTAGCCCGACTTCTTCCTGTACTGTACCGACACCATAAACTGCGTTCGGGTGTTCGATGTTCTGCAACTCTTTTATGGCGCTGATGAACATGGCACAACCAACCCGGTCATCCCAGGCCTTCGCCATGAAAGTTTTGCCACCGTTCATGACGGTGAATGGGCATATCGGAATAACCGGGTCACCCATTTGTACGCCCATCTCATCTTTTACCTCATCGCCGCTCGTAGCGCCGACGTCGATGTACATATCCTTAGTTTTGACCAGTTTCTTTCGTTCGTCGTCAGTAAGTACATGCGGCGGCTTGCAACCTATCACGCCTTCAATGTCGCCTTTGCGAGTTTTTACGACAACTCGTTGCGCGAGCAACACATGACTCCACCATCCGCCAAGGGTGCTAAATTTTATAAAACCCTCATCGGTTACAAATTTCACCATGAACCCTACTTCATCCATGTGTCCCGCCAGCATAATTCTTGGCCGGTCAGACTTGCCATTTTTGCGACAGACAATGCTGCCTACCTTATCGGTTTCAATGCTGGTAATGCCAGAGAGGTGTTTGCGAATGATTTCGCGTACCTCCCCCTCATACCCGGGTACACCGGGCGCATCAGTCAATTCTTTGAGAAGTTCAACAATATCGTTCATCTAATTCTCCTTTATCTAAGAAACCGAGTTTTTTGGAAAACCTCGGTTTCTAATGCAGTAACTGTTTGGCGGCATTGATGATGTCGGTAACAACCGCCTGCTTTTTGGCGTTAATTAGAACACCATCAGCGATTTCTGTTTCGTCAAATTGCTTTTTCACAATGATATTTGGCACATCCCACGGACACCATCTTTGGGAAAAATAACAGAAGTATTTTTGTTCCAAAACCAGCACAACGGGAGTTTTCATTGCGGAAGCAATGTGCGTGGCACCTGTGTCCGGCGTGATGACCAATTGGCATCGGTCAATGACAGCAGCCCATTCCTTCACTGTCATTGTTTCGTCTGTGACAATTGCGTCCACGTTACGTTGCAATTCCCGGCGAACTGTTTCCTCAAAAGGCCCTAAGGTGACGATGACGCAAGCCTTGGGAATGTCTTTGGGAAGTCTGGTGATAAGTTGGTAGAAATTTTCTTTATCCCACCCATCAATAAACCAACGACGGTTGAAATGAACGCAAATCGGCAAAGATTCCTGGTCAATGTCATGACGTTGAAACAAATCCTCAGCGAATTGTCTGTCCTTTTGGGATAAAACAAGAATTAACTCTTTTTGGGTAACTTCGATACCAAAGGGGCGAATCATGCTCAAACAGTAGTCCACTTCGTGGGCAATCTGTTTGGGATACTTATCCAACTCTTTTTTGTGAACCTCATAAGGGATGCGGACGCTCAAAAGAAAGCGCGTCGTCAAGGGGGATATTCCGTGGCGATAGGAGAAAGTGCTCACCCTGTGTTTAGCGCCGCTCAGAAACGCAGTCCAATATCCTGTGTTTTCGGCATGCAAAACGACTACAAAATCGAAATGCCGCTTCCGAATATCGGCGATGAACTTTAGTTTATCCCTGAGACGCCGATAGCTTCCTTTGCTATCATAAACGATGATTCTATCAATATGGGGGTTGCCCTCATAGATTACCTCGTTATACGGGGACAACATCACTGTGATATTCGCGTGGGGAAAATGCTGACTTAGGGCGGCGACACACGGCGTGGAAAGGACAGCATCCACAAGACGCCCTAATCGAACGACGAGAATATTTTTAATGGATGCTGAATCAATATTGACACGCGGAACGCGGGGTAATTTAGTTTCATCAACGCGTCCCAACTTGGCGATAATCATATTTCCGACATCTCTTAACATTACCAAACCTCGGTTTTAGACTGCGAAAATTCGCTCATTAGTATATCATCTCCTTGATTTCAGGTCAAACATAAAAACATCAATTGATGTACTGCCGGTATGTTGAGTTCTATTTGACCACTACCACAACTTATGACACAAAAAAGCCCCAACACTTTCGCATTGGGGCAATTCTAATACTTTGAGATTCACAAATCTCCGCCTTATCGCATCCCTCTCTTAATTTTTCCCCACATAACAGCCAGGTGTTTTTTTACTTGACTTTTTACGATAGGGGATTTTGTCTTAATTCCTTCTACATCGATATCCTCAATGTAGTAGTACACTTGTCCTGGTTTAGCCTTCTTATCGACATATTTATACTCATTTGGCATAGCGGAGTTACCTGCGCCTTTGACAAAGCCGAGCTTTACGAACTTACCGTCTTTCTTGTCACCGCGGTAGATGTTGAAACCGATGTTGCTGACTTCGGTTTCGGTTCGCCAACGGAGGGTTACTTTGCCCTTATCCGTTTTAGCAGTGAACGACGATAATGTAACCGGCAGCGTCGCCCCATCATTGTTCGTAATGGTAATTGAGTAGGCAGGGGACGCTAAGGAGTACGAATCAAGAAGTATGGAATAGTATTTATTCGCATCCAAGGTGACATCACTATCCGACGCATCCCACCAGGACAATTCAGTATTTGTTGTGCCACACGGCGAACTATCACTATACAGGTAGAAATCGACGTCGGCATCGCTCCCTGATAATGCAATATTCACGGAACCTTGCGCCCCGTGCATAATCTTCCACCAGTCATAGTCACCTGCCTCAATCACGCCATTGTAATCACCAAACTGGCTAATTGTCAGCACCGAACTACCACCGCATGTGTTATTATTACCACCATCTTCGTTTTCGTCCACCGTTGGCACGTCTGGAAACGAGGCGCCACCATTGTCCGTAATGGTAATTGTGTAGTTATAGGAATTGTCAGGGTTAGACGCATTAATATCGATGGAATAATATCTACCCGCCTCCAAGGTGACATCACCATTTCCCGCACCAACCCCCCAGTGCAATTCAGACGTTGAGTAGTCACACAGCGAACTACCACTACTCACATAGAATTGGACGTCTGCACTGCTACATGAGAATGCAATATTCACGGAACCTTGCGCCCCGTGCATAATCTTCCACCAGTCAGAGCCACCCGCCTCAATCACGCCATTGTGTTCACCAAACTGGCTAATTGTCACCACCGAACTACCGGAGCAATTGTTATTATTACCACCATCTTCGTTTTCGTCCACCGCAGCCGCGGGGAGAACCACCAAGCAGAATGCCAAAACGTAACACCCTACATATATCCAACATGAGGGTTTCATATTACAGCCTCCCTTACTCAATTTTTACTTCAGTTTTCTTTCCATCCATAAAAAGATTACGAGGTTTCCCCCTTCAAGCCGTCTTTGCAACTCTTGCTCTTAAAGCCGAAGAGGTTTTTCCATTTGGAAAACGCATATATAAATGAGGGTGTGAATGTCAAGAGCAAAAAGCCATTTTTTTTGTTGCAATCCTCTTGCATTTGTTGTAATATATCTTCAATTCAAATGTATACAATGTGGAATGAGACTTATTTGCTATCTGAACTGCCTTCTGAAGAGGCAACAATCGAAGAGGTAAAATTTATCACGGATACGCTCCGTTTAGAATCTGGCATGACTTTGCTTGATTTGTGCTGCGGACAGGGAAGGCATGCTTTTTTGCTGGCAGAGTTGGGGTGTTTCGTCATTGGGGTGGATTCTTCGCTATTTCTGTTAAGTGAGCCCTCTAAACGTCAGCAACCCGCAAATCTGAAGTTTCTTGCGGGTGATATGCGCGCCATTCCGTTTTACAACGGTTGCGATGCTGTCATAAACGTTTATACGAGTTTCGGTTTCTTTAATGATACGGACAATGCCAAAGTGCTTTCTGAGGTAGCGGGAACACTAAAACCGGGCGGGAAATTTTTTCTGGAATATTGGAATCCGTATTCAGCGACTCAATTAGATGGCATCCGAAATTGGTGGTGGATAGACGAACATCTCCTCGCTTTAGCAGAAGTGGAATATGATGCCGCTTCCGGTGTGCTCAGTGATTATCGGACGATAATCAACTTGGCTCAGAATAGTGTGGAGGAATCTGTCAACCGCATCAGATTCTATTTCCCAACTGAATTGAAAGAGAGGTTAAACGGCGTGGGGCTGGAAGTTTCGGAGATGTACGGCGATTTCGACGGCAGCGGATATGCAATTGATTCTCCACGCCTTATTGTAGTTGCAGAAAAACACTGATGTCCCTTTACACGCGTTTTCTAAAATACATTATCCCGTATACAAGTTCAATAATTTTATCCTGTCTCTGCGCATTGGTTATTTCCGCCTGTGATTTGGGATACATACATATCTTAGCAGATACGATAGATGCCTTAAAAGTCATAGAAGAGAAGGGATTTGCCAAGCCAGTAGAGATACGATACTTTCATTTTGAAGGTTATTTTGGTGGATTTGCCGCTACGCTCGAAGATTCGAGCCAAGCCTTGCGTATGCTGTTTTTTGTAATCGCTGGAGTCTTTGCGTTTGTATTCTTAAAGGGGATATTTTCTTACGGAAGCAAATATCTCATGTCCCGCGTCGCTTACAAACTGCTCATCCGATTTCGGAAGGAGATGTACAACAGAATAACCCTTTCTCCGTGGTGGACTGTGAAGAAACAACGCACAGGTGACCTAGTGCAAAGGGTTATTAACGATGCGGGGAGTATCCAGAGTTCCATTGATTCGATAGCAAGAATATTGCAAGCTGCTGCAACAACTATAGTTTTCTTGACGATGATGTTCGTCAAGAGCTGGAGATTATCCTTGCTAACGATGATAGTTTTTCCCTCTTTCGCCTACATTATCAATCGTTTTGGCAATAAAATCAAGAATACCAGTCGGCGGATACAAAGTAAAATAGCGGATGTTTCATCTCATCTGGATGAGACTATCTCTGGTATTCAGATTATAAAAAGCTTTACGGCGGAAAAACGGGAAATGGATAAATTTGCGGAAGAAAACAACGTAAATTACCGGTTTGCGATGAGGCGCGTCCGTTTGAGAGCGTCGATGATACCTGCCATCGACTTATTCAGCGCGATGGGTTTCGCGTGTGTATTTGGATTTGGCTGTTGGCAGGTAATCAATGGAAACCTGACTACAGGGTGGTTTTTAGGTTACATCGCAATGGTAGGGATGGTTTTCAAACCGATAAAGATGCTTGGCAATGCTAACAGCACTTTACAGCAGACTATGGCTTCCGTCGAGCGAATCTTCTATGTCCTTGATTTCCCAGAGGAAACGAGCGAACTCCCCGGAAGTAAGGAACTGCCCAACATCAAAGGTGAGGTTATCTTTCGGAACGTATCTTTCGGTTATGATGGCGGGGAGTTGGTGCTGAAGCGGATAAATTTTAAGGCAAGCCCGGGCGAAACCGTAGCGCTTGTCGGACATAGCGGGGTTGGAAAAACAACCTTGCTCAACCTGTTACCCCGTTTCTACGATGCTGTAGAAGGCGACATTTTGATAGATGGCTGCCCGATAAAAGAAGTAACTCTCGAATCGCTACGGAAACAGATAGCTACCGTTCCTCAAGACACGATTTTATTCAACGGCACGGTGATGGAAAATATCCTCTACGGCACCCCGAACGCTACTGCTAAGGAGGTTATCGAAGCGTCTCGAAAAGCCAATGCTGATGATTTTATCAAAAATCTGCCGCAGGGATACGAAACTCAAATCGGCGAACGCGGCGCAAGACTCTCTGGCGGAGAAAAACAAAGAATTTCCATCGCCAGAGCCATCTTGAAAACACCCAAAATCCTGTTGTTAGATGAGGCAACCTCCGCGCTGGATAGCGAATCCGAAGCGCTGATTCAAGCATCGCTCGCCAACTTGATGAAAAATAGGACTACCTTTGTTATCGCCCACCGGCTTTCCACCGTCAGAAACGCTGCCCAAATACTTGTCATAGATAAAGGGCAAATTGTCGAGTCAGGCACTCATCAAGAACTCATAGTCCAAAATGGACTTTACCGTCAGCTTTGTTCAGCGCAGTTGAAGATGGACGCGTAAACCGGAAGACGGAAGGACTAATGGTTGATTTTAAAATTCGCATAGGGTTTAAAAAGGTAGCAGCTCAGAGCGAAGCGCCGTAAGACGAAGTCGCCGTAAGACGAAGTCGGGGTCGGATGAAGCCTCGTAACAAAGTTCCGAGCGTAGCTCCGTAAGCCGTCCTTTTCTGGGTCGCGGCTACAACACTACCCTATACGGACTTACGAAACGAACCACTAAATGTTCTACTTCTTGCCCTAAAGGGAGGCGATGTACAAATGATGCAAGAACGTTTATTCTCCCCAGTCACAGGGGAAGATTTAATCGACCGGGAAGAGATTATTGAAAAGTTGATAAGAAACTTCAAAAATATTGACCACCCGATAGCGCAACAGTATGCTCTGATTGGCACGCGTCGTATTGGAAAGACGTCTATCATCCGAGAAGTTTACGACCGGATGAAAAGAGAGCCCTGGGAAGGTATGCCGATTCCTGTATGGCTGGATATTCGCGCTATTGTCAAGTCAAGCGACTTCGATAAGGAAAAGTTTGCGTGGAAGTATCTGGCAGCCTTTGCTACGGATTACTTTCGGCATGAATTACCCGATGTAGAGATTCCAAACTGGGAAGATATGACACTTGATGAGATTGCATCTTTCGCCCACCGGATTGGCGACCAAACGTTGGAAAAGAATGCCAGGTTTTTGCAGAGAGATGATATATATGCACATCTGAAAAGCGTCATCGCAATGGAAACGTCCGGAAGGATAGTCAGAAACGAGGGCAAATGGTTTGCCATTATCGTTGACGAAATACAGGACTTATTTCAATTGGAAAACGGAGTATTGCTGGTGGGCTGTTATCGCGACAACTTTGAGAGCATCTACTGTCTGTATATCTTTACAGGTTCTGCGGTACGCATCATGTCCTGCGACGTTTTCGGATATTCGTCAGCATTGTACGGGCGTGTAACGCAAGAGTATCTTAACCCATTTTCACCCATTGATGATTTCCAGTTGATGGACAAACTTGCCAGCGAATTCAATTTGACATGGGACGACGATGCGAAGCTCTTCTTACATGAAGTAGCCGGTGGGTATCCCTACTATACAACCTGTATCGTGGCGCACATCTATGAAAATGGAGTACAACATATCACATCTCAGGTGGTGGAGGAAGCATTTCAGGAGGAGTTGCTACGCGGCCGAATCTACAAGGAATTTGTTGACCGAATTGACCCACAGCTTAAAGCTATGGGCGATGCGCAGGCAGCAATAAGCATCCTTGAAGCGATTGTCAATTCTAAGGAAAACAGAGTTGGCGTACAGGATTTGAAGGATTTGCCAGATTACAGTTTCGATGTATTGGACAGTCTCGCCAGAGCAGACGTTATCAGACTTAACGGCGTAGTGGCGCAAATGTTTGACCCGGCGTATAAAGTATGGCTCAGGGATGTGTATTTGCCTCTCTTTTGGAAACGACGGCCCGAAGTCGAAGCGGTGGCGGCGTTGTCGCGCACAATCGGACGCCTTGCCAATGATGTGGGGTATCTGTTTGAAGCCAGAGTACGAGATTATATGTGGTTTTTTAAGGGAAAAACAGCGCCCGGCAAATTCCTTGGATATCCTGAAAAACAGGTTGACTATCCCAATTGGGATTACATAACCCATCGTAGACTTTATTCTGCCGCTCCAGAAAATGGACTCACTGAAGGATTTGAAGTGGATGTACATATAATGTTCAAAACCGAAACCCGGGATTATAGATACTGGTTCATCGAATGCAAGTATCTTGATAAACAACCGATATTATCTGACTTGAAGGAACTGCTACGCAAAAAACAACTTTATATTCAAGCCTACGGAGAAACAGAGGTTATTTTATGGTTTTGTTCAAAACATCCCCTGTCAGCAAAGTTACAAACGTTCGCGCGGGAGAATGAAATCTACTTCTCAAGCGAAACTGATTTGGACGCGTTATTCGAGACTCTCAGGTAATTGGGGAATCAGGAACACAGGTATAAACAATAATTCCGTCAACCTGAAGAAAATCCCTGTCTAAGGTGACAAAAGCAGTAACATCAGATTCCAGAGCCGTAGCGATGTGGTAGGCATCCGTTGGAAGGAGCGGATAGCGTTGCATAAGTGCAAAAGCGCGCGGCTTTACACTTTCATCGACAGGAAGTCGAAACGTGAGACTGTCCAATTCATCACAGCGAGTTCCTACGGTAGGCATAGTTGCAAGTAACAGATGAGGATTATCCCGTTTGACTTGCATCCAGTGCTGACCGGTGCGGTTAGCTTCTTCCGTCAGAGCCGTCTTGAATATGTGGAAGGCAAGTTCGTTGTGGGTGAAGTCGCTGGATACTGAAAGAACTGATTTGCTTCTCAGTCGGCGTTCAAAATTAACGCACTCATCGTGAAACAGAGCGTTTTCCTCGAAGAAGGCGATAGCGTAAGTTGCATCCCAGTAAATTAAAGACTCCAGAGCATCATCGAAATTACGACGTTCGGCTGGCATTTCTTATACCTCCGGAAACTGACCAGATTCTTTGAGCACTTTCTTGAGAATCTCCGGCGCTGTACGCAAACTACCGGCAGCCTTTTTAGCTACCCCTTCCATCTGTTTTTTCAATGTTTCATCGGGTGGCCAAAGTTGATTTCTTTTTTTGAGTAGTTCCTGAATTTTGGGTGGCAGATTGTTCTGACTTGACATCGGATTTCCCCCTCTCGTTGGGAAAATTATATCATATATCTACTAAGGAGGCAATACAATGTTAAGAAAAACATTTGCACTGCTCTTTATAACCGCGAGCATAATAATAACAGGTTGTAAAGTAGAGAAGGAGGTTCTACGCAAAGGCGATTGGAAAACGAATTTCAACGATGTCAGTTTCGCCGATGCACAACACGGTTGGGTTGTAGGCGAGAAGGGATTTATTTTACATACTACCGATGGTGGGAAACACTGGGTACAGCAACAGAGCGGCGTTGCATTTGACCTGACTGCGACACAATTTCTGGATAAAAAACACGGTTGGGCAGTGGGAGAGCAGGGAACTGCCTTGTACACAATAGATGGTGGGAAACACTGGCGTCAATTGAATCTCGAAGGAATTGAGATAATGGGATTGCATTTTATTGATTCCAAACGCGGTTGGGTAGTGGGCGCAGGCGGTGTCATCCGCCACACTAAGGACGGTGGTAAAAATTGGATTGCTCTGACTTCCGGGCTGGGAGAAACATTGAACGATGCCTATTTTATCAATTCTCAGGAAGGTTGGGTTTCGGGGGAATACGGTATCACTTTGCATACGACTGACGGCGGCAATACCTGGGACATCAACCCACCTCAAACTGCGCACGGACTGAGAAAATTGCAGTTCTTCGGCGGACGGAAGGGAAATATCGGTTGGGCGATAGGAACGGGGATTACAATTCTACATACCGAAGACGGCGGGATTACATGGACGAGACAAAACAGCAAAATACCTGACAGACATATCAATATTAACGGGGTACGTTTTGTGAATCGAAATATCGGTTGGGCTGTCGCTGATGGAGGGTATATCACCTATACGAGCGATGGTGGGAAAAATTGGGAATTGCAAAATAGCAATACCAAAAATGACCTGACCGGTGTATATGCTCTGGACGTCCAACACATCTGGATTGTGGGGAGATATGGCACTATTCTGAGGACTGCTGATGGAGGGAAACAATGGACGGTACAAAGCGGCACTACTCCCAGCAATCCGCTTCATGGTATTGCCCTTTCACCCCAGGGCAAAGGATGGGCTGTGGGCAAGAGAGGCATGATTATCCGTACCGAAAACGCCGGAAAGACGTGGCAGGAGCAAAAATCGGGGGTTGAAGGCGGGTTGAATAAGTTGGATGCAGTAAACGACGTGAAAGCCTGGGCTGTCGGTGACAGAGGAAACATTCTACATACGGAAGATGGAGGCGAAACGTGGACGCTTCAAAAGGGCAACGACTGGTACGGTTTACACGACGTGAAATTTTTGAATAGGCAAGTGGGTTGGGCAATCGGTGAACTTGGGGGCATATTTCAGACAAGCGATGGTGGAAAACACTGGATGCGACAACGTGGTTTTATGTGGGAATCGCTACGAGGGTTATATTTTTTGAATCAACATGAGGGTTGGGCGGTAGGCTGGCCCGGGATTGTCTTACATACCTCAGACGGAGGTATGACGTGGGAACACCAAAAATCCGACACCTGGAATGAACTGTATTCCGTCCATTTTATTGAGAATCAATGTGGTTGGATAGCAGGACAGTACGGTGTCATTTTGCATACGAAAGATGGTGGTAAAAACTGGTATGAGCAATCCAGTTTTACAGAGGCGAACTTGAATAAAATCTTTTTTGTCAATTCCGACATCGGCATAACGATAGGCGACAAGGGTACGATGTTGACTACCATGAACGGCGGAAAGAAATGGGTTGCACAGGATAGCCAGACAGAGGAGAACCTTCACGATGTTTACGTCAGCGGGGATAGTCTCGTTGCTGTTGGCGACAACGGTGTCGTGATAAAATATACAATCCCAGATGTTACCATCGAAATCCCGCAGAAACCTTTCGTAGAGGAAAGCCCGCCTCCTGAACCACCCGCGGAAGTCCTCTGGACGGTAGTAGGACATAAGGGTGGGAACATCAACTTCACTAAAATCTATTTCGTCAATGCGCGACAAGGGTGGATTGTGGGAGAAAACGGCGCAATATTACATACCGACGATGGAGGTACAACTTGGTATCAGCAAAATAGCGGCACAAACGTTACTTTAATAGGCGTCCACTTTATTTCTCCAAAACTCGGTTGGATGATGGCAGAAGATGGAACTTACTTCTCAACCAGTGATGGCGGAAAAACATGGAACAAAAGCAAATGGAAAAAACCTCGACAAAAAAGGTTTGACAATCAGATGAAGTTGGTCGCAGTGGACTATCAATTGAAACGCGTTCATTTTGCAAAGTCAAGCGAGGGTTGGGCAGTAGGCGATTACGGTGCGATTTTGCATAATGTCGATGGCGGCTCAATATGGACTGAACAACCGATTGATAGCGAGCCTGATTTGCGCGATGTGTGTTTTTACAATGCGTTTCTGGGTTGGACAGTTGGGCGATGTGGCGTGATTTTGCGTACAGTTGACAGCGGCAAGCATTGGCGTAACTGTACCAGCAACACCGGTTTTGACCTGGAGGCTGTGCATTTTGCTGACTCTCAAAATGGCTGGGCTGTCGGTAAATGCGGCATCATCCTCTACACATCGAACGGTGGAGACAGTTGGCGTACGCAAACCAGCCGCACGTCAAACAATCTGCGCGGCGTGTGCTTTAAAAATGCCAAAGAAGGCTGGATTGTTGGTGAGAAAGGATTAATCTTAACGACAAAGGACGGCGGAGCCAACTGGACACAGGAGGGAAGCGGTACGGAAAGCAACTTAGTTGACATCTGCTATGTTACCAGCAATAGTTTGTGGGCAATCGGTACAGGGGGCATTATTCTCCGGCGCGTTGATTAAGTTCCCCATAGAAACCGAGTTTTTCCAAAAAACTCGGTTTCTACTAAGCTCGGTTGACGATGTATGTTCCAATTGCCACAAATATCGCGCCAAATGCCAGATTCAGCGTGATAGGTTCTTTCAAGAAGAGGTTGCTTAACGTTACACCAAAGAGTGGAGTGGCGAAGAGAAATACGGCAACTTTGCTCGGACTATGCCGCTTTAATATCAATGTCCAGGCGACAAAACAAAAACCCCCGACTACAAGTCCCTGGTATAATATTGAGCCCAATGCTATGGCTGAAAAGTTGTATCGTCCTATTCCTTCCAGCCAAATACTCAGCCCGAAAAATAATGGTAGACTGAGTGCCATCTCCCAGATTAACAGTCGATATGGGTTGATGCGTTGAATCAGTCGCTTTATGACGACATTCAGTGTCCCCAGCAAAAATCCACTGGCAAATACAAAAAAATCACCTAACAAGTAACGAAATTCTAAAGTCACATTATCGCGAAATACGATTAAAACACCGCCAAATGCTACGACTAAGCCAAAGATTTTGCGTCTGTTTAAGTCATCGCCTTTGACAAAAAAGTGAGCCATCACTGCGGTGAAGAAGGGGTGTGTGTTGATGAGCACAGTTGCGTGCGCGGCGTAAGTGAATTTTGTTCCCAGATTAAACAATCCAATTTGCGCCGTAAATAGCAACGATAACAACAGCAGGGGCAACCTTTCCTGCTTCTGAGGTATTATCGGAATCCGAGAACCTGCCGCCCAAAAAAGGATTACCAGCATCCCCAACAGAAACCGAAGTCCCGCAATGATGAGCGGCGGTAAATCCTCCAAGGCAATTTTGAGCATTACTGCATTCCCGCCCCAAAAGAGGGCAAGTAACAACACTAAAGCGATGATTTTTGCGCCCGGCTTTTCAATCGGTATTGTGTTCATTGGTGATATTTTAGCTCA
>CAZRLY010000149.1:0-15132 GCA_964601015.1 uncultured bacterium
TATCCAGGGGCGTCCCGCTTGGTCACAAACGACTGCCCACACCTTCAGAGCTTCTTCTGTGTTGCGGAAGAATACATCGGACGTGGTAACCGTCGGCAGTTCTACCTTCGAGCCGTCTGCAAGAGTCCATGTATTCCCCCTGTCCCGAGACATTAAGTGTCCCGCGCACTTTGCCCTGCCATTGTGATAGATGTTGTAGGCGATGTGTAGCGATTGGTCGTTTGCGATGGTTATGACAGAATGAAAATGAGCGTAGCCCTTCCCAGGGGCGGCTGCTATCTCGACAGGTTCTGACCAAGCACTCTCTTTGGGTTTGCGCTGGTACATCAGCCTCCAGGGTTCCGCCCCGAAACTGCGGCGATAGATGAAATGTAGCATGCCAGAGTCGTCGCATACTACGCTCGGATAAGTCGCCCGTTGAGCTACTTCGCCTACGGCAATCCAGTCGCTTGAGTCATTGGGACGCCTCGAACGACAGTGCTGAAACGGGTTATGGTGCGTTCCGAACAAGATGTGCAAATATCCCTGGCTGTCACAGGTTAGAGCAGGGCCGCCGTGATTGTCCCTTCCCGTTCCCAGATGAACGGATTCACTCCATCGCTCGATATTGGCATCATAAGTTCGTATCATCGTCTTTGAACCTGCATCCAGCCACGCTACATGAGTTTTACCATCTAAGGTGACAATTTTGTTCGACTGCGCGTAACGAGTAGCACGCGTGGAACCTTGTTCCGATAACTTTACCATATTGTTCATAGTGCAACCCTCCATCAAATTTGGGTAAAAAGCGAATTTAATCTCGTATTTCATAACCGTCCCTCATTCTTCAATTCCGCCACGAATTCACTAAATGGGCGGGACGGTTCATCTCTGCGTGACAGGATGAGAAATATATCTTTCATATCCTCCCACAATTCATCAGTATCAGCAAGTGCTGCTAAAAACTGCTGACGTTCTTGGTAGTTAAAGACTTTTACTGCAGAAACTACCTGTTCAACGGTTAATGTTGTTTCTCCCATCTTGATAGCCTCACTTTCTTCGCAAAAATGCACAAAGGGTTCACAGCTAATTCAACTTTCGATTACCAGTGTTCCTTCCTTGACTTGTTGTTTTTCAGGAATAGGCTCCAGTGCCTCGTTTGGTATACCTTTCCACAAAATAATCTACTATAACAATTATAAAAATTCTTTTAATTCGGGTTGAATCCCGTAAACTTGGCAAAATAGACACCAACGGCAATTTCAACCCCCTTTCTAAACACATTGTAGCACAATTGCAGAAAATAGTCAACCCAAATTGAATACCACAAACAGAATCAACAGAATCGCTTCAGACGCCACTTCATTGTGGTATAGATGTGCCTAAGTGTATCGCCTTATAATTTTAATAGAAATCTAACATGAGTATCTGTTCGATAGTTACACAGACACCTAAAAAAGTTTCCTCAAAATACAATTTTTCATTGACAATGAGGATTATCTTTGATAATATAAAATTCACTGTTATTGAGTAGGTTGTGTTGGGTTTCACTCTCGTTCAACCCAACCGACACAAAAAATAAGGAGGATGAGCGAAACCGCTGCTTTTTGACATAACAGTGGTTTCCGTCATAAGATTATGAAATTAGTAACTTTCGGACAAAAATGTTGTCCCAAACTCGGGGCTAAGATTGACGACAAAATTCTGGACTTGAAGGCAACTTACGAGGCAGTCCATCCGGAGGGCAACCGCAAGAGGGGGCTATCAAGCATGATAGCTTATCTAAATCACGGTGAGGTAGCTTTTGATACCGCCAACAAGGTTGTCAAATTCGCCGGAGAAAACCCGGATAAAGCGGTTTGGGGAGAAGGTGAGCTTTTGGCACCGATTCCGTGTCCACCCAAGCTACTGTTGCTTGCCGGCAACTACGCCGAACACATCAGGGAAGGCGGCGGAGAGGCACCGGAGAAAGAGACAACTACGCCGCGCGTATTCATGAAGCCGCCAGACATAACCGTAATCGCCACCGAAGAACCAATCATCATACCGAAGAATGTTGGTTGGATAGATTGGGAAGCCGAACTGGCCGTTGTCATCGGAAAAGGCGGAAAATACATCTCCGCCGATGAGGCTTATAATTATGTCGCTGGTTACACAATCCTCAACGACATCTCCGAGAGAACACTTAAAATTGATAAGGAAAGGGAAGAGCGAGAAGGAGATGACTTTTTCGACTGGCTCCTCGGCAAATGGATTGATACTTTCGCACCGATGGGGCCGTGTATGGTGACAAAGGATGAGATTCCCAACCCGCACGATTTACGGATTACGCTCAAGGTAAACGGCGTAACGAAACAGGATTCTAACACAGGCAACATGATTTTCAATATCGCCGAATTAATAGAGTTTATTTCAAAATACATCACCTTAGCCCCAGGAGATGTTATCTCCACGGGAACGCCTGAAGGAATAGGCATCACGCAAGGTGAAAAACTGGAAGCAGGCGATGTTGTCGAAGTTGAGATAGAGAATATCGGAATCCTGCGAAATCCTGTTGAACAAGGATAGATGATAAATGAAACGTGAACGTGAAGAGGAAATATCATCATCACGTTCACGTTCCACAAACTGTATTTAGAATGCCAATATCGACGCTCCAGAACTGAAAAACTTAGACGTAATGCTAATTCGATTATGGAATGGAATTGTGCAATAAAGGTGGGGGGAAATCAAAAATCAAGACAGGTGAAAATCAATCATAATGAGCTTTCACAGTTGCCGAGAAAGCTCAAGGCAACGGAGGTGGTGAATATGTTCAACATAGTTATGCAAGTGATACATTGGATGCCGCGGGTCATTGGACTTGGCATAGCGGGTTTTTGCTATTTCTTCATGCTTGAGGGATTCTCACCAGGGTTCAGTTGGAAGGATGCGCTTTCCCATTTTGTGCAGGGCACTTTGCTGCTCATCCTCGCGCTGGTTGCATGGAAATGGGGTAAAATTGGAGGAGGCCTTTACATAGCGTTGGGACTCTATGTCCTATTGAGATGGCGGAAAGCCGCCGTGATTGCAGCAGTTTCAGCCACAACCGGCTTGCTTTTCATCTTTTTGTAGAACCACTTTGAGGTAGCGAATGGCTGGAGATGATAAATGACAAAATTAAGGAGGATGAAAGAGAAGATGAAAAAGAAACCAGCGTTGTTCGGCGTAGGTTTATTAATTATATTGGTTGCTTTGATTTTCGTTGTCTATCACTTCCGTTCTACATCACGGCAACCGACATCGAAAAAGGCTCCTATGGGACAACATCCAACAAGAGCTGCGGGCCCTAAATCTACACCTTCTTCAGAATCCAAGATGAAGCTTTCCGATGAGGAACTGGAACAGCTTTTTTCAGAAGCTATACAGCAGATTCCGGTTGAGGATGATACCAAAAAGGAAGAAGACATGACATTCGTTGAAACAGAACCGGAAACCCAAACATCTGGGAGTGTGAAGGAGAATTCAGATATCGAAATAAAACGTCGTCGGCTGGAAGAATTAAGATTATCCTATGACAAAAACTGGCAGGTGGTGGTTGAAATAATAGAAACGGGGAATTCTCTCAGGGAAGAACACGATAGGCTTGTGGCACAAAGATCCGCTCTCATTGATGAGAAGAATGAAAATAAAGACGATGAGGAGCGGTGGTGGGCGTTAGATGCAGAATCTGAAGTGTTAAGCAGGAAACAAGGGGAAATAGTGAATGAGTTAACAAAGCACCGTGCTGAACGAGAGAGGATAATGCCGGAACTTGTGAACAAGCTCAAGGAAATCAAACGAGAGATAGCATCGCTTGAGGAAGAGATTAAGTCAGAAGAGCATTAGCTTGCTTAGTCAAGAAGGTGTAAACGATGAATGTAGAATCCATAACACTTGAAGAATTCCTGGCTAACGATTACCCATCTTTTGAATACGCGAAAGGAGGATTAGTGCCAATGTTTGACCCAACAATGGCTCATGGAGAAATTAGTACCAATATCGTTACCCTATTGAATAACTACGTGCGACAGCATCAATTAGGTCGAATCTACACAGCGGAGACCAAATTCCAGATAGGGGAAAGTGGGCGAAAACCTGATGTGGCATTTGTTTCACAGGAACGACTCCCTGAAAACAGACACCAAGCTAGCCCTATTCCTCCAGATATCGCAATTGAGGTTGTTTCGCCAACCGATAAAGTTTACGACGTTCAGGAAAAGGCGTTGGAATATCTGGACGCTGGTACGCAAATGGTTTGGGTAATCGAACCAATTTTAAAAACGGTTACCGTCTATCGTTCACCAGACGACATCAAGACGCTCACCATCAAGGATACCATCACGGGAGAGGAAGTCGTCGAAGGCTTTCAGTGCTCCGTGGCGGAGTTCTTTGAGTGAAACGTAATGTGGGATACGGTTCTATCAATTTTAACCCCACAGATAACGCTCACATAAGGAGATACGCTAATGGCAAAAATAGCAGACGTCTCAGGCACCGTATACGCGTATGCCAGTTTTTCTATAGGAGCCCAAAACCCCTTACCGCATCTGGACGGACAACCACAAGGTTGGCAGCATATCACTTTGGGACAGGAAGCGGACGGCAAGTATATGCCTGCGGTGCGTTTTGGAATTCACGACGCTGGGCGTGCTCCAAAAGGTCAATCGAGTCTGTCGCCTTGGATTTTCGACGGGCGGTTGGACTACTACGGAGCACACGCGCGCCCCTTCACGTCCTATGATGTCAAACTAAAACTTGACCTGAATCAGAACCAGATGACAGCGTGGGTGAGCGGACGGGGCGACGATGATTGGTTCATGTTGGTTGAGGACGTACCGCTCATGAACGCTGTTACGGCTATCAATTCGGTACACATTGAGCAACACCCTGAGGCGCAAGGTGTTGAAAACTTGGTCATCCAATCACAGCGATGGGAGGGTGGAGAGTCCATTCGACCGCACGCGCTGGCGAAAAAGAACCGGGTTGTTCAGGAAGGAAAAGGGTTTAAATTTCAAGCGATGCGCTCTGTCTGGCGCAAGCCAAATCGACACGTCACAGTTGCTCGGAAGCCACCTGTTTGGATGGGTTTCCCTGATGTGGTTCAGACAGGTGAAAACACGCTGGTTTGTACTCACAATGATGGGAAAGCGCACGGCGGAGGCGGGGGAATGTTTGTATGTTATAGCGATGACTTGGGAAAAACGTGGAGTGCCCCAGTGAGGGTACATCCGTCTGGGCTTAATTGCCCAAGGCTTCAAAAACTCAAAGATGGAACGCTCTTGCTGCTGGGTGACTTGCACGGTAGCACAGTGGTTTTTTACGACAGCGCAGACGGTGGCAAAACCTGGGGGAACCAGCGTTTTCTTCATGGCGACCAAGTCGGTGGAAATCCGGCGGTTGTTCCCAGCCGGGTGACGGAACTTGGCGATGGTTCGTGGTTATTGTCTGGCGCGTGGTATCCGGGCGGGAAGCCCTGGGAGGGAACGGAAGGGGAGAAGTTGGAATTCTTTCGCTCCGCTGACCGCGGCAAGACGTGGGAGTTCCTCTCGTATCTTCAGTTTTACCCGCCGCATAGTTTGAGCGAGGCGAGCATTTTGACTTTGCCGGATGGAAGGCTTTTGTTATATGCCCGTGAAGCTCGCATTGACGCTTGTCCGGGCATCAAGGCGTATTCAAAGGATAACGGCAAAACTTGGGAAGTGCAAGAACTTCCTTTTGGGGTTCACGGTAGGACTTGCGCGGGGTTTCTTTCTGATGGCCGAGTGATGCTTACCTTTCGCTCTGGCATAGGACGACAAGCACTTTGGGCTTGGGTGGGCTGCCCTGAAGACTCAACCATCTTTCGCTTCGCAGGCGTCCACTTTAACGATAAGCAGAGCGTCGGGCTGAAAGATGGCGCTTTGCACATCGACAGCGACGGTATGCGAGGACAATTCACACAATACTTCCTCCGTCCCGCAGACAGCCCGGACAGTGAGATTGACGTGACTGTTGAGGTCAAAGTGGTGGAAAACAACGGGCGCGCTGCGACGCTCTCCATCCCTTTCACGGGGAAATTGCGGTTTTTCCCAAACCGAGTGGAGATGGTGCACGACGCTTCCTTGAGCGTCAAAGTGACACCTGAAGAGTTTCACACCTATCGCATCGTCAGCAAGGGCGGAAAGTTGTACCTCCATCTGGACGGCAGGCTGGTTTTGGAAACAGACAAATTGGATAAACGCATCCGCCGCGCTGCTTGGACACCAGCGGAGATTAGCATGTATGCCTTTGCCTTCGGCAATGAACGCAACGACACCTGGGAGAACCACGATGGTATGGAAGTCGCGCCGGATGTGTGGGAAGCGAACATCACGCCCAAGGGTACGGGTTACAGCATCTGGCGGAGCGTTGATGCGACAGTGATTGACCATCATACCGGCAAACATGCCACCTTTTGGTCTGCTGAACGCGACGGTTTTCCTGACCAATACCAGTTGGACAACATCATTGAGGTGGAAGCAAGCGTAGCAGGACATGACCAAGGATATTCGGGTTGGGTGGAACTGACGGACGGTAGGATACTGGTGCTCGCCTACACAGACGACACTGCTCCTCCCTGTCCTCCCAGTGGTGGTGGCAGGATGGGAATTGCCTGGATTCGCGGGACATATCTACAGCCATCAGATTTGCCACCCGCTGACGAGTAGTTCAATTTTTTAAATTCGTGTAGGGTTAGAAAATGTTCAGACAGAGGGAGGACGCTACGTGTAATTCACGTTTGTAGCGGACTTTCTCTGTCCGTCCACTTTATAAACATAATTATTTGCCTTTCTGTTTTTGGAGGACAAGCATTTTTTTCCTACCCCTTTCTTTTTAAACTACCTTTTTAACCACACATTCACCCTCACCGGTAAACATCAACAGCACTCCTTTAAGCGTATGCCTTGCGTGTGGGCGCACCTTGTCCATGTATCCGCTCAACTGCTTTTCGCCCTCTGTCTGAAGCACTCGCAAATCCTTTGCCATCTCCTTCTTCACATACTTCAACTCCAAAACCCATTCGTAATCAACAGGGAACTGCGGCGTCTCTCGCAGAAAAATGTCAACATATCCTCGTTGGGCTTCCATTTCGCTCTGGATGTAAAACAACCTGCTGAGATGCAATAACGTCAAGACGTGAACTTTGAGATGGCTCTCACGAAATCCACGCAAATCTCTGTTGGACAATACCTTCCCCAAAAAGTCCTCTATTATCCCCACAAGCTGTTCAACCTTACCGTCATAAGCTATCTGCCGCATCGCCGCTCTCAAGTCGCTAACACGCAAATCCAACCCATATTCTTGTTCCATAAGCTCGTAGAAAAAGCGATAATACAGTTCTTCTATCACGTAATTTGGAATCTGAAACTCGCATTCCTCACCCACGCTTCTTTCCACAGTGATAAGTCCCATGTAAAACAACAAGGAGAGAAAATCATCCCTCTGAAACTTTTTTTCTAGGTTGAACTGCAAAGTAAGATTGCCGAAAATGGAGTATTTTTCCATCAAGTCGTTGATTATCTCACGTCCCTCTTTTGTTTCAAGAAGGTTGAGCAGATTGCTGATTTTCTTGTAGTCAGAAGCGACATTGGTGTCAATTAACTCATCGGGTGGGCGGTTATATATCATGTAACTGCGAAGGTAGTAAAGTACCATGTCTGGGTTAAATAGCTTGCCATTCATAATCCGTTTTGAAAACTTGTATCCGTTATAGTAGCTCGTCATTTGCTGGTAGATTTCATCGCAATCGTTTTCAGAGCAAACCAACTCTAACAGTTTATAAATTTCCTCTTCTGTAAAGCCGAGCATGCTGTGGAAATTTTCGTCAATGGATAAGTTAGTTCCGATGTTAAACCCACTTGTAAAACTGTCGAGAGTGATGGGAGTAACACCTGTGATGAACATCCTGTCGATTACTCCGTCTCTTGCGCCTGTCTTGAGGACTTCGTAGAACTTGCGCACAAAACCCGTGCGAGACACCAACTCTTTGAACAAATCCATCCGAAACGCTAACAACTCATTGGCAAAATGGTCATATTCGTCTATCAGAAGGTAGATAGTCTTGTCAGTTTTCTCTTTTACATTTCTCAGAAACTCCTTCATCAGGTTTTCTGGCTCCCCATGACTCAAAATCTGCTCTATCTCCACCCCTCCAAGCTCTTCACCATATTTGCTCAAGAAGTACCTTACCCCGTTCTTCACGTTCTCAAGGAATCCTTTGTAAGTTGTCTCTTCGTCCGACGTATCGATACCGCTGAAGTCAAACAACAATACCAAATAACTGTTGTGAAACGGCGTCGGATTTTTACCAATGTAGAAATCTCCAAACAGCCGTTCAAAGTCGTCTTTATGTTCGATGTCGTAGTAATGCTCGAGCAGCGAGACGAAAAGACTTTTCCCAAACTTTCTTGGACGTAAAAAGAAAATATATCTCTCGCCTAACTCTTCCAACTTCTCAACAAATGGTGTCTTATCGACGAAAACGTAACCTTCCTCAGCTATTTTCCTGTAATTTGGTATGCCATACGGCAATTTTTTACGCTGCATTTGACACCTCTCGCATTATCGAAATAGACTTTCACAAATTTAGGGCAAAATGTTTATAGAACCGATGCCAGCTTCTATAAACTTTAACGGAAATTATCAAACAATATGTGATAGCACAATGTGTTTTGGCAATAATTAAAATTTGTCGGCTCCCAAGACTAACTTCGGGAACCAACTGCTAATCATTTTAGCATTTTGTCATCTTCAGTGCAACCCAAACTTCAATAAGACGGAAAAATGGGATGAAAATTTTTTGAAAAAAATTGTATGTATTTGCAAGCTATGCTATAATTCTTTCTTGAAGCTATTTGAGACTGGAAGGATAAAAGGCGTTATTGAATGGCTACATTCCGCCTTCTGTAGGGGGTATTTTATGAACATAGAAAGATGTGATGTACTCATTATCGGTGGAGGTGGTGCGGCGTTGCGGGCGGCGATTGCGGCGCAAGAAAATTGTGCCGGACGTATCGTGCTCGTGACGAAAGGCGCGCTGGGACGTAGCGGTTGCACTGCCCTCGCATGTTCAGATAGGATGGCGTTTCATGCCACGTTGCCGTATACGGAACCAGGTGGGGCTGATAATTGGACTTATCACGCTGACGACATTTATCGACTGGGTGGACATGTTTCAGATTATGATTTGGCTGAAATTCTGGCAAGGGGTTCGGGGGAAGCCTACGAGTACCTTGATAAATTAGGTGTCCCCTTTGCAAAACGCCCCGATGGTAGAGCTGACCAGTTTGTGACGGATGGCTCAATTTATGCGCGTGCGTGTTATACCGGGCCGTATACGGCGAACCACATCGAAGAAGCGCTGGTAAAAAAGGTTTGTCACCACGGGGGGGCAACGCTACCCATAGACATCATTGAACACCATACAATTGCCGATTTAATACTTGATGGCGAACGCATTGTAGGGGCAGTTGGCGTGTGGCAGCAGGAAAACAAGGTTGTGCTATTCGATGCAAAGGCTGTGGTTTTGGCGACGGGCGGCGGAGGACTGGCGTTTAAGGTAAGCGTATTTCCAACTGGGATGACTGGCGATGGGTATGCGATGGCTTACCGTGCCGGCGCGGAACTGGTGAATCTTGAATTCATTCAAATCGGGTTGTCGTCGGTGAAGACGCATTTAGCTTGTTCTGGTAGCATGATGCGCGCTATACCAAAAATTGTGACCGGCGATGGGCGAGAATTTTTGCGGGATTATTTTCCGCAGGAGACGAAGTTGAATGAGATTTACAACATCGTCTTTAACAAAGGCGCTACCTGGCCAGCGAGTTATGACGCTCCATCGCATGTTATCGACATAGCCGTCTGGCACGAAATTCGACGCGGGAAGTCGGTTTATCTCGACTATCGCGACAACCCAGAAAATTTAGATTTTTCTAAACTTGACGAAAACATCCCAAGGTGGTATAATAAAACTAAATCGCTCAATGTCAACGAACCAAAGCTGGCCAAAAACCCACTCGCCAGACTGTTGAGCATTAATCCTGAGGCTGTGGAGTGGCTAAGAACTCACGGTGTTGATGTCAAAGCAGGTGAACTGGTGGAAATAGCGCCTGCAACTCAGCATTTTCAAGGAGGCATCAAAATCCGACAGCGCGGCGATACTACAGTAAAAGGACTGTTCGCAGCCGGCGAAGTGGCTGGCGGACAACACGGAGCAATGCGTCCGGGCGGTAATTCGCTCATGGATTCACAGGTTTTCGGAAAAATAGCGGGAACTTCCGCCGCACAAGAAGCAAATAGTTTGACTCAATGGGTAGGTTTGACGAACGAACAGATTGAGAACGCTATTAACTCAATAAACGAAAAACTTGCTGCGGTATGCCAAACAGATTCAAACGGCTTGCGCGCGTCGGAAATACGTGAGAGAATACAAAATATTCTATCAAACTACGCCAGCGTCGTGCGTACTTCAAAAGGGTTTGAGGAGGGCTTGCAGGAGTTGAAATCTGTTAAAGAACTCAGAACAATCCCTGACCGGAAAGGTTGGGCTTACGCACTGGAAACTCTGAACATGCTTGAATTTGGCGAATTAATCCTGGAAGCCGCGCGCAGACGTCCAGAGAGTAGAGGAACACACCTCTTTTTTGAAAGCGAGGGTAATGTGTTGGCTGCGCCTACAGACGAAAATTGGGAGAAATACATTGTAGTTAAAAAAGGCGATGATGAAAAACCTGTCTGCGAGGTAAGAGAAACAGGGGGGATGGAAGGCGGTTAGCCTAAGTACCCGACTTCGGAAAGTGAGCGGATGCACAGGAAGTGGGAGCAGAACGCAAACACTCCGCAAATACTTCCCACTTTCTACTTCCTCCTTCCAATAAGGGAAAGGAAAAATGCGTCCGATATTTGCTTTTGTAATTACTGTAGTAGTCGTAATAGTAATGTTGGCGATGGTTGTGCTAACCATGGGAACATACAAAAATGTTATCCCTTATGCGAAAGTGTGGATAGCATTTTTCATTATCTCCCTGATGGTTGTGATATTTACCGCGTCTATTCATAGGTATAGGTGGGTTGAACCTGAAACCGCGTTGGTTAGACTTGGCGGCAGTGGACTGAAAATTGCGATGGATAATGGAATGTGGTATAACACTATTACCCATAACATCATGGAAATATCGCTCGGTGAGATACCAATAGAGATAAAGCGTGAAGGTGCCAATGCGCTCATCACCTATGATTTTCTTAGTGTGGATATAGAATGCGCATTTCTTTTGAGGGTACAGGCAGAAGAGGAGGGCGTCCTGCAAGCTGCGCGGGCGTTTGCCAGTGAACCCATGAACGCAGAAACCCTGCAGGAGATGTTTGAGGCGAAATTCGACGACGCTTTGCGAACCATTGCCGCGCAGACGGAAATAGCGGATGTCCTTCAAAAGCGAGAAGAGTTTGCCAGGGCAGTGCAGGAAATTGCTTCTGAAAATTTGTTGGAAAGATACGGTTTAATAATCGAAAACATTCTCTTCGCCAAGTTAAGGCGGACTGTGGATTATGTAAAACTCAGGAATTTTATTAATCGAAGGGTTGAGTTTAACTACGATACAGGGGCTAAGATTGTAGGTAGATTGATAGGATGTCTTCCAAAAGATGAAGCAAGTAATGTTCAACTTGCAATTATGGAGGATGTGGATATTTTCTCAGGTGAGGGGGAAGTCCTGGCACATCATGACGAATTTTCCTTAGTTCCCAACATGCAGGTGGGATTCAGCCGTGAATGAGTAGCCGGAATGCGGCTGCTGCTCACTTGGTTTCGATACGGTTCTGAACTCTGTTCAGAACCTACTCAACCGGCGTTCGCTTCTTCTTAAGTTGATATGTATGAGTAATAATAAAATTGTTACTTTTTACTTATTAACGTGAATTCGGGATAAGAACTTGGGGTATTCCAAAGACGAATTACATTATCACGAATGGCACGAATTAAGCGAATTACTGTATTAGTCAAGGACATGTAAAATTCAAAAGATTGCCCTCTGCGTTCCTCTGTGTACTCTGCGCCTCCGCGGTGAATATAAGTAAGTTCTAATTAAGTTTTTCCACTTGTAATGGTTCAATAGTTCCATTTTTAAACCTATTCATCGCTATGTGAAAAATGGAAGCCCTTTTTTAGAATTCACTTATGAGAGGGGTTTGATATGTTGTTGACCATTACAAATTAAGCGAATTACACAAATTAATCTTTAATTTATTCGTGAAATTTGTCTAATTCGTGTAATTTGTGATATTAGATGGTAATAATCCGTGGAACTTATCGCAACTGTATCGTTATCCCGAACTGACGTTTATTACTCTTTACTGCTTTTCCATTTGCGTTAGTATCTGAGGTAGAAATATGTTAGCAAGAGCTACGGTTTTACACAAATTCAACGAACCGTTAGAAGAGAGGGAATTTCCCCTGCCTTCTTTAAACGAGGGTGAATTATTGGTGGAGATTTTAGCATCTGGTGTTTGCGGCTCAGATGTACACATGTGGCAAGAAAATGACCCGAGGCTGCGTTTGCCGATGATTTTAGGGCATGAGGGAGTAGGGCGAATCGCTGCTTTGCGCGGAAAACGACAGAGTATATTCGGAGAACAACTTAGAGAAAATGACCTAATTATCTGGAATCGCGGCGTTACGTGTGGCAAATGCTATTTTTGCGTCGTAAAACATGTCCCCGCGCTCTGTCCAAACCGGTGGGTTTACGGCATCACAACGAACTGTACAGAGCCACCGTATCTGCGCGGTTGCTACGCAAGCCACATAGCGCTTACAGCAGACACTGACATATTCAAAATAGAGGAAAAAATTGACCCGGCGATTTTAGTAACGGCGGGTTGTTCAGGTGCGACGATGGCACACGGCTTTGATTTACATTCGCCAGAGGTGGGAGACACGGTTGTAGTACAAGGGCCGGGCCCGTTAGGGATATTCGGCGTCGCCTTCGCCAAAGCACGCGGCGCATCCCACATCGCAGTGATAGGTGGGACGCAAAGCCGGCTTGAGTTGTGCAAAAAATTTGGCGCTACTCATCTGCTCAATCGGCACGAAACAACCCTCGAAGAGAGACGACAATTCGTCAGAGAGATGACAAACGGCTACGGTGCCGATGTCATCATCGAGGCTACCGGTTCATCATTGGCTGTTGCAGAAGGCGTCGGGCTCCTCCGGAACGGTGGATGCTATCTTGTAACGGGATTTGGCAATCCAGAGGGCAAAGTCGAACTGGATTGCTTCGCTGACATTTCTCGAAAAAACATAAAACTACAGGGCGTCTGGGTTAGCGATACACAACATCTGCTTGAAGCAGTCAGACTCGTCATCGACAACGCCGACGCTTTCGCTTCGCTGGCAATTGACCGCTTTCCATTGACGCAAGCGACAAAAGCCTTAGAAGCCATGAGGGACAGGAATACGTTGAAGGCGATTATATGTAGGTAGGACTGCGCATCCCAAAACTTTTTCGTAATTTCTAATAAAATATAAGAGGTGCGACGTAAATGATGACATACGACATCTTAAAAAAAGTAAGAGTACAGAAACCATTGGTACATCATCTGACAAATTGGGTGACAATCTATGATTGTGCCAATATAACAAGAGCGTTTGGTGCCCTGCCTGTAATGGCTCACGCGGTAGAAGAATCGGGCGATATGGCTAAAATCGCATCTGCTCTGGTATTGAATATTGGCACTTTAACACCGACGTTTGTTGAATCAATGAAGGTGGCCGCAAGGAGCGCAAATGAAAAGGGGATACCTGTTGTTTTGGATGCAGTTGGCGTCGGAGCCACAAAGTTAAGAGATGATAAGGGTTTTGAATTATTGAATGAGGTCAAAATTAGCATAGTAAAGGGGAACGCTTCAGAAGTAGCGCGAATTGCGGGACTTGACGCCAAAACGAAGGGCGTTGAGTCAACTGAGGTGGGTGTAAATTTAGTTGAACTGGCAAAAAATCTTGCTAAGGAAAGAGATGTTACTGTAGTTATAACTGGCAAAGAGGACATTATCTCAGATGGTGAGAATACCTTCATCGTAAAGAATGGACATGCGATGATGGGTTCTATCGTAGGGACAGGCTGTATGGCTGCTTCGGTAATTGGGTGTTTTGCCGCCGTTGAAGAGAGTTATGCGAAAGCAGCAGCGGCAGCCTTAGCTTGTTTTGGAATTGCTGGAGAGATAGCGGCGGAAGTAGCAAAAGGTCCGGGGACTTTCAAGGAGCAATTCTACGATGCTGCCTATAATTTAAGTGAGGAACAGGTAGATGGATTGGAGAAAATTGTACGTTCTCACTAGTATTCTCCGAATACTTTGGGTATCTTTTTGCCCACAATAAGAAAGAGGGGGTTTGGGGGAAGACAATATTCAATTCCTTTGGCTTGTCTCCCCCAAAATAAAGATGAAAAAGTTTACAACAGTTGTACTTACCGATTATTACAATGTATCCCGCACAGAACCGTATACCCCAAAAAACAGACAGCGTTGGGATGCGGGGAGTGTCGGTGTGTTTGAAAATCTTTCGTATGGCGAAGTCGTAGCGCGTGGGATTCCCTTTTATCAGGCCCACTTAAATGCGGAGAAGCATCTGCTTGTCTTGCCAGCGCCGCCCGATGGCGATGCCGTTATGGTACCCATCGGGAAGACTGTAAATTATGTTTGCGTGGCTCACTGTTGTTCACTGCGGGATAATGACGGGCTCAACCCGGAAATCGGCGTTGAAGTGGCAAAATATACTTTGAATTACGCTGATGGTTCAGTCCACTCGCAGGTTATCCGTCGGCGATTTGAGATAAGCGCAATATCGGGTGGAATCGGCGGCAGGGCGTTCGTCGCTGAAACGATGCGCACTTCAAAACCGATGAGAGATGACGAACAGGGGGCGTGGGGCTGGCGGCAGACTGGCGTTGGAGGGGATAATCTGCCCGGTATCTGGGTTTATGCCATGCCGAATCCGAACCCTGAAAAGGACATCAAAGGGCTACATGCGCAGGCTTTGACGGAGGACGGGATTGCGATATTCGCCGTCACGCTGGCACATTTTCCCCATCACCCACTCAGGCTTCTGCCACGAAACACGTTCAA
>CAZRLY010000150.1:0-15077 GCA_964601015.1 uncultured bacterium
GCTGTCATGAATGTTTATAACAAGGCAAATCGATACTTCTCACACACGCTCTAAGGGGTATCCGTGGCTTAGGAATCGAAACCCAAAAAGGGAAAGAGGGGGTTTGGGGGTGGCAATTGACGACAATCTTCAATTTCTTTGGCTTGTCCCCCCAACATAAAGATGAAAATTAGATTTTTAAAATATCTGACTTCCATAATTCCGAGTAAACATATAGTTTGGCATGGTGACCGAAAGAACAATAGCGTTGCCCTTACCTTCGATGACGGGCCTCATCCAGAACACACTCCCAAAGTTTTAGATTGCTTGAAGGCTAACGGAATCAGAGCAACGTTTTTTCTACAAGGGCGGCATGTCGAAACGTATCCCCACATCGCCAAGGAAATACTATCAGACGCACACGCAATAGGAAATCACACCTATTCCCATAACCCGCTGAAGCACTTGCCAGACGAACAATTAAGGTTTGAAATAGAAGAGGGCGAAGAGATAATAAAAAACACCCTTCAGCATAATGTTTCGATATTTCGTCCACCCAATGGTTCCTGTAGTTTATCAGCTTTGCGATTTCTCGCAAAGAAAGGATTAACTACAGTATTCTGGTCAGTTGACCCGAAGGATTTCGCTGCTGAAAACGTTCATGACATCCTGGACAAAATCGATATCGTTCGCGGCGGGGATATCATCCTGCTTCACGACAAAACTAAGCCCTTAGTCAATGCCCTGCCAATTTTAATCGAATATCTAACCCTTCAGGGAATGCAATTTGTAACTATTCCAGAGATGATTTCAGAAGAAGGAGAGAGAAATGAATCAGTTTCAGAACCTATCCATCACCAGGGTAACAGATATGAACAACTTCCTTGCCTTAGAACCCATTTGGGATAAGCTGTTATCAAAGAGTGATAGCGATAATCTATTCTTGAGCTTCGATTGGTTATCTACATGGTGGAAGCATTTTGGCAAGGGGAAAAGTTTATATATCCTGTTAGCGTCCATAGATGGGCAGCCTGTTGCCATAGCGCCGTTGATGAAAACACGGGAGGCTATCTTTCGGACGCTCCAGTTCATCGGTACAGGGCGTTCAGACTATCTGGATTTTATCGTAACCGAGCCCGTTAGCGTAGGGGCAGTGTCTGCGGGCGAAGCATCCTTGCAGAAAGAGCAAATCATAAACGCAATCTTCTCCTACATCATGCAGCATCGCAGGGAGTGGGATGTGCTCAACCTGCGGGACATTCCGGAGGCAAACGGTAACCTTGATGTAATAGAAAGATGTTGCAAAGCGAATAACTTAACGTATGTGGCACAACAGAGTTATACTGCCCCTCATCTGCCCATAACGGAATCATGGGATGATTTCCTGAAAAGCAGGTCAAAAAATTTCAGGCGAAATATCAAAGTCCACGAGAAGAAGCTATGGAAGTGCGAGGGCGATATCATCATTACCCAACATAAAAATTGGTCGAACCCAGATGAGCTTTTGGATATGATAACAGATATTGAAAACTGCAGTTGGAAAGTGGAATCGGGTAATCCAAGGTTCGCCGGGGAGGAAACGCAAAGCTTTTTTAGAGAATTATTTGACAAGTTCTTTAAGCAAGGATGGTTGGAATGTTGGTTCGTCCGGCACAATCAGCGGAATGTCGCCTATTATATCAACTTCTGCTACAAAAACAAACTCTATGTATACAATACTAACTACGACAAAGAATACTCAAAAGTATCCCCTGGCACGGTTTTGACGAACAGGATGCTACAAAATGCTTTTGAAAGAGAGCTAACGGATTTCGATTTTTTGAGGGGCGGCGAATCCTACAAGTATCGTTATACGGACATAGAACGAGAATTATACCATATAGCCATTTATAAAAGAACACCATACTCCAAACTGGCCTTCTTCACCCTGGTGGATTCTAAATGGCGTCTGAAGCAACACAATTTCGCTCATAAGTTAAACGAAGCGAAAATGAAATGGAAAAATCGGCTGAATAATGGGGCAATAAGTAAAAATTCCAGATGAAAACGAAAATCTTTGCTGCAACTTCAAATTCTGCAAACTATGAAACCATTCAGTCCAAAGTCGTAAGCATGTGGCTGCCTGAATCGTGTGATAGCATACTGGAAATAGGGTGTTCGGCAGGCTATTTCACGAAATATCTATCCAGCATTGGCAGGAAGGTATATGGAATAGACATCAACTCTGAACACATAGCGGACGCTGCCGGGCGGTATCCTTCTATACAATTTCAGGTTGCTGACGCTTCCAAACTACCTTTCAAATCCGAAAGCTTCGATTCGGTCATAATGCTTGAAGTGATAGAGCATGTAGGCGATGAAGAACAAACTATAGCTGAAATCCATCGGGTACTAAAACCTTCGGGAAAACTCCTGATATCGACTCCCAATACAGGATTGTTCGCATTTTTTGACCCGTTTAATATCAAGTTATGGTTTAGTCGTCGGTTTCCATTGATGGCATCCTTAGCGTCGGGTATGGCGAGATATGAGAATACGCAATATCGAGAGAATCTCCAATACCACCGCCACTACTCATTGAACGCACTGCAAAAACAACTTGATGCAAAATTCCGAATCAAGAAAGTTCATCGCGGCGGATTGTTATTCTTTCCCCTCTGTTCGAGCGTTCAATCGGCTGTTTCTCGCATCACAGCATGGAATACGCCGAAAACCATCTTGCAAAAGTTGATGAATTTGGACGGGCGAGTTCAATATGGGCGGTTCGGATACAATTTAATAATTGCCGCGGAGAAAACTTAATCGGCGCGGGCTAATTTCGTAAAGCGGGAAAAAAACGTAGAGCGGAAAGCGGAAAGCGTGTAGACACATACGCTCTTACGCTCCACAGAATTAGAAACTGCATAGGTTTCCCCCTATCAGAGAGGAGAATACGATGATACTTCTAATTTGCTTCTGGATATCAATCTTTTTAATCTGTTATACATACATCCTATATCCCATCAGCCTATTTATCATGGCTACCGCGTTGCAAATCAAACGCGATATGCGTTATCTATTTGCCAAAAATGAGCGTCGCAGACGGGATGTGGAGGATGAAGAACTTCCTACGGTGTCAATCGTAGTAGCCGCTTACAATGAAGAGAAAGTAATTGAAGCGAAAATCCATAACATGTTGGCATTGGATTATCCTAAGGATAAACTCGAAATTATCATCGGTTCGGACGGTTCTACTGACAGGACAAATGAGATAGTTAGCGCATATCGAGAACAGGAGATCCAATTAATAAACTACACTGACAGAGGTGGCAAAACCAACGTTCTAAACCGCACTATCCCGCGTGCCACAGGCGACATCATAGTGTTGTCAGACGCTAATACCATGTACGCAAAGAATGCTCTACAGAAGATAATCAGGTATTTCAGGGATTCCGCTGTGGGTTGTGTATGCGGGGAATTGCGGTTTGTCAGCCCGGAAGGAAAACAGGATAGCGAAACGGCTTACTGGAAATACGAAGTCCTCCTTAAATTTTTGGAAAGCAAGTTGGGGACAGTGTTAGGCGCTAACGGTGCCATTTACGCCATCAGGAGAGAGCTTTTTGAACCCATTCCTCCCGACACTGTGATAGACGATTTTCTCATCGGAATGAACGTGAAGAAAAAGGGTTACAAGGTATATTATGACGCTGAAGCAGTCGCCTACGAGGAGACTACCAGTGATGTCAAAGCAGAATTTACCAGGCGTAAGCGCATTGGTGCCGGTAACTTCCATGCGCTGACCAAAACCCTCTCGTTGCTGAATCCCGCCAAAGGATTCGTCGCTTTTGCCTATTTGTCACACAAGGTTATTCGGTGGTGCGTTCCATTCCTTATGTTACTTGCGCTGGGCACTAACATCCCCGTTTTAATCAAAATGGCGCATCCGAACAGCAACCACATGGGGTTGCCTCTACTATATGGCGGATTGTTTTCCCTTCAACTGTTATTCTACCTGCTGGCTTTGGGAGGACATTTGACCAGAAATCGAACATCCCCAAAGCTATTACGGCTTCCGTATTATTTCGTCTCAATGAATATAGCTTTGCTCTTTGGTTTCTTCCGCTTCATAACAAAAACCCAGAAGGTTGCATGGAAGCGGACAGAACGTACAACACCTCTGCTGACCGCGAATGCCAATAAATCTAATGAGGTTCCTGACTTACCCGCGGCATAGAGTGATTGAAGATTGACCGGGAGCGCAAAATCTGCGCTCCCGTTTGAAGATTGATTGTTTATCCCTTCAATAGTCATCAATCTTCATTTTTCAATGAAAAAATCCTACTTCTTTATCTTAATAACCACTTTAATTTTACCCTTGATGTTTCAGGCGGCTTGCAAAGGGCAAGCACATAGGTTTGCTACTACTTATGACGACGACACAAACCTGGATTTCTTCTGGGAAGCATCCCAAGGCAACGTACATCACTATAATGTCTATGCTTCAGTTGACGGCGGAGAATTTATGCGAGTGGGAACGACAAATACTAACTCTTATGTGCTGGAAGGCGAATTTGGACATAGCTACCGATTGAAGGTGGAACCTGTTGGAACAGATAGGAGCGTCGGACCAATTTCACTGCCTTCAGATGTAGTAACTTGCCAGGCCAAAAGCAAAGTTAGCTTGCCTCCTGTTGAGCGCGTACCTGAGATGACAAAAGCGTTTCACAATTTCCCAAATCCCACCAACCCCGACACATGGTTTCCCTATCAGCTTGCGTCAGATGCTAACGTCTCAATTTCTATCCACAACATTTTAGGGAAAGTGGTGCAAAACATACCGGTTGGAGAACAAAAGAAAGGGTTTTATATCAGCAAGGAATGCGCTCCCCGTTGGGACGGAAGGAACCTTTATGGTGAACTTGTGGGAAGCGGGCTATATTTTTACCGTTTAACAATCAAACCGAATAATTCAACTACTACAAGCTATTTTGCTGGAAAGATGGCGGTGAGACGTTGATACTGTAGAGTTACCTGAAGTGAAGCGGTTTTTCGGTCAGCGCTGATTGCGGGCAGTATCAAGGCAAAAAAAGGCCACAAGAAAAAGGATATACCCAGGGAGGGAAGCAGTAGCTACCAATTCCTTGTGGCTTGTTCCCCCCAAAGCTCGGGGGCGAACCTGCACTTCTTAGTGCGATTATAGTTTCACTCGTATGAGGAGTAAAAATGAAGGTTAAGAATGCTTTTAGATGGTTGTCACTCTTTTCTCGTACCTTGATTGCAAATAAACCAAAAATTGATGAGAGCCAACCGGTGGATATAATCTTCTGTTTTGTCGACCATTTTGAGCCGCGCGTGGGCAATGTGCCATTAGCGAAGGAACGCGAGCGTGTGGAAGCCTGGATTAAAGGCTATCCTAAGTTAGCAAACAAACATATTGATTTTGATGGTAAACCTCCGCAACATACGTGGTTTTTCCCGTTAGACCAATTTTGGGCAGAGCACCTTGACAAACTAATGACACTCGTTCATGCGAACTATGGTGAAATCGAAGTACATTTGCATCACCGAGATGATACGCCCGAACAACTCACTCAAAAGTTAGAATTGGCAAAAACACTTTTTACCCAACATGACGCACTTTCAATAAGGAGAACGGATGCCTTCTGCATGAAAAATCGTTTCGCTCCTCCACTCTGCCACGAAAAAGGAAAAAGCGGCTTAACCCTCCATCCAACAGATGGGGATGTTGCCGCTTGTAAAGTTACGTTGTTAGGAAATAAATACAACAACCAGGGAGATAGTTATTCAACAAAATTTAAAGATAAAACACAAAATGGTTCTGTGGTAAATGAACTGTATAATGCGCGTCCAACAACGAGAAAACAAAAGGCCCTTAGTCCTTCATCCTTTGTCAAGTATGCCTTCATTCACGGAAACTGGGCTTTAGACAATTCGCGCAAAGATGAGGACTGGTGCGGCGTAAATAATGAATTACAGGTTCTAAGACAAACGGGATGTTATGCGGATTTCACATTCCCTTCAGGGCTGAGTGAAACACAACCAAAAAAACTCAATAAAATCTACTATGCAACGGATGACGCTAAAAAACCGAAATCTTATAACAACGGCGTTGATGTCGAAGTTGGCAAACCACCGTCAGGCGACTTAATGCTTATAACGGGGCCGGTTGGTTTAAACTGGAAACGTCGTAAATGGCGAATATTCCCAACTCTGGAGAATTCAGACATCAGTTGGCATCATGTCCCTACCGAAGAACGCGTTGACCTGTGGGTAAAAACTCATATCCACGTAAGAGGATACCCAAATTGGATATTCATAAAACTTCACACACACGGCGCAACCGATAAGAACTTGGAGATGTTGCTTGACCAAAACGGTGTGATGCATCGTACATTCTGTCACCTTGAGGAACAATACAACGATGGAAAAAACTACCGGCTCCACTATGTAACCGCCCGACAGATGTATAACATCATCAAAGCAGCGGAAGCAAACATGAACGGAAACCCCAATGCGTATCGGGATTATGAATTGGTAACTCTCTCAGTGCAGGAGGTGGGAAGTGGAAAGTAAAAGATTTTTGCTTTTCCCCTTTGCTTTTACAACCGTCCCTCTAACAAAGCCGTGGTGAAAGACATAAAATCAAAAATATCACTGCGTCGGAAGTGGATGCGATTACCCTCATCACGGACGCATACTAAACCAGCATAGTCTTTCAAGTGTCGAAGCGTTTCTTTAGAACAACCCAAAAGCACCATAGCTTCCGTCTCGCTCAAGGTTAAACCGCTATCAATCTCATGTTTCTTAGCTGATTTGTGTGGTGGCAGATAAAAACTTAGTTTCTCTTGTGGAAAATCGTCTGATAAAGTAGGCATAGCAGCGAACTGTGCATTTTGCATCAAAGACAACACCTCATTCAACTCCTCTCATTAACGGGCGGGGCTTTTTTGCCTTGCGATAATTTCTGTAGCGCAACAAGGTAGCAAAAACTCTTACTATGTAAGGGTCAAATTGTTTTCCCTTCTGTTCTTCCAACTCGGCTAAAGCTTGTCTTTTAGATAGCGGAGTGCGATACGGACGTTTATGCGTCATCGCGTCGTAAGCATCGGCAACTGAGATGACTCTGGAAACGAGAGGAATGTCAGTTTTGCGTAATTTGTCTGGATAACCATTGCCATCGTAGCGTTCATGATGAAGTCGGATGTACCGGCTAATCGGCATTAATTTTGGCAGCATTTTTACAATGTTTGCCCCGATATTCGGATGCCCTTTCATTTCCTTCCATTCTTCATTATCCAGGATGCCCGGTTTCGTCAATACAGCATCATCAATACCGAGTTTACCAACGTCGTGTAGCAAGGCAGTCAATATGACTTTTTTTCTATCCAATGTTTTATAATCAAGGGCAGAAGCAATTTTGTCCGCAAATTGTGCAACTCGCAGAGAATGCCAATAAGTAGTTATATCCTTTGTTTTAATAGCGTGGAGTATAATACTAAGACACTCCATCAAGTTATTCTCAAATATGGCAGATGAAAGTAAGCGCGAAAGGACATCGGCTTTCCTGTCTGCGTCAAACAGCCTCTCTGTTGTGTCCTGCGCGCTTACTTCAGGTAGAGTTAAGGTTTGGCGCGTTAGTTTCGGTTTACCGAACGCCCGGTTCCTATCTGGTAGCGGGACGTTAGAGTACGCAAAATGGCGCATCGCCCCTAAAATATTATCGTCATCAAAAGGTTTTTGATATATTCGTTTAGCATTCACATCAGAAATCCTATTTAGTTTCATGAACTCTTACACCGTTATTAAGGCTTTTCTCTCGCGTTAATAGACAGACTGAGCACGCCAATGTAATTTCAAGGGGAATGACAATTATACCAGGTTAAGGCTTCTGGCGAAGCGGCTTTCCACATCGGAGTGCGTTGACAGCCTAATGTAGGCACATAAAGAGTGCATTTTCCAATGGCCCGGTATAATACGGGGTAGGAGTTTTTGCTACTCTAATTCAGAAATACGCTGTCTTACCATCTCCGCGCGCTCAGATGCCGCAAGTTGTTCGTATAATTGATGGGATTGGCGTAAATGTTCCAAAGCTTTCACTCTATCGTCCATGTTCTGGTACATAATTCCAAACTCGTAATGTATTTCTGCTTCTGTATGTATATCGTTTATTTCTTTGCAGATTCTAATGGCTACTCTGAAGAATCTCGCTGATTCTTCCCAATCTTTGGCGTTGCGCAGTATCATGCCGAAAAGCTTGTAGGTATTAACGATACCACGTTTATCCTTCATCTCTTCGAACATCTCAAGCGCTTTGCCGCAATAGGTTTTCGCCATTAACGTATCGTGGAGTTTAAAGTAGAATTCGGCTTTATTCATGTATACGGCCGCTAATAGATGGGTATATCCGTAATCTCTTGCCAGTTCAAGGCACTTTTCATAACACTCCCCGGCATCTTCCCAATCGCTACGTTTAGCATAGGTTATACCGAGGTTGTGATACATGCCCGCCAGCCCATGTGCGTCGTCAGCCTGCTCGAACCTTGGGATGCTTTGCTGATAGTAAGCCACTGCCCGGTCTAAATCGCCTTGAGCGTCAGAGATGGCACCCAAACTTAAATTTGCCAGAGCTATTATGCGGGCATTCTTAAATTCTTGGGCTATCTCCAAAGCTTTATCATAATATTCCGTCGCTTTTTCAAAGTCACCCATGCGGAAATAATTCGAGCCCATATAGTAGTAGATTCTGCTTATTTCATTTTTATCGCCAAGTTGCTCAAATAGTTCCAAACTTTGCTTACAAGCTTCTTCTGAAGCATCCCATTCGCTAAGTTGAGCCTGTATGTATCCTATCCGTGAATAAGCATCCGCTTTTAGCTGTATATTCCCAACCTCCTGGGCTATTTGAGTCGCTTGTTCAAAGTATTTCAGTGCATTATCCCAGTCACCAAAATCAGAATACTTTTTCCCGATTTTAAGGACAAATTCGCCCTCTTGTTCGCGCGTAAGAGGTATTATACTTTTTACAAAATCAAGTGCCAACTCAAGAAATTTAATTGTATCCATGGATGTAGGTTCTGGAATTTGAGCGGCATCAGCAAGCAACTTATCCTTCGTTAGATTCAACAATATTAGTTCTATGTTATTTAGAGCAGTTTGCAGATTATCTTCTTTCAGGGTGAGCATTTCACTAACATGTTCGGAGGTTAGTTCCCGGATGTGCTTAATCAATTCTTCTACGAGTTTTTCATTTTCCATTGTTATCTCCTCCGGTAATTTGAAATTTGCTCACTGCGTCTAAAGATAGCCCGATATCTTGCATTAACTCTGGCGAAATATTTCTGGTGAGGTAGTTTTATTTAGTGTTACATTAGATAACACCAACAAGCAAATCGGCGAAAAACCACATCAATACCAACCTCAAGCGAATGGAAAACGACTGCATGCTTCCACAAATGGAGGCCTGAAAGTCGTGGAAGCATGCAATCAGACTGGACATTGGAGAAGTTGCGGGGACTTTTCATTCCAATGCCTTAAGGAATTATTCTCAAAAAATCACTTGACTCATCCTTCCCACGGAGGCTATTCTATCATTGATGATATTACAGACTTACTGCTGAATATTTCTCTTAAGGTGGAAAATAATAATATGTGAAGTGCGAAATATAGAATGTAATTATCTTTTTATCCCGTTCAATACCGTAAACTATATTCTCCTCGTCTATTACCAGTCCATCTTGCGAGTACAAAACAACAATCGCTCCTGTTTTTGTATCACTTTCGAGAATTATATTACCTTCGAGAAGAGCAAACGGTATTTCAAGCGGGACAGGCCCGTTAAAAACTAACCCGGTCGGATTACATTCATAAATGAGGACAATATACTCTTCGCCCCCAACTTCAACAGTACAGTGGAAGCTATCTACCGTAATTTCTGCCCCAAGCGGGAAATTTGGTGCGCTGATGGTAGCGTTGAGTTCCTGTCTGGCTAACACATTAGCCCCGATTACGTTATCGAAGACCAATTGGCTTATTTTTTCATCGCCAAGCAAACCCTCCACGTATTCGTCTAATCCATCAAGGTTTTTGCTCGCCACCGAAACTTTTTCAGTAGCCTTCTCATATTTCTCGTCCCTGGTTTTTTCAATCGCCGTATTAATGTTGCCAATTATCCTGTTAATCTTGTTGCAAACATTATCTTTTTTGTAAGCTTTTATCTCAGGCTCTTCGCCTTGCGTCTCCAGTACTGAAACGTAGCTTTTCGATTCACGCATTTTGGTTTCCGCATTACGCAAATGGCTAAGAGCCGCCTCGGCATCGCCTAATGCGCCCTCTGGAACTATTAGCTTTGAGCCATCCTTGAGCTTTATCTCCCCCCCGTCGGGCCCAATGTACTTGCTAACAGGGTTCGCGAAAGACATTCCCGCTAACAAGAGTATACCGAAGAGAATAATCATTAAGGTTAGAAATCTACGTTGGTTAACCATTTTTAACCCTCCTGGTTTTCGTTTCCTAACACTTCGGACGTTGATTTGCAAAATCCATGCTAACTTGTGCTAAAAGCGGCAAAATTGTTCATTTGATTCGTGTATACCGCTATCTAAAAAGACGATGTTATATAGCGCAATACATGTTAAATCAGTATTCCGGAAGGTTCTAAGGAGACACTATTTATACATTTTCATACTGCAAAAAAATACATAAAATGAAAATTAAATTATCTTACGCATTCATATTCTACTGAGAGACGAGAATAAAATTGGGTGATATCACCCAATTGGGGGAAAACACCAAAATTTAGAATGTAGGGAGAGCAAAGGTGAATGGATTGAAGATTGACTCCACGCCCGAAGGCGCACCTTTCGTGAATGCGAAAAAACGAGGGGCAGGGAGAGAGGCGAAGCCTGCTCTCCAACCTACGCTTTTAGCCTCCTCGTCTGTTTTTGTGACAAATCCACCAGTAGCTTTGAAAGTCCGCTTTTCGTGAACTGACGTATAAGTATACGTGCAAATAATAATGTGGGTGATATCACCCAGTCATTTTTTGGTGAGGTGCGCGTAACGTCACTATCACCTTTTTCTTGCACTTCTTAAATGTGTATGATATAATTTCTTCAGAAAGATTTTTGGCGGGTTATAAAATGCAAAAAGGAGGCGTTTAGGAAATGCGACACGGGAGTTTATTTGATGAATTAATTGAATTCCAGAAGGATACAAATCGTTTTTTTGAGGACGTCTACAAGCGTTTAGCCATGTTTGAGGTGGCTATGAACCGTTGGAATTCCCTTGAAGGCCCTGTAGAGGCAGAATTTTCTGCAGAGAGAAGAGTTGAAGGGGGTAGCGGCGTTCCTCTGACATCAGGAAGAATTCAACAAGAACATCCTGTCGAAAGTACACACAGAGGGGCTATATCGTCGCAACGCAGGGGAACGCTGCCAACGCAAACTACAAGGCAAGCCGCTTTGGGACGCGGATATGGAAGCCGGTCCGCCATAGAATCTACAAATCGGCAGGCTTTACCTTCCGCCCAAAATGATGTCGTGGATGTGCGAGACGATTATGATTGGGTAGTAGCGCGCGTGGCGTTGCCAGGAATTCAAGAGGGAGATATTGATATTTCTGTGTATGGGAACAAACTTTATATTCAGGGTAAAGTTACAAAAACTATTTCCTTGCCTAACGGTGTTGAGGCGAGTGGTGTGCGAGCATATTATCAAAACGGCATTTTGGAGGTACGGTTGCCCAAATCCCAAACATCTCGAAAGGTTGATGTAAACTTCAAATATTAAAAAGAGAAAGCGAGACATGAATCAAAATGGATTTAAACACCGGGAGGCAGCAAGACAGTCGCATTTATTCCCCCTTTTAGAAAGATTTAGAGAACTTGACCCAAAAAGGGGGGCTTCCGCGACGAAAAGTTAAAAAGGGAACTTACGGAACTGTTGGCGCGTCAGTTTTGCGTAGTTCCCTTTTTAGTTTATGAAAGGGGATTCAGTTTATGAATTTAGGATTAGGAGTAGACACAGGCGGCACGTATACCGACGCTGTGATTCTTGATTTTGATACGGGCAAAATACTGCGCAAGGCAAAGGCACTCACGACACCATACGATTTGACGATTGGAATTGCAAATTCGATTGCGGGTTTGGGCGATCTTCAAGTTGAACAAATTAAGCTGGTTTCGGTATCCACAACTCTCGCAACCAATGCAGTGGTGGAAGGGCGCGGCGGACAGGTTTGTCTGTTGGCTATCGGTTACAGGGCAAAACTTCTCGAAGAGTTTGGGCTTAAGAACGCAACGCCCATCAAGAGCGTATGCGTCATTGGCGGCGGACACGACATCACAGGAGAAGAACTTGCGCCACTGGATATTGAGAGTGCGAGACAGATAATCGAAGAGACCAAAAATCAGGTTGACGCGTATGCGGTATCCGCCTATGGAGGAGTGCGAAATCCTGAACACGAAATCCAACTGCGGGATGTGATATTCCAGCTTACCGACAAACCCGTCGTTTGCGCACATCAACTGACAAGCGAACTGAATTCAATAAAAAGGGCGACTACCGCAGCATTCAACGCCCGTTTGATGCCGTTGATAACCGCCTTGGTAAAAGCTACACAGCGCGTACTCAAAGATAAAAATATTACCGCGCCGCTGATGATTGTCAAAGGCGACGGACATATTATGAACACGCGACTGGCTCGGGAACGCCCGATAGAAACGTTGTTATCCGGTCCAGCGGCAAGCATAGTCGGCGGGCGATACCTCTCCGGGGTAAACGATGGGGTTGTCGTGGACATGGGCGGGACGACAACGGACATAGCCATATTGCGTTCAGGCGAACCGGCGATAAACCGAGACGGAGCATCAGTGGGCGGCTGGCGAACCTGCGTCCGTGCGGCAGACATCAGAACAGCCGGACTGGGCGGCGACAGTCATATTCTGTTGTCTGAAAACGGCATCCACCTGAGTTCGCATCGTGTTATTCCCTTAGCGTTGGCGGCATCGGGTCATCCTTCCCTGCTGAAAGAACTGCGCTTGCTGGAAAACGCTGACCGGTACTCCGCTTTAGTTCCACCCAGCGACTGTTTGATAAAACTCCGCGACGCCAATGGAACACTGTTGAAGGACAAAGAACGCGCTCTGCTTGCCGCCCTGGAAACTGGGCCCAAGTCGTTGATAAAACTGGCAACGGAACTTGGCGCAACGCACCCTATCCTTTTGGATACGAACGCGCTGGAAGAGTCGGGTTTGGTGGGACGAATCGGACTTACCCCCACAGATGTATTGCACGCGCAGGGGATTTACAAAGAGTGGAACGTTGAAGCCGCGCAAAGCGGGTTGCGACTTTACGCCCGACAGATGGGACAATCGGTGGAAAACGTCATTGAGGCTGTCAGAAAAGCAGTGGATAAAAAAGTAGCAACGGAATTAATCTCCAAATTTATCTCCGATGAATCGCAACTCCCTTCCGTGTTAGGATGCGATGTCTGCACACTGCTCGTAGATAAAGCGCTCGGAGGGGGTAAAACCGATTCAGGGGTAAGCGTCAACATGCGCATAAATTTGCCGCTGATAGCAATCGGCGCGCCTGTAGGTACTTACTTCCCAAGGGTGGCTTCCCTTCTGGACACACAACTTATCATCCCGGAACACGCCGAAGTCGCAAACGCTGTCGGCGCAATTACGGGCAGCATAGTAGAAACAGCCGAAGTCACAATCACACCAGTTTACAGCCCAATCGGAATTGACCACTTTGCAGTACATACGCCCGTTGACAAACGCGACTTTGACAAATTCAAAGATGCCCTCGACTACGCCACGCATGCCGCAAAACAGGAAGCAATCCGAAAGGCAAAACGCGCTGGCGCAAGCGAACTTGAATTACAAGTCAAACACTCCGACCAAAAAGGCACAGTGGCAAAAAACCAGGGCGCAGATGTGTTTCTCGGCTCGAATATCAAGGCCATTGCGGTGGGGAAAGAGATAGGAATAAGGCGTTGAAATCGCAAAGTAAAGTTAGGTAGGTAGGTAGGTAGGAGAAAATTATGTTAGGAAGAGAACGCGCATTTGCTGCGTTAAATCACAAGGAAAGCGACAGAGTTCCACGATATATCTGGATGTTCAGGGACGATGTCCAGGCGAAGGTAAGGGAGAGATACGGAAGTCTCGAAGCATTTTACGACATGCTGGACATTGACGTGTTCCAGGCGTTCCCATCAAAGGGGATGTTGCCAAGGGGCGCGCAATCAATTGATGATGCCATAGAGATGGAGTTCGTTGACCCAAATGATGAGGCGATTTACGCTTCGATTAAGCGAGATGTAGCTTATCATAAGGAACAGAAAGGCAGGGCTATCTTCTGTCAGACGCCTGGGGTATTTGAATCAACCAATGGGATATTGGGCATTCAAAATTCTCTGTTACAGTTGGGATTGCAGCCGGCAAAATGTAAACTGCTCTACGAGAAAATAGCGAAGTGGGCGGCAGTTTACGCTTGCAATGCGTTAGACGTCGGAGTGGATGTCGTTCACATCTCCGATGACTGGGGACAGAACAACCGGCTGATGATGAGTCCGGAACAGTGGTGGGAACTTGTCTACCCTACAGAACGCATCACAGTGGGTGCTGCGCGCAAACACGGAGGGTATGTGTCTTTACATTGCGACGGCTATTTTTACAATGTCTTAGATGGACTTGTGCAGATGGGCGTTCAGTGCGTACACCCCGTTCAGCAATCGGCCGGGATGGATATCCATAAATTTAAGGCAGAATACGGCGATAAACTTACGCTCTACGGAGGGCTGGACATTCGCCACACACTGCCGCGAGGCACTCTGGAAGAACTCGCCGATGAGGTACGTGACATCATGCGCACGCTCAAACCGGGAGGCGGGTTTATCTTCTGCACGGCTCATACCGTGCAACCTGATACCACACTTGACCGGGTGGAATTTGTGTATCGGATTGTCGATGAAGAAGGATGGTATTGATGAAAAGGGTTGAAGGGAGGATATTATGATAAACGCTGTAGTAGTTGGATATGGCTATGCTGGAAGGTGTTTCCACACTTACTTGATAGGATTAGCAGAAGGTTTGA
>CAZRLY010000151.1:0-15053 GCA_964601015.1 uncultured bacterium
TGAGAAGTCTGATGAAAGCAAAAAAACCGAGTTTTTCGTACTGATAACATACATTTGTTGTAGCATAATCCTCGTTATCGCCTTGCTTTTTTGTTTATCAAGTCAAAAACTCGGTTTCTCATCTCCGTTTTTCCACTTTTCACACAGCCTCTAAGGGAAATATGACTAAGAACATCATCTATGCTGTAATCATTCTTTTGCTTTCGCTCACCGTGTGGGCAGAGATAGATTATAGTACCATTTCTTTAGGAGTTCCGATAATGGTCAAACTAATATTAACTCTGGGAAGCATTGTTGCACTGCTTGTCCTTTCAGTAAGAGTAGCGCATGGAGTTGAATTGGTCGGCAAGGACAAAATTTTCATCCGTTTCACTAACATTCGGCCGGGCGATTCTCGGATACTGGTACGACTGAACATCGTGCCGAATCACAACCAACCGTTCAGTTGGAATGGTAAAACAGTCTACATAGGAAACGACGGGGAGGGAGAAAAAACAGAAGAGGAACGGTACCTCTCTTCCGGTCAAGCCTCTCCGTGGGTGGACGTGGGACAATACATGAACCTTCAAGGCACTCGAAGTTGGGATACATACCTTTCGCCCCTGTTATGCGGAGTGATGATTGACCCACAGGCTGATGGGCTGTATTTGCTGGCGGAAGTAGCACAGGGCAGAGGCACGCGGATAGTCCGCCGGCTGGAGATTAAGAAGCCAGAGCTACCTGCCGTCGCCGAACAACGAGAATACCCATGGCTTTTGGGCTACGGATGCTGGAATGGCAGTCGACCGTTCCTGCCTACTCTTGGACTGCTTGTGCCTTCCAACCCGGACATCCTGCCACGTATCTACACATTAGAGGAAGCGATGCGGTGGCAGCTTGATGTCATCGAAGAATTCCCGGATGTAGGCCGACAACCCACCCTATTTAGCTTCAGGACTAACGGACGCCCAGAGGTACTCGGTGCGTTTGGCTACAACGACTATCCAAAGGACGTAATCACGGATAACTTTGGGGACGAAATCTCCATCAAGGTGAATATGCCGGAGGAGGAGCAGAACGAGCGGTTCCGGAAGTACATGAAGGAGAGGGGTTTTGACCCGCTTGGCCTGATGAGCGACGAGAACGCCCAAAAGGCGAAGGTACTCCCGGAGACGGCAAAATGGGAATTGGTCACCGTCACCCCTGCCCTGCCAGAAAAGCCTGTCCAGTTCTACGAATCCGCCATCTTCCGCTACCGTCTGTGGTATGAAGAGATGAAGGCGCGCACCGACGAGATTATTGAGGAGAACCCCGGCAGGAAAGTGTGGACTGGTGCCAACTTCAGTCCGCACATGAACGTCTGGCCGGATGTGCGGCAGTGGGTAGGGCCGTTCAAGGCTGGCGCTATGACGATGACATGGACTGAGGACTGGTGGTGGCAATTACCCGAGGTATCGCCGCAAGTCTATGGCTTTCTGCTTGATGGGCTGCGTTTAGCTGGCTCCTATCATGGCGCTCCGATGCAATATTATATCATGCCATTCAAGGGCAATTCGGCGGATAATTTCCGACGGCAGCATGGGCTGGCGCTGTCGCACGGTGCCAAGATTATCAATCACTTCCATACGCAAGCACAGGTACTCACTACATGGGACTACATAGACATCTGCGAAAGCCCGCGTACCTATCAGGCGATTCACGACATGATACGCGATGTTGGCGCGGTGGAACACCGACTCTACCCGGCGATGCCCGAAAAGGCGGAAGTAGCCATCATGCTCTCGTGGGCAAGCGATACATGGGATACTGAAGAACTGGGCGGCGCTGGGCATCTGTATGGTGCCAAGTACAACGTGAACAACGACGAACGCAAGGCGCTGTGGATGGCTCTCCGCCATGAGCAATATCCAGTTGACCTTATCACGGATGAGGATATAGCCGAGGGCAAACTCAAGAAGTATCGCGTGCTTTACATTGTTGGTTCGGAGATGCTAAATGCTGCGGCAGAGCCGATTAAGACATGGGTGAGGGAAGGCGGCATCCTCTATGCAACTGGCGGAGGAGGACTGCTGGATGAATATCACCGTCCGTTGGAAACATTACATGAGATGTACGGTATTGAGGCACACGAACTGGTGCGGAATACCCGCCACATCCGTCCTCGGGAAACATTACCTAAGTCCGAACCGCTGGATACGCTACTGATGGAGCAAGAGGGCAACGTAATCGAGTTCCCCACACTGTTATACCGCGAAACACTCGAACCAGCCAAAGGGAGTGAGGTGGTGGGCCGCTACAAAAGTGACAATGCCCCTGCCGCCGTTTTCCACCGATATGGCAAAGGTATGACCTTTTATCTTGGCGTTCTTGCGGGCATTGCCTACCTAACACCAGCCATCCCGCCTTCGTCGCAAATGCTGCCGACAGAATTCCCTGAAGCCCTACGCAGCCTGATTACTGCTCCGGTGAGATGGGCAAACGTCCTGCCGCCAGTTAAAACGTCCAACCCGCTGGTTGAGGCGCAGTATATGGCAGGTGAGAACGGCGCGTGCGTGGTGCTAACAAATTGGCGACAGGAACCGGTGGAGGAACTCATTGTCGAGTTCCCCGGCAAGCCGGATATAAGGTTAGTTCGTAGCCTTAGGGCGGCTGGTTACTTCAAGGGCCAACTCCACGAGCAAGAGCGCGGCGTCCTGGAGGTGGAAGTCATCAACGGCGTTCCACAGGTGAATATGTGCCTTGAGGTAGTTGACGTGCTGTTGGTGGACTGATTGGCGTGGATATTATGAAAGGTTTGGTGAGAATTTTCATTGACATGACAAAGAAAATATGCTAAACTTGAACCCACGAAAATTTTTGCCGTTGTTATAAAGTTGGCTCATGTTAGCAAAGAGCGAGTACACACTAAAAGATGTAAAATCTGGTAACAGTATTCCCGGCAATGTCTTTTTTGAAACCAAGCTAAAAATTTGCCCGTTTGTTCAATTATTAATGAAAGTTCTCTTTGAGATTGCCCAATTATCCAAAAAGCGAATAATTGGTCTAATGTCGGGTACATCGGTGGACGGAGTAGATGCGGCGCTTGTGGAGTTGGAAGGCAGCGGGGTTGAAACCAAACTACAATTGCTTTCCTTCCATTTCTCTCCTTATGCGCGTGAAATCAGAGAGCAGATTTTCGAGTTGTTTTCTCCGGAGACGGGACAAGTGGATAAAATTTGCCGTATGAATTTTCTTTTGGGAAGATTTTTCGCGGATGCTGTGCTTTCTGTCATTGATGAGGCTGGATTGTCTCCATCGGATATTCACTTAATCGGCTCTCATGGACAGACGATTTACCATCTGCCCCCCTCTTCGGGTGCCAAAGTACCATCCACGTTGCAAATTGGCGAGCCATCTGTTATTGCTCACAGGACTGGCATTCCAGTAGTAGCCGATTTTCGAGTAGCCGATGTTGCCGCTGGCGGAGAAGGCGCGCCGCTTGTGCCTTATGTAGATTTTCTGCTTTTTCGCGAAGAAAAACGCACACGCGCGTTACAAAATATCGGCGGCATTAGTAACGTTACCGTCCTGCCTGCAAATACCACGGTAGATGACATTCTGGCTTTTGATACGGGCCCGGGCAACATGCTCATAGACGCTACGGTCAAGTTGCTCATGTCGGGACGATATAATTTTGACCCTAACGGCAGTCTGGCGGCAAAGGGGAATAGTGATGAAAAACTGCTTTGCGAGTTGATGTCTCACCCTTTCATCTTTGCCTCGCCACCCAAAACGACAGGACGTGAAGATTTTGGTATATGCTTTGCTAAGAAGATAATTTCTAAAGCAAAAGAACAAAATACAAAAGATTTTGATATACTGGCCACTTTTACAGAGTTTACCGCCAAATCAATCTACGAAAATTATGAGAAGTTTGTGTTTCCAAAACACAATGTATCTGAGGTAATTTTAAGCGGCGGGGGAACATATAACTTAACCCTCGTCAAACGTCTCAAAAGATATTTTGGGCATATTCCGGTTGTCAAAATAGATGACTACGGCATACCCAGCGATGCTAAGGAAGCTGTTGCTTTCGGTGTCTTAGCGAATGAAACCCTTGCATATCACCCAGGCAATGTCCCAAATGTAACTGGCGCTCAACGTCCTGTGATTCTGGGCAAAGTTATTCCCACTACATGATTATAACTTTTAACAATATGCCTAAAGGAAATGACATCTTACCCCGAAAGTAATTTAAGTATTATCCATAACTTATGCAGGGGGGAAGGGAACTTAGATGAAAACATTAGTTACAGGTGGCGCAGGATTCATCGGGTCAAACGTAGTAGATAAATTGATTGACTTTGGACATGAGGTGGTTGTTGTAGATAATCTGGTGACAGGCAAATGCGGCAATCTGAATCCTAAAGCAAAATTTTACGAGATGGACATCCGCGACCCAAAATTGGCTCAAGTCTTTGAAACAGAAAAACCCGACTATGTGAATCACCATGCCGCTCAAATAGATGTGCGAAAGTCTGTAATTGACCCGGCGTTTGACGCTCAATCAAACGTCCTCGGTTCAATAAACCTCATCGAATTATCCAAAGCACACAAAATTAAAAAGTTCATCTATGCTTCGACAGGCGGGGCGATTTACGGTGAGCCTGAATATCTTCCCGCTGACGAACATCATCCCATCAAACCACTCTCTCCCTACGGTATCACCAAACACGTTGTAGAACACTATTTGTATCTCTACGGTGTAAATTACGGGTTAAACTATACCATCTTGAGGTATCCAAACGTCTACGGGCCCCGTCAGGACGCACACGGGGAGGCTGGTGTCGTAGCGATATTCACGGAACGGATGTTGTCTTCAATACAGCCTACCATTTTTGGCGACGGCCAACAAACCCGTGATTACGCGTTTGTCGGCGACATAGCAGAAGCCAATATCCTCGCTATCGACAAAGGCGATGGGGAAATATACAACGTAGGAAGCGCCATAGAAACAACCGTCAACGAACTATTTGAGACGCTCAAGGAAATCTTGAATTTTGATATGGAACCGATTTACGCTGAAAAACGCGTCGGCGAAGTCTATCGTATCTGCATCACAAATGATAAAATGGAAAGGGATTTTGGCTGGAAACCAAATACAAAATTGGTTGATGGATTGCGAAAAACCGTCAAATATTACCGGACGCTGGAGCGAAGGGACTAACTGCGAACGATTACATTTCCCTTCTTTCCCTTCCCACCGAGGAGGCATAAATGAAGAGAGGTGCTAAAAAAGGACGTTTCCTTCTAATGTGGGCATTCGTTATTGGTGCCTTTGCCTTTGTTTTATATGCAACATTTTATAACCCAAGCACAGCTATTAATTTACAACCTGGCCTTTACGCAGCGAGTGCTTTACCACAATCCTCACCGCCCACGAAGGTTATTTTTGGTTCTGAAGATGGAATGGCGGAAATCGACGAAAACAAAGAACTAAAAGAATTGAACGAGGAGTTTCAAAAAAATAACTTTCCTCCTGTCCAGATAAAAACATATCGAGCAAAAAATGGTGATAACCTGTGGAATATAGCGAAAGCCCACGGATTAGATTGGTATACCATCCTTAGCGTAAACAAGTTGAAAAACGCTAATGATATTAGAATCGGGCAAAAACTGAAAATACCAAACCAGCTTGGCATATTGCATACGATAAAATCGGGTGAAACATTGGAGGACATTGCAATCAAATACGATGTATCAATGAGCCAAATCGTTGGTGCCAATAGAATTGTTGACCCAAACCAGATGTACGCGGGGGTGGAAATCTTCATACCCGGTGCGAAAACCACGCCAAAAGAGCAAGAAGCACTGGTGCGGTCGAGAGGTATCAGACCATGTGGCAAATATGGTTTTTTTCGCCCTACAAGGGGACGGGTGACATCAAGGTTTGGATACAGAATCCATCCTATCAGCCGCAAACGTTCTTTTCACAGGGGAGTGGACTTAGCGGCGCCTTATGGCTCCCCAATATATGCCACTGCCGATGGACGAGTTACATTTAGCGGCAGAATGGGAGGCTATGGGAAGTTAGTTGTGATTCGACACTCGGGCGGCTGGGTTACAAGATACGCCCATAATTCAAGACTCCGCGTCAAAAAAGGGCAATGGGTAAAGGGTGGGAAAACGGTCGTGGCGTTAGCAGGTGCCACAGGAAGAGCTAAAGGCACACACTTGCATTTTGAAATCTGGAAGAATGGAAAAGTTATCAATCCATTGAAATATATCAGAAGATAAACCACATCCAATCAACCAAGGCTGCATATCCATATTTCATAATATGGCAGCCTTTCTTTTTGCTAAATGCAAGTAAACATAGTTAAGCAGCTTAATAAGCTGGCATGCGAATTGCTTCGTATGAAATCCATCTGCGGTTCAATATTTTAGTAGGTTGGGTTGGTCAGAACAACTTGATACGGTAATTTCCTTATCTCTGACCAACCCAACCTCTACAACTTAGGGACAGATTTGTCCTGTCTCAATCAATAACTTTGTTGCGCAGATTTTAGCAGATACAAAACCGGACACTTGTGTCCGGTCTAATTCCCATTGGTAGTTTACGAGGTAAACTACTTTAGTAGCGAACATATTTGCACATTCTATAGACGAAATGTATGAGGAGGTTAATTATGTTTGGCAAAAAAAGTGGCGCATTGTACTGCGCGATGGCAATTTTTACGGTTATATCGCTTCTTCTCCTTTATGGATGCGCTGACAGAGACGAGTTAGAAGAAGTAAGACGCCAACAGGCACCCGGCTATAATGCAAAAGCAAATGCAGCTTTAAAGGAAGCTGAAGATGCGATGAAGGAAGCTGGGATAGCGATTAATTTCAGTGACTTGAACGGCTTAGAGTCATTGTCAGACTTGCGCACTATTCTTCTTGACCCATTGGAAATAGCGCAACTCGAAAAAAAACAAGATATAGAAGACGCGATTGTAGCGTTGTATGATGTCCTTGACGCTCTCGGCGAATCGGGTGTACCCGCCGCGCCAGCAAGGATGTTAATACCTTACGAAATATCGGACAGTGACTTAGCGTTGATTCATCTGCATTTGTCCTACTGCTACGTTCTTGCTGCTGTTTCACGGCTGGCAAGGGTAGGGATGGGGGCGGATGGCGTTCCGAATACAGAAGATGACCTGTATCGTATTGATTTTCCAGAGGAACTGGATGTAGAAGCCCCGGAAGTCTACCAATTCATGCTGACAGAGAGGGGAGAAGAATTGGAGGCTGATGTAGACAAAAATGACCCAAATGGTTACATAAAGATGTTCTATGCTGGAGGACAGGTGGATGATGAGGGACATGTGAAAGAGTTACAAGCGATGATTGATTCGCTTTTGCTGCTTTTAGGTGCCGAGGTGGCTGTCATAGAAAACGCTGATGAAGGAATCAAGAAACATGAACCACAGGTGGATACAAAAAAGTATCGGTACAATGCGTTATACCACTTGGAAATAGCTCTGAAATTGGCAGAGGAAATTGTCCCAGAGTTCAAAGATGCCTTAGATGAGTTAGATGAGACGATAACAGAACATTTTTCCAAAGAGATTTTAGAAAATGCTAAGGAATGGGGCTTCGAGATTAGAACGGTTCCAGAACGATATGAATACTTGTTGGAAGAATAAGACAGATTCAAATTCCGTGGCGTAGCCCTCAGAGCGAGTGGCTTTTTTAGATACAATAAGGAGGAATTACGATGATACTGAAACACTGGAAGATAACCCCAATGTGCTTTGCATTGGTGTTGTTTCTAAGTTTAAGCACTTTTGCAGATACTGAATATGAACCATTGTTATTAGTCCGCGGCGTCAGACCAATGGGGCTTGGCAACGCTTTTGAAGCTATCGCGGATGATGAGAACGCTTTTCATTACAACCCGGCAGGTTTAGCCCAAAGGGAAGATAAACTCTTTTATCTGCTAACTCTCAGACCAATTATTTCTTTTGACCTGGCGGATGAAAGACCGGAAACGATACGGGATTTGTATGACGCGATAAATACGTTGACTGGCTGTGAAGACCCAAATCCATTGGAGGACTCAGCTCCAGATTGCCGAGAAGCCAGAGAAATACTGGCTGACCGCGTTGAAGAAGCACTTGATGAGTACCTGAGCGGGAAGTCAGACTTTCCATCTATCGGGTTAGCAATCCCATTCAATATTGCAGAGAAATATAGATTAACCGTAGGTGGTTCTGTTTACACCCAGTCATCAGTTTCATTTCGCATTGAACCACGCGGATTACTTTGGTCGGACCCAATCATGGATATGTTAGATAACGCTATAGTCTATAATATCTCAACACAGTGGGCATGGGAAATCGCCAGCGCTATGGAAATTCCAGTCAACAAGTCGCCGATTCTGTCTAAGGCGTATGTTGGAATTGCCTTCAGGAGAATCAACCGATGGGTTTTTACCGACGAAGATGAGCCATTCACAGTGGAAGATATTATTAATCCAAAAGGCCCTGATGGCATAGAAGGCACAGACGACGACTTCAAAACAAAGTACTTTGGTATGGATGAGGGTGAGGAACTCGTTGACCTTGGAGATTTCGTCGAGTTTGCCAGCGATAATTTCAAAGAGCGCGACGGATATAGTTTTGACCTGGGAACTATCCTTGAGCCAGTTGACGGTTTGAAATGCGCTTTTGTCATAAGAAATTTCGCAAGCGGTGTTTCTCTGAAGGAGGAGGATAAGGAAGATAGGAACTTCCCACGCAACGTGGTTTTCTCTGCGGCGGTCAAACCATTGGTTCTCCTTAAAAAGCAACCGTCGCTTCTGGATTTGACGCTTGCCGCATCCTTGGATAGACGAAATGGCGACGATAGGATGTTAGATTTCTCAATCGACGAAGGCAGCGATAGGATTCATTTAGGTGCTGAAGCCACACTCTTCCCAAATAGTGGTATCTCACTTTCCGGGAGAATCGGCAACAATCAAGGATTTTTAACTTACGGCGGAAGCCTGAAGTTAGGTGGATTATACCTTGATTTTGCCCGATACGGTGACTTAGAAACAGATTGGTATGTTGGCTCTATCAACCTATCCTTTTAGAGCGTGTCTGAAAAGGTCAAAACATTCTTAGTCGGGTAGTGCTATGCACATACCCTACCTACGAAGGAAATGGATATTGTAGGTAGGGTATGGTTGAAAACCTACCCGACAATTGGCTTAACGTACAGCAAGTTCGCTACATCCGGGCGCATCAGCTTGTTTTTCCGCCCGTTCTGCCAGAAAATCTGGAAATTCGTTGCCTGCATCGGCTACGCCTTTAGCAAACAGTTGTTTGACTACATCCTCATTTGCATTGGCGACGTTGTTGTCAAAAGGCCTTTCAGCATTCAAATCGTAGAGGAAGACACCCTTACCATTTATCTTACAGTTCAACCACCAGTCCTCGTTAATAACTGTCATAGCAGCACCCCAACCAACGGTAATGTGGTTGCGAACTGGTGCGCCAGAATTCACGGCAGCTTTCCAGAATGATTTCCCGTCAATTGGCGAATTTGGCTCCACTCCAGCTATCTCAAGGATTAACGCGGATATGTCCGTATGCTGTACTAACAAATCACTTCGCATTCCTGCGCCAACGCCTTCAGGATGTCGTATCAGTATTGGAATATCATAGACTTCCGGTGCGGAAGGATACCCTCGCTTACCGATATATCCGGCATCCCCGATGGAATGTCCGTGGTCAGTTGTGAAAATCAGCAGTGTATTGTCGAGCAAGCCAAGACTTCGCATTGTTTCATAAAAATGTCCGAACCACCTATCACACATAGTGACCAAACCGCTATAATTTGCCTGCGTTCGCTGTAGTAATTGTGGGTTCATATTCATCACAGAATACCCAGAGATTACCTGCTCAAGCCCATCGCTATCGTCATACATCCGACGATAGTGTTCAGGCACAAACCACGGTTCATGCGGGTCAAAACTTTCCACGACAAGAAAGAACTTCTCAGCATCCTGGTTCTGTTCCAACCAGCGCGCCGCTTCGATTAACACACGAGCATTGAAATAATCCTCCTCGCGAATCCGGTCGTGCATATTTTTCAAGCACTGACGGATAAAATTGATTCTGCCGGGGTTTTGTATTTCCTTTGGCAGCCAATGGTCAATTTCCTCCTGTGTAGGCTCGGGGCCGCTCCGAAATGGGTCAACTTCCTGCCCACGCAAGAACATCCACTGATTAAATCCTCGCCCGAAGTTCTTTGAGGGTTTGAACATGTGGTATACATCAGCTATCAAAGCGGTGCGATACCCGCCTTTGCTTCTTAGCAATTCAGCAATAGTATCCTGCTCTTCGGGAATAGGGCCCCAACCGGGAGCGCCCACAAAATCGCCCTTGAGGCGAAAATTCGCGTTGACAAAAGGATAGACGCGCTGTCCCGTATACAGAGCACGACGAGTCGGAAGCGTCGGAAGCGACTCAGGAAAAGCACGCGTCATTACCAAAGATTCTTCTGCTAAAACATCAAAATGCGGGGTAGCCACTTCCCCCCACGGAGGCGAACCGTAGCACCCCATACAATCCTTACGAAGTGAATCAAATACAACAAGCACAATATTCATCTTAAATTAGGCACGAAGCCCCCGGCTGATAGTTCAGCCGAGGTACTCTCGCCTATACCATCCTTTCTGCATAAATTATCCGAGTTGACAACTGAATAGACTTAAAACGCCTGTGTGGGTTGTCTCGCTGTTCCCTTTTTAAGCCCACCCTATATTTTCAGCCAGTGGCGACTTAGCACAAGAGCCGTCACCAAAACAATAGATGTTGAGGTACGCCTTTCGCTTTTTAATGCGCGTTTAACGGAGAAATCGTGTTGGGAAGCGCTTTTGTATGGGCGGATTCTGGGGATAAATCGGGGGACGCTCGCAAAATACTCATCATAGACTTTCCCACATTCTTTGCGCAGGTGTTCTTCTTCGGCTAAAATGATGGGCAAATATTGCAACATGAAACCGAAGAGTAAAAGCAGTATCATCCAGTAAACTCCTGAAATGATGCAAACCCCCAGACTGAGTAAAAAATTTCCTAAGTACAGCGGATTGCGTACATAAGCATACGGCCCGACCAACACCAACTGTCGCGCTACGCCCATTGTGCGAGCGCGCGTCGTTGCGCCAGCGTAACCAACCGCCCAAAACCTGAGTAGTTCGCCAAAGATTAAAATGATAAACCCGACGCCAGAGGAAAACAGCGATGGATTGGCGAAAATAATTAAGATTATTATTAGCGGAATCGGCGTGAAGCTTCTAATTTGAAAGAAAAAACGTCCCAAGTTTTTCATATACAACAGAGCATATAGAAACCCATTTTTTTGAACCCTAACCGCGAAGAAGTACGTTGTGTCTCCCAAACAAGCTCAATTTTATCGAAATCGCATATATGGAGGTAGTAGCGTCAACAATGCAAAATCATCTTGCTTATTCAGAAGAAACTGTTGATGGAAAATTTAACACAAGTCGTAACTTCATCGGACATTCCAGCGGCAAGGGCTTAACGGACATCAATGAATATTCCCACGAGACTTTGGTAAAGTTTAAAAGATTAATCGACGTCGTATACATGAAATCCAAACCGCATTACAATGGCACTTTTGACAACTCAAGGTTTCAGAATGTATATCAACCAGATAGTCTATCGGAACAACATACTGATAAATTCTGGGATATAACTTTGGTGAACATGCTACTGCTATCGGTTTATGAACATCATAAGATAGACGCTGTAACGATGCTTGCATTGTCGCAATATATCGACGATGCCTATGGGAGAGATACGATGAAGATGATTCGTGAGTATCTGGTATCTTAATTTATACTACGCGCAAATCAAATCTGTGAGTAAAGAGTAATAAGTAAAATTATTACTCTTTACTTCCCATTCCCAAAACCCAATAGCACTCACCGCTCACCCAAGTAGCGAATCAAGTCTGTATTCCATTACCGCCAGCCATTTGGTATCCATTCCATTTTACCAGTTTTTCCAAAAGTTTTATAACAATAAATGTTAGCAGATTGTGCAGCGGAAGTCAAGAGCATTTTGGCATATCAGCAAATTTTGTAACGGCACCAGGATTGTCTTTTCTTATTTGGTAAATATTTTAAGTAATTTTCCGCAAGTTTTGTTAAGATAGCGGAGTAGCAAAATTCATTTTGCATTACGCAGGCTGTAAGCCCTGCTACTCCGGCAAAGTTGATTAGATTTATGGAAAATTACTTAATTAGTAGTTGACATAGGCGTTGCTACATGATATAATGTTTTATTGTCGAAACCACCTTGGTGTGGTTTAGTGAAACTCGTTAGTAACTTATATTCTGAGGAGATGGAAATGTCAAAGGGTAATACCACATTGACACTAATTCAGATTCTTTTGGGCAGTGTTTTTGGACTCGCAGGGGCTGGATTATCTCTGCTCATTTTCGATAAACTATTATGGAAAGGACTGCTTTACAAGGCACCACCGAGTACCCCGGTTATTTCAGGCGGGATACTTTTAGGAATTCCCTTGTTGATTACAATCTTGCTCACGTATGGTATAACCGTCCTATGCGTAGGGGAAGGTGTTCGACTGGCAGCTTACTGGATTGAGAAGAAAAATCTTCAGAGGAATAACGTTTACCAGGGCGCGTTTTTGGGAGCGCCTGCCGCTGCAGCTTTGATGACAATGGCAACGTATGATTGGAGCGGAATGGGTATGGATTTCAACCCCATGATTATGGGCATAATACGCATCATTGCCGTTGTAATTTCTTTTCCTGTCAAAATCCTACTCTTGTTAAGGTGTCCGCCGGAGTTGCTTCTTATTATCGCCGCGCCAATAGGCGCAATACTTGGTTACAGGCTGTCAAAGCCTGATGAGTTAGAAGAGGATAATGACACAGTATTGGCATAAATCGCCTGTGAATTTACAAATTTCTGTTTCAAAGTGGGTGTTAAAAAACACCTACAATAAGGAGCAAAATAACATGCATTCTTTTGACGAAGAGGACAAACCACGGGATGAATGCGGGGTTTTTGGAATATTTGGCCATTCTGAGGCGGCGCAATTGACCTATTTAGGATTGTATGCCTTACAACATAGAGGGCAAGAAAGCGCGGGGATTGTTGTCTCCAATGGAACGGATTTCACACAACATCACGGAATGGGTTTGGTAGTAAACGTCTTTGAAAATGGAGAACTCCAGACGTTAAAAGGGCATACTGCCGTTGGACATAACCGATACTCCACCGCTGGTTCAAGTACCATTAAAAACGCCCAGCCGATTGTTTGCGAACACAAGGGGGAACCATTCGCCATCGCTCACAACGGCAACATCGTCAACGCATATCGAATTCGCAGAGATTTGGAAAATAAAGGCTCAATATTCGCCTGCACTTCCGATACTGAGGTGATTGCTCACTTGATGGCACATTCTCGGCAACCGTCTCTTGAAGATAAGATTATAGATGCTCTGAAAGAAGTGCGGGGTGCTTACTCTCTCATCCTCATGGGCAGGGAAACTCTCATCGGTGCTCGCGACCAATATGGATTTCGTCCGCTGTGGCTGGGGATGCTGAATGACGCGTACGTCCTGGCTTCGGAAACCTGCGCCTTTGACGTTATCGACGCCATGCCAATCAGAGAAATCGAACCCGGAGAATTGGTAGTTATTACGAAAAACGAAATACGTTCGATTCAATTTGCTTCATCGTTTCATCCTTATGCCTTCTGCATATTCGAGTTTATCTACCTCTCGCGCCCTGACAGTATGGTGTTTGGGGAACTGGTAGATAGGCCAAGACGGGAATTCGGCAGACAATTGGCAAGGGAACACCCCGTAGATGCAGATATTGTGATTCCTGTTCCCGACTCAGCCAAAATTGCGGCCAAGGGGTATTCCGAAGAATCAAAAATACCTTTTGATTTTGGGCTTCATCGCAACGCTTATGTGGGGAGAACCTTCATCCACCCTACTCAAACGATACGGGAACAAATGGTCAAATTGAAACTGAACCCTATTCGAGATGTAATATTTGACAAACGGGTTATCGTCGTTGACGACTCTATCATGCGCGGAACCAGTTGCCGTAAATTAGTAAAGATGCTCAGGCTCGGAGGCGCAAAGGAAGTACACTTCCGAGTTTCATCACCTCCTAATAGATACCCATGTTTCTACGGAATTGATACGCCAACCCGCGCCGAACTCATCGCCAGTTCACATACTACTGAGGAAATTTGCAAATACATCCGAGCAGATTCACTCGGATATCTGAGCGTAGAAGGGATGCTCAGTTGCGTCAAAAACCCGTTGAACTTCTGTTTAGCATGTTTTGAGGGCGATTATCCAATTGAATTTAGCGGGCAGAACCCACAACAGTTGAGCATTGACTTCACCCGCGGGAGAGAACGATAAACGGAATGTGAAAGGACTCGACGAAACTTCTCAGTTCCTAAGGGGGGAATAAAAATGCTAAGAAATTATGGCAGGGATAATAACCAATTCGGATTAAAAATCGGTCCATTTTCCAAAAAACTCATCCGGAACACTACCACTGCGCGTGGCAGATATATCATTTACGCTGTTGCTCTGTGTTCTCTGGTAGGTATCATTTTAGAATACCTCATAAAAGTGCCTTACGAATTGACACTGGGCATTATCATTGTCATGTTAGTTGCGTTTATCTTCAGCATGGGAAAAATCATCACCTTTATTGATGAACGACAACGCAAATTTTTGAAGCAACGCCTTGAAGAACGCAAAAAAAGCTAAAGGATTGAGGAGCAAGATGGCAAAGTGGTTAATTGCCCTCTTGCCCCCCAACTGTTTTACGTCCCGAAGAAGATACGAGTTTTGCTGTTATCACCTTGCTACAGGGTTATTGTTGTATGTGCAAAACTCGTAAGAAGAGCCAAAATTTAATCCAGTGTAGGGAGCTCTGTAGCAGCTACAAAAAAGTTTAGTTTTTCTTACCTTTTTTGTAGTTTCTTACATGGCTTTGAGTCTCAGCAGGGAATTAAGCTGAATCCCGTATTTT
>CAZRLY010000152.1:0-15048 GCA_964601015.1 uncultured bacterium
TTTTTAATCTACCAAAGTCAAAATAGTAAGGAGATAAAAATTGAATAGCAGAAATTTTTTATTCACCTCTGAATCGGTAACAGAGGGGCATCCGGATAAAATCGCCGACCAAATTTCTGATTCTATCCTTGATGCGATAATAGCAGTTGACCCAATGGGGAGGGTAGCGTGTGAAACCCTTGTTACGACAGGATTGGCGCTCATCGCAGGCGAAATCACCACCAGCGGCAATATTGACATACCCAACATCGCCCGGGATACCATCGAACGTGTCGGTTATACTGACGCCTCTTACGGTTTCGATTGTAACACATGCGCTGTTGTGACAGCCATAGACAAACAATCATCCGACATAGCCATGGGGGTAGACAGGTTGGGAGCGGGCGACCAAGGCATGATGTTCGGCTACGCCTGTAAAGATACGCCAGAACTAATGCCGATGCCGATTATGTTAGCGCACAAACTGGTACGCAGGCTTGCAGAAGCGAGGACGCATGAAATTTTGTGGTTCCTTCGTCCCGACGGAAAATCTCAAGTCACCGTAGAATACATTGACGGAAAACCTGCTAAGGTGGAGACTGTGGTTATCTCAACTCAACACTCGCCTGACATTTCCATCGAAGAACTTCGTGAAGCCGTCATTGAAGAAATCATTAAATCTGTCATTCCAAAAGAGTTGCTCAGTCCTAAGATACAATACCATGTTAACCCTACGGGCAGATTCGTAACAGGCGGGCCGCAGGGGGATACCGGAGTGACGGGGAGAAAAATAATAGTTGATACCTACGGCGGCATGGGGAGACACGGCGGCGGCTGCTTCTCCGGAAAGGACCCGACGAAAGTGGATAGGAGCGCATCTTACGCAGCGCGGCACGTAGCTAAAAATATCGTCGCCGCTGATTTAGCTGATAAATGTGAGGTGCAACTTTCTTACGCTATCGGCGTGGTGGAACCCGTCTCCATAATGGTGGATACCTTCGGTACGGGAAAGATGGATAACGTAAAATTGACGGCGTTGCTGAGAAAACATTTTGACTTAACCCCCGCAGGAATAATAGAAAGATTAAACCTCAGAAAACCGATTTACGCTAAAACAGCAGCATACGGACATTTTGGAAGAGAAGAACCTTCCTTTACATGGGAGAAAACAGATGTTGCTGAAATTTTGAAAGCAGATGCGAAATGTTAGAAACCGAGTTTTCCCAAAACTCGGTTTCTCCCCTGCCAGGAGGATTTGATGAACTACGACATTAAAGACATTGATTTAGCCCCAGAAGGCAATTTGCGTATCGAATGGGCTGACCAATTTATGAGCGTTTTGCGTTTAATCAGAGAACGTTTTGAGAAGGAAAAACCACTAAAAAATACCAGGATTTCAGCCTGCCTCCACGTCACAACGGAAACAGCCAATCTTATGCGCGCACTCAAAGCGGGTGGTGCCCAGCTTTCCCTGTGCGCTTCCAACCCACTCTCAACTCAAGATGACGTAGCTGCGGCGTTGGTGAAGGACTACGACATCCCTGTGTTTGCCATCAAAGGCGAGGATAGGGATACCTACTACAAACACATCAATAGCGCGCTTGAGCAAAAACCGATGATTACGATGGATGACGGAGCAGATTTGGTATCAATGCTGCATTCCGAACGTACTGAGCTTGTCAGCGATGTAATAGCAGGAACCGAGGAGACAACAACGGGTGTGATACGGCTCAAAAGCATGGCAGCAGAGGATGTGCTGAAATACCCCATCATCGCCGTCAACGACGCCAAAACCAAACACTTTTTCGACAACTACTACGGCACAGGGCAGAGCACAATGGACGGAATCATTCGTGCGACAAACAGGCTGATAGCAGGCTCAACGCTTGTCGTCGCTGGCTACGGCTGGTGCGGCAAGGGCGTTGCTATGAAAGCCAGAGGACTTGGCGCAAGGGTTATCGTCACAGAAATTGACCCGTTGAAAGCCCTTCAAGCTGTCATGGACGGCTATCAGGTGATGCCGATGGCAAAAGCCGCACAACTCGGCGACGTATTTGTTACACTGACAGGTGACATTAGCGTCCTGTGTGCCGAACACTTTGAGCTAATGAAGGACGGAGCTATTATTTGCAATTCCGGTCATTTTAACGTTGAAATTAACATTGACGGCTTGGAAAACATCAGCGTTAGCAAAAGAAGGGTACGCACATTCGTCGATGAGTATACGCTCAATGACGGCAAAAAAATAAACCTCTTAGGCGAAGGGCGTTTGATTAATCTCGCCGCTGCAGAAGGACACCCCGCCAGCGTGATGGACATGAGCTTCGCAAACCAGGCTCTCTGCGCGGAATTCATCGTGAAAAATGCTCCTGAACTGGAAAATAAAGTTTATGGCGTCCCCGATGAAATTGACTCCGCAGTCGCTATGCTAAAACTCGAAGCACTTGGCATTGAGATAGATGTATTAACCGACGAACAGAAAAAATATCTCGAAAGCTGGACGATGGGAACATAGGGTGAGTAAAGAGTAATGAGTAACAAGTGAATTACTTATTACTCTTTTACTCATTAGTGGTTGATTCTTCGGAGTACAAAAACTTTGTTATAACGAAAATTCAAGGGTGGTTGTCATGAAAAAAGCAGAAACCTGGGAAACTGTTTTCATAATCATATCAATTGTAACCCTCTGGCCCATGATTAAATGGTATAATGCCGAAGAGCCCATTCCCCCCGCATACTACGCGCTGTTACTGATTACCCTTGGTGTGCTTGCGTTCATAACAGTACGGCGAGTAAAAAGGTTGAGGAAAGCGATGCGGGATGCTAAAAACAGACGAGGGAATCTACCCTTTTAACAACGTTAGAAACCGAGTTTTTGCCGAAAACTCGGTTTCTTAGGTACAGCATTGAGGAGACGACTTATGAAAAAAGACTTTTTGGAACGACTGAAATCAGAAATACTCATCTCCGACGGCGCGATGGGTACTATGTTGCAATCGGTAGGTTATATGCCCGGGGCAAATCCGGAAAAATGGAGCATCGAAAATAGAGAAAAAGTAAAGAGTATCCATCGCAGTTATCTTGATGCAGGCGCTAACATCTTACTAACAAATACTCTCGGCGGCAACAGATTCAAGCTGAAAAAATATAACTTAGATAACGAAATATATCAGATTAATAAACAAGTCGCTCAAATCGCAGTCGAGGTGGCAGGAGACTTCGCCTACGCCGCAGGCGACATCGGCCCAACGGGCGAGTTTATGGAGCCGATAGGTTTGTTCACCGAATCGGAGTTTTACGATGCGTTTGCCGCACAAGCCGCTGGTTTAAAAGATGGCGGAGTCGATATTTTCATCATTGAGACGATGATGGCTGCCGACGAGGTACAAGTTGCCATCAAAGCGGCAAAAGATACTGGATTGCCTGTCATTGCGTCCATGTCTTTCAACTTGGACAGACAAGGCTTCAGGACGATGATGGGCGTCTCCCCGGAACAAGCCGCAAAAAAGATGTTGGAGGCCGGCGCTGATGTGATTGGCGCAAACTGCGGCGACATTTTAATGTCTCAAATGCCTGATTTAGTCAAAGAATTTCGCGACGCTATCGGCGACGACGTATACATCATCGTCCAGGCAAATGCAGGACGCCCGCAGATGGTCGAAAATAAAACCGTATTTTTGCAAACGCCTGACGAGTTTGAATCAGCGGTCAAACCTGTTATTAAAGCCGGCGTAAACATCATCGGCGGATGCTGTGGTACTACGCCTGAACACATCCGACGCATCGCACAAAAAGTTGGTAATTATGGAGTGTTCGCTTCATAGAACTATAGAAATGAGATGAGACCAAAATGTCAGTAGAGCTAGTAACTACAGAAATTAAGGAATACGTTGATACACTGTCCTCCAAACAAAAAGTTCAGTTGATTGCTGATTTAATCAACTATGTCTGGCAAAAAATCAAACCTGATGAACTGAATTGGGAAAGGTTTTATGAAGAATTGGAATTGATGGGAATCAACATAAACGAGAGTCCATCAGTTAATCCTCCTGATAAAATTATCATGGGAGCGGGTGGTGCCAGGGCAGAAAGGATACGATGATGTTTGAAATCTACCGCTTTGGGAATACTGCCAGTCCCATCATACAGATACAATTGTTAGAATCGGAACTGCCGCGAAGTTCCCTCATTGATACAGGTGCGAGCCGTTGCATTTTGCCATATAGAGTTGGTACTAAGATTGGACTTCGTCCTCGTGATGATAAGGATATAGTCGAAAAAATCAGGTACGTTGAATGTGTGCAAAGGAATCTGGTGGCAGGAATTATTGGAAAAGAGCAAATCCATCCAATGGCGATACCATTCATGTGGGCGCAAGAATACGAACAAGTAACTTGGGATTTAATTATTCTTGGCACGAAAGGATTTTTGGACAAAATTCACTTGTGGTATTGGTATCCTAAATTCTTTGTGCTGTTTGATGATGCAGGATTACCAAGACTGCGTCGCGCAATGATGGCTCTTGTGCAGTAAGTCACGTAAAGAGCCAGGTTTATATCTTTTCACTGAATATTTTGCGGGCAAGAACTGTACTATCACTAAATGCTTGAGAATATCTATTCAATTTCCCCAATGAGTTGTGGGAGAGAGAAACCGCGCTTGATAATCGCGACTGACCGCATTCCGCCCGATTTGCAAATTATATGGATAATGAAACATCCCCCTGGCTTACAAAAAGCTCCCATTTACCGATGGTTCATCTTTGGGATTTTAGCCATCGGGTATATTTTAGTCTATTTTCATCGTCTCTCACCGTCCATTGTCGCCGAAGAGTTGAGGAAAGCCTTTCAGACAACGGGTACTGTTTTAGGGCTTTTAGGTTCCGCCTATTTTTACCCTTATGCTGCCATGCAGTTGCCCGCCGGGTTGTTGTCCGATTCTCTTGGTCCAAGAAAGATAATCACAATTTTCTTACTAATTGCCTGTATAGGTTCGGTCATTTTTGGGTTATCCCCCAATGTTTCTACGGCTATTTTGGGCAGGGGATTGGTAGGAGTGGGCGTATCAATGTTGTTCGTCCCATCGCTCAAGGTTTTAGCAGAATGGTTCAGGCGGAAAGAATATGCGTTAGCGGTAGGGATACTGATGGCAGTCGGAGGTGTCGGGGTGCTATCTGCCGCTACGCCTTTAGCATTTCTGAACGAATGGTTTGGCTGGCGGCGAGCATTTTTGTTTGTCAGCATCTTAACGCTCGCAGTAGCGATTTTGGTTTGGGCATTTGTACGCAACCGCCCCGAAGATAAAGGTTTTCCTTCTCTTGCGAAAATAGATGGGGCAGTTCACCAACCCGTAAAAATCGGGTTATGGGAGGGGATGAAACAGGTAATAAGTTCAAGATATTTCTGGCCTGGGGCGATTTGGTTTTTCTTTCAAGGTACCATATTCTTCGGTTTCGGCGGGATGTGGGCCGGGCCATTTTTAATGCACGTCTATAATTTAGACGCAATTCAGGCAGGGAATATTTTGAATATGTTCGCTTTAGCGATGATACTGTGTTCACCAATTCTGACTTGGTTATCAAATGATGTGTTCAGGAGTCGCAAGAAAATCTTGATAGGCAATACAGCCCTCTTAGTTTTGACCGTGTTCGTACTGGCAGCCTTCCCCTCCGATTTGAATATTCCGCTTCTGTATGTAACATTTTTTTTCATCGGCGTTTGCTCCAGCGCAATTGTGAGCGTAACCTTTACCAGCATCAAGGAACTATTTCCCAAAGAAATTGCCGGCACTTCAACCGGCACTGTAAATATCTTCCCATTCACAGGCGGCGCACTCGCTCAACCATTCTTCGGTTATTTGTTAGAGCGCATGGGCAAAGATGACGACAAATTTTTTAAACTTGAAGCTTATCGGGTTGTTTTCATTGCGATGTTATTCGCCGCTATCGTAGCTTTTGTCGCTACCCTCTTCATGAAGGAAACTATAGTGTTGGATTGAACGGAGGTGAAACCCAACTTTTCACCCTCTTAGTGGTGTGTTCCATAAATCTGTTTCACGTTTTAATGTTTTTTTAATTCGCAAGGTGTTGGCGCATTTGGGGAAGTATTAAGTAAAAAGTAATAAGTATTGGGCTGCGCGCTTGATGGAGTAAGGGACGTTCCTCCCGTTCAGTAACCCCCCAATACTCAACACTACTTACTTAATACTTTGTCAAAGAGGAACAAAAGTGAAGTAATTTACCTTCCAGAAAGTGGAAGGTATTTCAGGAACAAACAACTTAGTTGAATAAATCAAGCATCAGTTGGGCGTTGTTCGCTGCCTGTCCGTTATGGCAGTTGTTAAAAAATACAACAGTTTTTTGGGTGGATTTTTCTACCTCTTTGATTTTCGGTAGCCATTCAAATAACTCCTGCTGGGTATACGAATAATCGTATCGCTCCGACGCGTCGCCCCCCCACCAAGTTTCCTCATTCCTTCCGTGAAACCGCACATATCCCAAATCATTCGTCGCTACAGCAACAGGCGGCACTAAACCCTTCAACCGTGGTTCGTCCACACAGCAGTAGGAGATGTCCAACTTGCTGAACCAATCGAAAACAGCGTCAAGAATCCACGAATCGTGTCGAAATTCGACAACTAACGGATAATCTGTCATCTGCTCTTTAAATTTCGTCAAGTATAATCTATTCGCTTGGGTATTTTTAAATGCCCAGGGGAACTGCGCCAGTACGCCGTTCAATTTATTAGCGTCGATAAGCGGTTGAATGCCCTCTTTGAAAGCCGCAAAAGATGCCTCATTATTTTGCCGCTCATGCGTCATCGTTCGGTGCGTTTTCACGGCAAATTCAAAATTATCTGGCGTTCTTTCCACCATTCGTTCAAACGTGTGCGCCTCTGGTATGCGGTAGTAAGTATAATTAATCTCGACTGTATCAAAATGCTTGACATAAAAATCCAACATTTCGTTCTTTTTGATGTCTTCGGGATAGAAATGCCCTTTCCAATTTTCAAAACTGTATCCCGACGTGCCGATGCGAATCATTTTGAGTACCTCCCATTGTTATACTTAACATATATATAGTATAACATATTTCCCCTTCAATGTCAAGCGTCATCAATGTTTTAAGATAGAAACCAGTGCAAATTAGATGTGCGTTCGGGAATTTGTAATGTTTTAGCTTGACATTTGAATGCAGAATTTGTAAACTTTTACAGCATAAAAGCCAATTATTAACTACACGACAAAAACCAAGGAGGATTTTAATGGCTAAAAAGTACGTCTACTTCTTCGGCGAAGGCAACGCCGAAGGAAACGCTACAATGAGAGCGGAATTAGGCGGCAAAGGTGCTAATTTAGCTGAAATGACGAATATCGGCTTACCTGTGCCGCCCGGTTACACAATTTCTACGGACGCGTGCATATATTTCTACCAGAATGAAAAATACCCGGGCGATTTAGATGAACAAGTTGAGGAAAATCTCGCCAAACTTGAAAAGGCAATGGACAAGAAGTTGGGTGATGCGGAGAATCCGCTGTTGGTTTCAGTGCGTTCTGGCGCGCCTGTATCCATGCCCGGCATGATGGATACCGTCCTAAATCTTGGCTTGAATGATGAAACTATCAAAGGTTTGATAAAACGAACCGGTGACGAGCGATTCGCTTACGATGCCTATCGCAGGTTCATCATGATGTTTTCCGACGTTGTACTCTCCGGCGATGAGGGTGCAAGTGTTTATCGGCCGGGACTGAAACGTCACAACTTTGAAAAGATTTTCAAGGAAGTCAAAAAGGAGCAGGGCGTTACAGAAGACACCGATGTGGACACTGACGGACTGAAGCAAGTCGTCGCCAAATCCAAGGAACACTTCAAAAAGGTATACGGTGCTGAATTTCCTTCTGCCCCGAGAGAACAACTCAGATTAGCCGTAGACGCTGTTTTTGAATCATGGAACAACCCACGCGCAAAAAGTTTCCGTGCTATCAAAGGCATTCCGGATGATTACGGTACGGGCGTCAACGTGCAGGCGATGGTATTCGGCAACATGGGAGATGACTCTGGGACGGGCGTAGGATTCACCAGGAACCCAATCACCGGCGCAAAAGAATTCTATGGAGAATACCTTGTCAACGCTCAAGGCGAGGATGTTGTAGCAGGCGTTCGCGACGCTATGCAGATTCAAGAGATGAAGGAAACAATGCCTGAGATTTATGAAATACTCGAAGGTATCGCCAAAACGCTTGATACGCACTATAAAGATGTGCAGGACTTAGAATTTACCGTCGAAAAAGGCGAACTCTACATCCTTCAAACTCGTTCCGGTGTGCCCACTGCCACAGGACGCGCTGTTATCAAATTCGCTGTGGATATGGTAAATGAAGGGCTATATGGCGACGATATGAAAGCCGCCCGCAAACTGGCACTATCGAAGGTAAAATCTGACCACGTTGACCAACTGCTGCACCCGCAAGTTGACCGGCGGGTAGAGGTTGAACCGATTGCCAAAGGTGTGGATGCGGCACCCGGAGCTGCTGTCGGTGCTGCTGTTTTTGACCCGAATGACGCTGTAACTCAAGCGAGAGAGGGCAAAAAAGTCATTTTAGTACGTCCAGAGACTACCCCCGACGACGTTCACGGATTTGAACCAGCGGAGGGAATCCTCACACAAATCGGCGGTGCTACCAGCCATGCCGCTTTAGTCGCAAGAGGTATGGGCAAACCGTGTGTTGCCGGTTGCGACCAAATTTCCATCGACTTAATAGCCAAACAGTTCACGGTAGGCGATAAAGTCATCAAAGAGGGCGATGTCATTACAATTGACGGGACGGCAGGAAATGTCTATCTTGGCGACATCCCCACAATCCCGCCAGAGTTGACTGATGAACTGAAAACGTTGCTCTCCTGGGCGGACGAGGTGAGAAGGCTTGGCGTTTGGACTAACGCTGATTATCCTGACCACGCGACAAAAGCCCTTGAGTACGGCGCGGAAGGAATCGGCTTGTGCCGAACCGAACACATGTTCATGGAAAAGGAACGCCTTCCAATCGTTCAAGAGATGATTCTCGCCAAAACCACAGAAGATAGAGTGGCTGCGCTCGACAGGTTGCTGCCGTTCCAGCGCGACGACTTCATCGGCATCTTCAGGGTAATGGTAAAAGAGGATAACGGCAAAAAAATAGGGTTGCCTGTCATCATCCGACTAATTGACCCACCGCTTCACGAATTCCTCCCGAAACACGACGAACTGCTTGTGGACGTGACAAAGTTGCGGATAGCGAAAGCCCAACTCGGAGACTCCTTCGCTGCTGAACTGGAAGAAAAAGAGGAGATGCTTCAAGAGGTGGAACGTATGCGCGAGCAGAACCCGATGCTCGGACTCCGAGGTTGCCGACTCGGTTTGATTATGCCTGAAATCATTGAAATGCAGGTTCGTGCTATCATCACAGCCGCCTGTACCGTCAAGAAAGAGGGCATTGACGTACATCCCGAAATCATGATTCCGCTGATTGGACACGTCAACGAACTCAAGGTAACCAGAGAAATACTGGAGGGAGTCGCTGAAAAGACGATGGAGGAACAGGGAATCGAAGTCGATTACAAATTCGGCACGATGATTGAAATACCGAGAGCCGCTCTCACCGCTGACGAAGTGGCTGAGGTAGCCGACTTCTTCTCCTTCGGCACAAACGATTTGACCCAAACAGGATTCGGCATCAGCCGAGATGACGCTGAAGCCAAATTCCTGATGAAATACGTCGAAATGGGTATCCTGCCTGAAAATCCCTTCCAAACGCTTGATGCCGCCGGCATCGGCAAACTCGTCGAAATGGCCGTCAATTTAGGGCGCAAGACAAAACCTAAACTGGAAATCGGAATCTGCGGTGAACACGGTGGTGACCCGGATTCTATCGAATTCTGCCACAAAGTAGGACTCAACTACGTGAGTTGTTCGCCGTTCCGAGTGCCGATAGCGCGACTCGCTGCCGCACATGCTAAATTGAACGAGGAACAATAGTGCGGAGTACGGAAGGAGAGGAGATAGCGAAGCGGCTTTTCTTATCTGCTCCCTGAATTGGGAGGGGAGGTTTAAATCTTTGGTTTCGATGGTTTCGATACGTCGCTTCGCTCCTACTCAACCCAAGGATTTAATCTTTTTGTCAAAAATTCCCTTCCAATTCCTCACCGGTCTAAAGACATCAACTAAAGTCTACGGTGCTGGTTTGTTACCCTTCAAAACCAGCACCGATACTTTTTGAGCTTCGGTCTTATCGGAGGGAAAGGCTTGTTCACCATGGAGATGAATATGGAGTTACAACTATGTGGATAAAATATACACTTACAATTATCGGGGGCATTGTTTTTTTGATTATTATGTTTATCTGGATAAGCGGGTACAGGCTAAAGAAATCAACAAGACAACTATTCCTTGAATTAAATGCTCATGCCGATACCAGCTATGGAAGAACGTTTAACTCTCAAGATTTAAATGGATTGCCTGCCCCAGTCCAAAGATATCTTAAAAATGCCATTCCTGAAGGGCAGCCTCACATAAATTTTGTAGAGTTAAAACAGATCGGTTCTTTTCGTATGAATGAGGATTCCGAAAAGTGGCAACCTCTCAAGGCAACCCAACACTTCACAACCAATCCACCTGGATTTGTTTGGGATGCCAAAATTAAAATGGTTCCACTCATTACAGCGAGAGTTCTTGATATGTACAAGCAAGCTACTGGAATCCTCAAGGCCAAACTTTTCAATACTTTTACTGTAGTTGATGCTTCGGGTGCTAAGGAATTGGATACCGGTGAGTTAATCCGATATTTGGCAGAAACTGTTTGGTTTCCGACTGCTTTGTTGCCCAGTCAATCGCTAAAATGGGAAGCAATAGACAATAATACAGCAATTGCAATGCTGAAAGATGGAGATAATGAAGTTAGTGTAAAATTCTATTTTAACAATGAAGATAAAATAATCAAATCTATTTCCCAGCGATATCGGCTTGTTAACGGTATGTATCAAATAACATCTTGGACAGGTTATTACAGTGACTACCAGAGACGAAATGGTATATTGATACCTTTAGAAGGAAAAGTCGAGTGGAATCTTCTTCAGGGTAATTTTGAATATTGGAAGGGACGAATTGTTGATATCAAGTATAATCCTGAAAAAAGATAATTTTATGAGGAAAATAACCATGAAAAGATTTCCGTGTTTGGAAACAGAAACCTTCTTGGCATTTATTGCCGATAACTCACCGCTTGGTATCCATCGCGGGGGGTATAACGGTGTGGCTTCGCTCATCCCACGTCACAGCGGCAACAATTTGTTTGTGCCTATGTTTGCCGGTCTGAACTATGAAACCATTTCTCTTGCGGGATTGCCACCCTACCAGGGTGAGCATGGTTCCAAGTTTGAGCCACGTGGCGAACTAATGTATATCGAAGAGGCTAACAAGAGCAGGGTGATTTTGGTACAACCTGAGACTTCTCACGCACACGTAAGCGCTCGCATCACCTTTACGGTGGAAGAGCCTCATTACCTCCATCAACGTATCGAATTGACCTTTCATCGTCGTTTTTGCAATGCAGATGAGCCAAATCGGTTCCGCAGTCTCTGGGCAAGCTACATGCATATACCGCCAGACCGGCACATTTACCTGAAAACTGATTGGGAGTCCAATGAGGACTTAGCGAACTGGTTCGGCATCACTAAAGCTGACCACGGTGCGAGCGAAATGCAGATACGGCGTCTGCCGGGTGAGCGCGAGATTAGTGTGGTTCAACACCTTGACGCTATGAAACGACAACCTTTGCTTTCAGCAGAAGAGCTATCGCGCCTTCCCCAAGTCGATTGGTCACCGATGGCGGTGCCTAAGTCTCTTGGCGGGCCGTTAGCGTTTTATTATGGTATTTGCCACGGTTCGCAACTATTCTTGATGATGTTTAAGCAACCTGAACAACTCCGACTGGCCTACTCCCCCTGTGGCGCGGGTAAGGAACCAGCATGGAATCCCGCGTGGGACTATGTATTACATCTTGACGACGTTCAGGCTGGCATGAGATACGTTTGGGATGTTTGCCTTGCTATTAAAACTTATCAGGGACGCTGTGATATTCTCAACGAAGTGAGACGGTATATCGGCGGTTGATTTTACAGTACATCCGGTTCAGGGGGTGTCCTTGTCGCTGGGCACTTCCAATTTAATGAAAACATCTTCGGGAGTCGATGGGCAGTCGATTACATAATCCGTTGGCTTATCGAAAGTGAAGCGTCGTTCTTCTGTCCTGCCGTTCATCTTGAAGCAATGCGTCACGACTACGGAGTTGTCGGGTTTCTCGCCTTGTCGAAGAGAATGAATGTTGACCCGGATGCCGTTGACGCCGGGATTGCCAACGTAGCGTACGCGTACCTTGTCAACCGGCTCATCAAGGACAATCTCCTCATCGTAGGCGTAATGCCAGTGGGAATGCCATGTCGGGACGTTGGCGCGATGGGCGAGATTCCAATTGTCGGAGTCGCCGAGCGCATACCACATCTCGTTGCGGGTATTCGTAGCGGCGGCGCGCTGATAGGTGTTGAAAAAACCACCAAGGCTCATCCACTTAATCTTCCTGCCCGGAGGGGCGTTGAAAAGCAAATCCATCTCACCCTTGAGACGCTGTGTCTTTCGTTGCGGGTTGTAGTCCTTCGGCTCACGCTCCCAATAGCGGCTCATCTCCTCTTGGTCGCCCATGTTAGGAATATGCAGCCACGGGGTGGTGAATAGCCCGTGTTGGTCGCCGACATCGTAGCTCAAGTGATTCACTCCCTTTTTAAGACATGGCAATGAGATAGGCGCAACCTGTACCCACGTTCGGATGCGCAAGGAATCGAGGTACGCTCCGCCTCTCTTTCCGACAAGTGTGAACTTGATGAGGTATTGATAGCGTTCGCGCAAATACGGACTCAAATCCAGAGACGTTTCCCCGTCATCGTTGACCGTTTTCACAAGTGTGAATGACCGGCTGTGGTCAAGAGAGATGGATACGCGCACCTGCCCACGCGATGTGAAAGTGACAACGGATGCCTCCCGGTCATCGCTTCTATCGTCAATGTCACCCACCAAAGGGACGATGACGTAGGGTGAGAGAATTTCAAAAACTGCTTCCCCTTCACCGTCTCGCGCTAAAGTAAGTCCCTCGTCGGTGAGTTCCACATTCTTTCGGTCAAAAACGCCGTTGTCAAAGTCTGACGAATCCTTTCGCAAGCGCGGGGCGTAGTCGAATAACCCGTTTCCGTGGGTCCAAATGCTGAAGCGTGGGTGGTTGCCCTTAGCGCCGAATGGTTCTTGGTGAATCAATCTGCGGAAGAATGGCTTTTCGGCATCCTCCTCCTGATGCGACCAACGCCCTCCCTGTGGATGCCAGTAGCGTGTCAGACTTTCGCCCTGACGCAAAACATAATCCATCGTCGAACCGCCCATGAACCAGTGATAACAATAGTCTACCGGTGTTTTTCTGTAGCCTTCGGCATAGACGGACAAATCTTGGTCTTCTGGGAAAAATGGCTCGATTTTCCGTGATGGATTGGTCCAAAGGGCAGGTTCGCGGAGAACGTCCTCGATGCTCGCAATGGTAGTACCGTCGCGTCTGAACAACACCCCGCGCAAATCCGTGTCGAAGTAATGCCATGCCCCATCGTAAAACACCTCCGTCACAGAGTGATTCACACCTGGGATGTTGACGGAACGAGCTTTCTCGAATCCAAGCCCCTCGAAAAATCCAGCAGTCGTTGGTCCAAAAGCACCGCAAAACCCGTAACCGTATACGTTGAGCATCTTAATTGGGTCGCGGATTATCCGAAACTCCCAGTCCACTTGGTCAGGCCCTTCACGGATGGGTTGGTAGTGGAACACCCCCGTTTCGGTTCCGACGAAACATTTCCACGCCGCTAACGCCAGTTCCTGCCCCTGCTTATCCCTCCACGCGTGAAAGTTTCGATAGGCCTTCAGCGAGGAACAGTCTGGAACGTGTTCGGAGGTAATCCTCGGCGAGTAGCACAAAGCCAGAGCTATACCCCCGGTTGACCCGAAGGCAAAAATCGTTGTCAAAGCAATCAGTACGCTAAAAAAGATGTCTTGAATTTCCATATTAGAATATATTATACTGCATACCCCATTTAACGTCAACCTCTATTTTTGTTACATAATTTTTAGAGGCTGTGTGAAAAGTAGGTTGGGTTGAGGCACGAAACCCAACGAAAACCTGGCACGAAATAATTTACTTGATAATCTGTCGATATTCTGTTATACTTTTAACAAGTTCTTGGTTTCAGTGTGGTAAAACGGATTCATGGTATTGGGGGGGGCGCGTTGTCCTCCATCTGGGGTAGCAATTCATATTGGCTTGTGCCAAGAGACTCGCGGTCTCTACAGGAGACGGAGTCGCGGCGACGTCGTGCTGCTGTGTGGATTTCTATCTCACAAAAGCTGGCAGTGGCAAAACACAACGACGCTGCCTAAATAGCTTTATCCCTGGTGAGCTATTGACGAGCGTATATATCTTGACATCGCGTACCTGATTCTGACAGGGGGAAGCAAAAGGGGGACGCGATTCATATTTTACGATTTGCTTTGCGTCATTGACATAAAATGACGCAAAGCAAATAAGTGATTTTACATTTTTCCTAATTTCACCGCAGACAATACAAAGAAAGAATACCACTGTCAAATTTTTTTACAGTGAATACAAATCCCATACTCTTTAATCTTTCCCCTTTTTTGCCGCCCCATCGCCATTTTCCTGTCAATTTTTTTTACAGTGCAATTTACCCAAGCCACATCGAACATTTCCACCAAAATCTTTCCTTTTGATTCATTTTGCTGCCAAATTTTTTTACAGTGGTGGTTCTCATTCTGTCCCGCAAAGCATTTCATTTTTTAAATACCAATATTGTCAAAGTTCCGATGGACAGTGAAAGGCTACAGAGCAGAATAATAAAGATTGCATTCTGGCACGGTACTTGCCACACCAGCACATTGTAAAATCCGGTTTAGAAGTCCCGGCGAATCCGGTTCCGAAATCCCACCCTT
>CAZRLY010000153.1:0-14912 GCA_964601015.1 uncultured bacterium
GTAGTGCAAACTAACAGTTTGCGTTACACTATATTTCAGTTAAAATCTTGCGGGAAAGTCATAACGTTTATTTCCTCAATTGGAGTAAAATGACGTGGATTTGTCGTCACCAAAGTCATGTTTTTTACCTGTGCAGTCGCCGCAATCAAAGCGTCTGGCAAATGAGATTTCAGATAGGGATACTTCGTCAGCAGTTCGGAAAAAGCTTGCGTAATAGCATCATCCGGATTGATAATCCGAAAACGACTTAATAATTGTTTAAGCTTTCGTAACTCGCTAGACCTGATATGCGGGCGCAACAACTCTTTTCGGGTTTGCTTGGAATACTGTAAATACGCCCTGGAGGATGGCGAAAAAATACAAGCGCAGCCTTCTCTCCGCGCGCCCACGCAATGAATACACCTGTATCTACTAAATAATTTGGGTTAGGATTTGTAACCAGTTCATTCATTCCATTCTTCCAACTCTCTCAAAAATTCTTCAGGTTTTTTTATGCTTCCATCGGGGTGGCGGGATTCCGCTGCACGTAGCTCTTCAACGTATGTTTCGATGTCTTCTTTTACCCCTTCCCACATCCCGAAACCCAACAATTTATCTCGTAAGGTCAAAATTAATTCTACCTGCTCAGGTGGTGTCAACTGAGCGGCTAAATCTAAAACTTGTTGATAATCTGCTTGCTGTATTGCCATGCAAAACATTCCCTTCTCTTAATAGTTTATCCTTTTAGGTATTTGACTCTACTTGTATTATTTTATCATTTTTAATGATAAAATTCAAGTTATCAGCATCATTTCTGAAGAAATGATTTTTCGGCTGAGAATTCCTAACTAATGCAATTCTGTCTGGCACTTTGTGTTGGCTTCAACATTTGTGTTGAAGCCAATACATCGAATAGGACGCTCCCCGAGTCCGCTTCGTGCTTACCAGCCTGCTTTCGCACTTGCGTCCGCAAGCATACACGCTGCATTCCTCACTCTGCCCGTCGGATTATCTCATCCTGCGCGCCTTTGCTCATGTCCACGAAGTATGCGCTGTATCCTGTGATGCGCACCGTCAGGTCGCGATATTGTTCGGGGTGTACTTGAGCGTCTAAAAGAACTTCCTTGTCCACTGTCGAGACTTGAACTTGCATCCCACCCCGGTCAAGGTAGGTTCGCAGGGCTTTCCCCAAGAGTTCCTCTTTGCCGCGCGTCATGCTTGCGGATGTTAGTACGTTCAAGGGGCCGCCTGTTATTCTATCAAACGGGATGTGCAACAGCGAGTTAAACATAGCGGTCAAACCTTTGCGCGCTCGCCCCGGCGCGGGAGATTGGTTTTCACTAATCGGCTCTCCTGCTTTTCTGCCATCTGGGGTAGCACCCGTCCCGTGTCCCATTGCGTTATGGTTCATGTCCGTCGATATACTTGGAATCATTTTGTATGAGCGTCCAGCCAATCGGTTAGCTTCCTCAATTTCATCGCAGATGCCTTTTACGAGAGCAGTTGCGAGCATATCAGGCAATGTCTCGTCAGAGCCGAACTTAGGCGTTGCGAGGAGTCTTGCTCGTAGAGTTTCGTATCCCTCAAAGTTTGCCTCAAGCGTTGCCGCTATTTGTTCCGTAGAAAACGCTTGCTCCTCCAAAACGAGGTTGGTAAGTGCCGCCAGAGAATCTATCGCCGTCGCCAGTCCGGAGAGTTGAAGGAGACAGTGATGGTAATCCACGCCGCTAGCCATCCAGTCGCATGCACGTTCAACCGGTCCTTTTAAGAAACAGTCGTCCATCCTCAACAAGTGTTTGTTTGCATTCGCCTCCATCCCATCCAGATTCGGGCCGACTACCTCGTCAAGTTCCCTCCGAAAACGCAACAGAAATGCCTTGAGCAGTCCATCCGTGTCAGAAAAATCGTCTCGTTGGACTACCACCTGACGGGCTATATCGGCTAAATTGGGCCAATGTTGTACAAGCGAGCCCTCTTTTCCCGAAACATGCGGGTCATTACAGCCGTAGAAAGAATACTCCAGGGCGTCCTCCGCCCGCACTCCCCACGATTTTAGAGCGGGAATCATCGTCTCATCGTTGTATACGAAGAGGGATGCGTTGTTTGCCACCAGCGAGCAAACCTTATCCCAGACGTTATCCGGCAAATCGCTTGTATACCGCAAGATTACCGTCGGCGTTTTCAATCCCATAGCCGCTGATTCCAGAACAATCTCCGTCAACTCATTCGATACGGCTTCACCATTTTTCCGCCGTCCTCCGACAATCACGTAAGTTGACGCATCGAAACACGGGCTACGTACGAACCCTGTCACCGGTTTGTCGCCGAGGTAGCCCATCTGGTGTTCGCCAATGCCCAAAAGCGAATAAATTTTCAGGAAGAAATCGTCCATCAGTTTGACCGCTTCGTCTCGACTAAGACGCCCATCGGCAATATCTCGGCGATAGAAGGGTAGCAGAAATTCGTCCACACGACTGAACGTCAGCGCAGATGAGCCGCCACTGAGCATCATTGATGGCAACCCTACCAACCAGGTGAGTTGGAGGGCTTCTGCAAACGTCTCGGGCGGGTTGTGGGCAATGCGCTCGCAACGCTTTGCTGCTTGCGAAAATACGCTTTGCTGATTTTCGCACTCCTCTTGCCAAAATACACTCCGTTGATTTTTGTACTCCAGAGCGGCTTTTTGTGCTGTTTGCGCCCATCGTTCGGCATAGCGTCGAAAGCCCTGGTATACGCGTATAGCGCCGGCCAGGAAATCAACTTCCCCCTGTTCTGCATTCTCCGCCCGGCGTTTGTCAAAACATCTCTGCGCGTACTCCTCTAATCCCGGTAACCCTAAAGACACCAACCGCCCCCACGCTAAGGTTTCATGGCTTCCGTCTGTCGCCCACGGTGGGCAACTCCGTCCTCCCCACGCCCTCACGCGCTCTTGGAAATAAGCCTCCCCCTCTTCATCCGGCGTCGTCTCCTTCACTCGTCCAAGAAGAATATCACCCTCCATCACAGGCAAACTCAACCTGTCAAGTATATAATAAATGCCCTCTCCAAAACACAGCGGCTGTGGGAGGTGCGAGAATTTTTTATCCGCCTCGTCATAAAGTCTCACCCTTTCCAAGAATGTGCTCCGCGCGTCCTTAGCCCGCATAGCGTCAATGAGCGTGCGGTATTTATTTCGTCTGCCTTCGAGTGTATGTTCGTAGTTCGTCATAGTCCTTTGCATGGCACTCTCCTTTAAATATTTGACATTTTGACGCCTACGCTCCTACGAACGTTTATTTCATAATTCCCCCCTCAACGCTATGTTCTTAGCATCACTCCGCTCTACGTTTTTTTCACAAAAGAGCGTGGTATCTCGGAAATTCCCCAATCGGCTCTTGATTTTTAACATCGAATATGGTATTTTTAAGGCGAAGCATCTGGCAGTATACGTGACGGTTGCGCTGCTTTTGATTTCGATTGTTGGAGATATAGCTTATGGGAGATGTCGATAACACATTAAAAACGCTTGCAGATAGGCATGCGTCAGATTATGTTCACTGGCTACTGGACGAGTCATACAAAGTCGTAGAAAAAGTCAGCACAGAACTACCAAAAACAACCTCAAGACAGGCCGATTTTGTCTACCTTGTTGAGAAGAAAAATCAAGCTCCGTTTATCCTTCATGTTGAATTTCAGTTGACTAAATCAAAAAAGCCGATGCCATTTCGGATGTGTGAATACAGCATCAGGCTTGTCGACCAACGTGGTATTCCAGTATGCAGCACCGTTATTTATCTCAAAGAAGAGGCTGATGAAGGGAGTCAACTACCCCTCCTGATTCGTAGAATCAGAAAGGGCTTGTGAGAGCAAGCTCCGAGGTTGACCAGCTTTAGTGTTTACACTACGTTAGGGACGAATAGATAGGTTAAGCCTTTCTGCTTATAGGTACCGTCGTGGTGCTTCACCAGCCCGACGCTCTACGGTATGTTGTTAAACATCCAAAGAGGGACACGCAGTGCGGCATACAAGAAACCGTTCGGCTTTTGTGGTTTACGTCTTTTTGTAAACCACCGAGCGAAGCGAGCATAACATTAGCGAGGTGACTATTACTCTTACCCTTCGGGGTAAGGAGGTGTCTTCATGAGCTACGTTTTTGTCCTGGATACGAACAAACAACCACTTAACCCAGTTCATCCTGCTTGGGCGAGGAAGTTACTATCATCAGGACGTGCGGCAGTATATAAGCGTTATCCGTTTACTATTATCCTGAAGGTTGCCGTACCTGACACAAATGTACAACCTTTGCGTTTAAAGATTGACCCAGGTAGCAAGACAACCGGACTTGCTGTTGTCAACGATAATACGGGAGATGTACCATTTGCTGCTGAACTTAACCATAGTGGGCAGCGGATAAAGAAGTCAATGGAGAGTCGTAGAGCTATTCGTAGAAGTAGAAGGCATAGGAAGACACGTTACCGTAAACCGCGCTTCAATAACCGTAGAAGGCAAGACGGATGGTTAGCACCATCACTTCGTAGTAGAGTAGAAAATATTGAGACGTGGATAAAACGGTTGTGTGACTTATGTCCGATATCAGCGATTAGTCTTGAACTGGTCAAGTTCGACACCCAAGCGATGAAAAGCCGCTTCGCCTCTCCACTTCGTTCCGAGCAGAACCCAGAGATAAGTGGTGTTGAGTATCAGCAAGGTGAGTTGTTCGGCTACGAAGTACGAGAGTATCTGTTAGAGAAGTTCGGACGTAAGTGCGTTTACTGTGGCGCAGAGAATACACCGCTTCAGATAGAGCATATCGTACCGAAGTCAAGAGGTGGCTCTAACAGAGTAAGCAACTTAACTCTTGCATGTGAAGTGTGTAATCAGAAGAAGGGTAATCAAACAGCCGAAGAGTTCGGCTATCCCAAGGTACAAGCTCAAGCCAAGAAGCCATTGAAGGACGCTGCTGCTGTCAATGCCACTCGTTGGGCATTATATCGGCGTATTCAAGAGACAGGCCTACCTGTTGAAGTCGGTACTGGCGGCAGAACAAAGTATAACCGCAGCATGAGAGAACTGCCCAAGACGCATTGGCTTGATGCAGCTTGTGTTGGCGCATCAACGCCAGAAGTCTTGAATGTCGAAGGGATACGTCCTTTGGTTATTACTGCTATGGGACGTGGTAATAGACAGATGTGTCGTATGGACAAATATGCTCGCTTCGCTCGGTGGTTTACAAAAAACCGTAAACCACAAAAGCCGTTTCCCTCGTACATCAGCTAAGAAATTCAAACGTGTTCATGGCTTCCAGACAGGTGACATGGTTAAAGCTGTTGTACCAACTGGCAAGAAGGCAGGAACATATATCGGAAAGGTAGCTGTTCGGGCTACTGGTAACTTTAATATTAAGAGTAAGAATGGTACTATACAGGGCATTAGTCATCGGTACTGCCGAATATTGCAGCAATCTGATGGTTATATTTACGAAAGGAAGACGGCATTCCTCCCCTTTGTCGGCAGAAAGTAAATCTATGATTTAAAAATGAATGACGACCCTGAATCATAGATTCAGAAGGGGTATCCTGCCGTAAAAGAAAAATGAATATGTTAGGATTGTATCCGCTGATAGGTTTGACAAAGGTGGAACAACCTGAAGAAACTTTTAGAGAGGTAATATCGGAAATCAAGAGAATACCCGATAAAGTTCTATCGGGAGACGTGCTTTTTGGCTTTAAGCTCTTGGCAGAACAAAAACACCCCGTAGAGTTGCTTGAAGCCCTGATAAGGCAGGAGGAAATCATGGAATCCAGATTGTATAGAGAGATATACAACGAAGGAATGGAAGAGGGGAAAGAAAAAGGACGATTGGAGAATGCTCAATCTAACGTCCAGTCTATTCTGACTGCACGATTTGAACCACCATTGGACATGAGAAAGCAATTGAAAGAGCGTATTACGAAAGTTGACGATACATCGGCATTGCAAGAATTGGTGGTAGAATCGGTCAAAGCAAAAAGTCTTGATGATGTTACTCGTATATTGGATAAGTTAGGGGTGTGAGCATCTTGACAAAGCTGAGTTGAGCAGGTGAAAATCAGCGGTTCTATAAATTTGGTCAAAAATAGACACAAGGAGATTTCAGATGACAGAAATTCCCAAAATATACGAACCTGGAGAAGTAGAAGCAAAATGGTATCAATTTTGGCTTGAAAGGAATTATTTTCACGCCCTTGATACTTCAGAAAAGAAACCGTATTCTATCGTCATTCCGCCGCCCAATGTAACGGGAGAGTTGCATATTGGGCATGCGTTGGACAACACGTTACAGGATATTCTGATTCGTTGGCGTCGAATGCAGGGATATAATACCCTATGGATGCCAGGAACTGACCACGCAGGCATCGTCACTCAGTTGATAGTAGAAGACAGACTCCGAGCGGAAGGAACAAGCCGCCAGGAACTTGGCAGGGAAAAATTTTTGAAGAATATGTGGGAGTGGGTAGGGCAGTCTCGTGGGAGGATAATTGGGCAGTTAAAGCGACTTGGCTCTTCATGCGATTGGGAGCGGGAACGATTTACGCTTGACGAAGGGCTATCAAGGGCTGTCCGCGAAGCATTTGTTCGGCTTTACAAAGACGGGTTGATTTATCGAGGCAACTACGTTGTCAACTGGTGTCCCAGTTGTCGCACAGCAGTTTCAGACTTGGAAGTCGAACACGAAGACGAACAAGGTAATCTCTACTACATCAAATACCCACTGAAAGATAGCAATGAACATTTAGTAATTGCAACAACCCGTCCCGAAACAATGCTTGGGGATACGGGTGTTGCCGTCCACCCGAACGATGAACGCTACAAAGATTTGGTCGGCAAGAGTGCCATTCTACCCATACTTGGGCGTGAATTGCCCATCATCGCCGACGAATACGTGGACATCGAATTTGGCACAGGCGCGCTCAAAGTGACGCCGGCACACGACGCAAACGACTTTGAAATAGGACAGCGACACAATCTCGCACAGGTTATCGCCATGAACGAGGACGGCACGATGAGCGCAGAGACGGGTAAGTTCGAGGGGATGGACAGGTTTGATTGTCGAAGAAAGCTGATTGAGGAGTTGAGGGAAGAGGGTTATCTTCTCAAAGTCGAAGATTACATGGTTCCCATAGGACGCCATGACAGATGTGATACCATCATTGAGCCTTACGTTTCTTTACAATGGTTTGTAAAGATGAAACCGTTAGCGGAAAAAGCCATCGCCGCGGCAGAGAGTGGCAGGGTGAAATTTACGCCTGAACGAGAAGAGAGACGGTTTTACGATTGGATGTACAACATCAGAGATTGGTGTATCTCAAGACAGATTTGGTGGGGGCACCAAATTCCCATCTGGTATTGCAAAGATTGTGACGAAATTAACGTTGATATGCCAGAAAAATGTCACAAGTGCGGTTCTGAAGAATTAGAACAGGAGAGCGATGTGCTGGATACGTGGTTTAGTTCGGCACTTTGGCCTTTCTCCACAATGGGCTGGCCCGAAGAAACCGATTTGCTCAAAACGTTCTACCCGACATCCGTATTGGTAACAGGGTGGGACATCTTATTTTTCTGGGTAGCTCGGATGATTATGATGGGCTTGTGGATGCGCGACGAGGTGCCGTTTTGCGATGTATATCTGCATGGCTTGGTAGCCGACGAGACCGGCGCAAAGATGAGCAAATCCCGCGGGAATACGATTGACCCATTGCCTATGATGGATAAGTACGGTACTGACGCTTTCAGGTTCGCCATAGCCGCCAGCACTATCCCTAACCCCTACATGCCCCTGCCAGAAGACAGAATCAAAGGTTGTCGCAACTTCGCAAACAAACTCTGGAATGTCTCACGACTCCTGTTGATGAATCTGGAGGGATTTGAAAAACCGAGTTTATCGGAGAAACTCGGTTTTTTAACCCTGTGCGACAGGTGGATTCGCAGCCGATTTAACACCGTAGCGCAAGAGGTAACGAACCATCTCGAAGGATTTAGCTTCAACGAAGCCGCTCAACGCATCTACGATTTTCTGTGGCACGAATACTGCGATTGGTACGCTGAACTGGTAAAAATGCGCTTCAACCTCCCAGACACATCCATCGAAAAATATACCGCCCAATATGTCGCCAGCGAAGTTTTGGAGGGCATTCTGCGATTGCTGCACCCGTTCATGCCGTTCATCACCGAGGAGATTTGGCAACGACTTACGGAAGACGGAAGGCGCAGTGAACAGACTTCGTCCCGTAGTAGTGAACGGACTCTGTCCCGTTCAGTAGAGAGCATTGTTGTGGCTCCTTGGGTAAAATTTGACCCAACCCTTTTTGACCCGGATGCTGAAGGGGCGATGGAGTTGATTATGAACGTCATCAACGGCATCCGCAACATCAGGGGCGAAATGAACGTACCGCCTTCCAGCGAAGTTACAGTATACATCGGCGCGCCAGACGAAAAAGCCCGAACGTGCCTCGCGGACAACACCAATTACATCAACTTCCTCGCCAAAGCGCCAGAAGTCCACATAGCCACATACCAAGAAAAACCGAAAATGTCAGCCGCTGCCGTAGTAGGCGATGTGGAAATCTATCTGCCACTGGCGGGATTGATTGATATTGAAAAAGAAAAATCCAGGCTGTCGAGAAAACTGGACAAGGTTACGAAGGATTTGGCGGGAATCGAAAGAGCTTTGAGCAACGAAAATTTTCTGAATAAAGCTCGCCCGGAAGTCGTCCAGCAGAGAAAAGACAAGCGTGTTGAACTCGAAGCTGAGAAAGCGAAGTTGGAGAAAAATCTGGAAATGCTGGAAGAGTAACCCTGAACCTCTGCACGTTTGAAAACGAAAAGCGAGGCAAAGCCTACGCTTTTAGGTTCAGAATGCTGAGTGCTAAATGATAAATGTTCTAATGCCGAATGTCGGAATGATGAATGGGGCAAAAAGTGCAGGCAAAGCCAAAGATGACGGCTTTGCCGACATCTTTTCGCTTTTAGCTTTCTTGCCTTTCTTCCATTTATCATTGAGAATTCAACATTTAGCATTTTACCTCGTAAATATGTAGTGGACGCTCTCTGTCCTGTCCTGCTCCGATGGTTGCAAACAATGGCGCTACGGAGAAACGCCGCTACATATTTATCACTCGAAAACTCATGAATGAATTGTATAGAACTTTACAGCCAATGAGCATCGGCGATATACTCAAGAGGGCGGTTGCTTTCTATAAAAACAACTTTCCAAGATTTATCGGGGTAATATTGCCCGGCAAGATTATTGTCATTGCAATTGCGTTAGTCGTATCGAAAATGTTGCCCTTTGGCGGCTCCACAATGGGACTTCCTGTCGAGAGTAATATATCTCAACATGCGAGCAATTACCCGGTTATCATACTAACCTACTTTATCGAAATCATCGTAATAGCCGCCGGCGCAATTTTGATTTCAGAAAGTTTTCTTGCTAAAGAAATGTCAGTTGTTGAGGCGTATCAGAAGGTGTTGGCTCGAATTTTTCCGCTGATAGGCGCAGCAGTTGCTTCCACGCTTGCGATAAGTGTCGGTTTGTTCCTTTGCGTTGTACCGGGGCTAATCGCTATGGTATGGTACGGTTTGATTTCACAGGTTGTAATGATTGAAGGGGAAGGCGGGTTAGGCGCGCTGAAGCGAAGTAAATATCTGGCATCTGGGTATTTTCTGAAAGCCTTTGGTATCATAGTGTCAGTTTGGATAGCCGAAATGTTATTCCTCACCATCGTTAGCATTTTAGCAACCAGTGCTGTAAAGATGAGTATCTTGCAGATAGCAGGATGTTTGTCAACTTTAGCGTTTATGTTGATTGAACCCTTCAAAATCGTTACTATAACCCTTCTATATTACGATTTACGCATAAGAAAAGAGGGGTTTGACTTGGAGATAATGGCTCAAGAGTTGGAACAATATAAAGCGGATTTTTAGTATTCTAACGTGAATTCGGGATAAGAACTTGGGGTATTCCAAAGACGAATTACATTATCACGAATGGCACGAATTAAGCGAATTACACAAATTAATCTTTAATTTATTCGTGAAATTTGTCTAATTCGTGTAATTTGTGATATTAGATGGTAATAATCCGTGGAACTTATCGCAACTGTATCGTTATCCCGAACTGACGTTATTCTACTGTATTTGAAAAAGAATATCTGAAAATTACAGGTGCTAACATGCCAAAAATTGATTGTACGGCAAAAATCCTTTCCAACATAGAAGTTGCAAAATCGCACTTTCAAATGGCACTGGAATGCCCAGAGATAGCGGCTATCGCCAAGCCGGGGCAGTTTGTACATATCTTAGTATCTGAACAATTTGACCCATTGTTGCGCCGTCCATTTACAATCTACAAGGCAAAGGATGGCAATGTAGACATCTTATTTCAGGTAATCGGAAAGGGAACGCTCCTGCTTTCGCAGAAACGCACAGGGGAAGTGGTAAAAATAATGGGGCCGTTGGGATACGGCTTTTCAATTCTATACAACTTGGATACGGCTGTGCTTGTGGGTGGCGGAGTGGGAGTTGCGACGCTCATGTTGCTCGCCGAAGAATTGAGAAAGGCAAAAAGACGCGTGCTAACATTGATAGGTGCCAGAAGTCAAAAGATGCTCCTCTGTGTCGATGAATTCCGTGAAATCGGTGTTGATGTATGCGTTTCAACTGACGATGGAAGTTGTGGTTACAAGGGTTTTGTAACGGAATTGCTTAGGGAAATGCTGTACGACATTATAAGCCATGAACATCCCGTCATCTACGCCTGCGGGCCGGATGAAATGCTAAAAGCCGTTACAACAATCTCCGCTGATTTTAATATTCCAGCTCAGATAGCTTTAGAAAATCGGATGGGTTGTGGAGTGGGAGCTTGTCTGGGATGCGTCCGCAAAATTAGGATGCAAAATGGTACGCACGAATACAAGCGGGTTTGCCTGGAAGGCCCGGTTTTTGACGGGCAGGAGATTATCTGGGAATAGATGTGTTAGGGACAATTTTGGACTGCGCACTGCGTGATTTTTTTCAGTTTGGTTCTAGATTCAAGGCTTGTTGTGCTGATGTTTTTGACCATTCGCCCTGTTCAACCAGGAACCCTTCTAATTGCAACCTATCTCTGTACGCGCGAGGCGGGTTATCCGTGGGCAGTACTTGAATCTTTGGTTGAGCGTTAGTATAAACTCGGCAGTGGTTTTCGCCCACCACATAGTCGAAAGAGAAGCGCACAATCTCATAACCTTCCTCTGACGCATCATTCCGCCGCGCCGCGGTAATTGTCACTTCTGTGACTGGTTGCACGATGACAGTAGCTCCTCGTCTTTCAGAAACTGCGCTCCCTTGTATCCTGAAACGAACCAGGGGAAGACTAAGTCTCCAACTTTTGACTATCTTGATGAATTCCTCAATAGAATGAACCTGATGCGTGGCCATGATGTTCTCCTCCCTAAAATCAGTTTATTGCCACCGGGGTCAAAATCGGCGAAAGCTCCGGAATAGCAAGTGCCTCTCGCAGCCGCGCTAGCCCGGGGGATGATATTCCCTGTCGGGCTTCCAGTAGAGCAATGAGTGTCGCCCAAAAATGCGTGAGTGCATCTTCACCAAGTTGATAAAATTCAAATTGCGATTGAGCCGCATTCCACGAAGCGCAAAACTTGCCTTCCAGACTAAAGAGATAATCGGCGACGGTGTCCCGTTCAAGCTCAGATTGATGTTCTTCAATTCGCTTGCGCACTGGACGAGGCGTTTTCCATTGATAACCAAACACTATGCCTACTATGTTTGAGCTCAGTTTCCGGACCGACTGGATGTTACGCAAGGCAATCCAGACATCTTTGTAATTTCTACTGTCCTTGCATTCGATGGCAAATGTAACCGCTTCTGGCACAAGCACCGACAGCCCACCATACTCTATCAAAGGAACATTCAGCATCCGGTCGTAAACCAATACATCTACTTGACGACTACTCGGGCCGCGCTTTGGGTCAAAAGTGACAACCTGTTCAGGGGCAATCACAATACCACTGGTAACCATATAGCGGGTGGGCAGAAATCGTCGCAGTAACTCACGCAAAGCTTCTTCCGAGTTGGCACCGACTGTGCCCCAGTGTCGTGTAAAGGAGCGCATCTCCGCAGCACACGCGGACAGTTGGTCGCGTAGCAACCGGAAAAAGGATGATTGTTGATAGAGCATGAAACTCACTCCTCCTCATATTTACCAGAAACAGTTATCAATTATAAGTCCCCAACCGACGCTAAATGTCAAAAAACTAAAAAGTCAACAAAATCTTCGTCACAGGTTCGCTCTTCGTTTCCAAGATTGAGAATGCGCGCTGAATTTTTGTATACGGGAAGATGTGGGTTATCAATGTCCTCACATCGCAGGATTGGATGAATTTGATGGCATCGGGGAAGGTATTTCTGCTGTTTCGTGAACCTCGGATGTCCAGCTCTTTTTTCGTAATGAGATGGGGTTCCTTAAATTCTACGGGTTCATGTCCATGTCCGACGATTACGATTCTGCCCGCGTAGGAGACGAGATAAATTGTGCTTTCGATTGTCGCAGCAGCGCCGACAGCTTCAAAGACAACGTTTGCCATTTCGCCGTTTGTAATCTCTTTGACAGCCTCGTGGAGAGATACTGATGTTGGATTGATAGCATAGTCAGCGCCCAATTCCTCCGCCTTTTCTAAGCGAGATGCAATCAGGTCAACGCTGATGACTTTAGCGTTTCGGGATTTTGCGACAGCGAGCGTCATCAAACCGATTGGTCCGGCTCCCAAAATCAAAGCCGTTTCCCCCTCGCAGAGCATGCTGCGGTTCACAGCCTGCATGCCAATCGTCAACGGTTCGACAAGCGCGCCAACGTGCATGTCCATATCATCCGGCAGCTTGTGCAGGAGATTTACGGGTACGCGGAAGTATTCGCGCATGCCTCCGTCGAGATGTACGCCCAAAACTTGCAGATTTTCGCAACAGTTGTATCTTCCAATTCGGCAGGGGTAACAGCGTTCGCATCGGACGAGCGGTTCCAAAGTTACCTTATCTCCGATGGCAATATTTCTGTCATTTTTGCAAACCTCAACAACCTCGCCTGCAATCTCATGTCCTGGTATCCGCGGGTACGTGACGAGCAGAAATGTCCCTAAAAATGAACCTAAATCCGAACCGCAAACGCCAGCGGCTTTGATTTTAACCAGCGCTTCATCCTCGCCAACTTCACCCTGGGTTACGTTGATAATGCTGATAGTACGCGGCTTGTCTATGGAAACGGCTTTCATAAGCTACCTTTCTATTATACATATCTTAATCAAGCTCCAGTAATTTGATGTTGCCATTTGTTGCCCGGAGTTCGAGTTCCCCTTCGCCGCCGTTTAGCATGAGTTCCAATTTTTTCCTGCTTTGCGAATACTCCCCGTGGAATTCCGATTCAATCTCTCCATTGGTTGTTCTTGCGGTTCCTTGTGTGGAAGCATTTTCGGGCATGTAGAGGATAATATCCCCATTGGTAGTATTAGCCTGGCAGTTTACCTTGACTTCAACTATTGAGATAGCGAGGTTGCCATTTGTGTTGCGCGCGTCAACGCTACCGTTAATGTCAATCAAGTCTATCTTGCCGTTGGTGTTCATAACGTCGACATCGCCGAATATGTTATCCGCTGAAATATCGCCGTTAGCCGTGCTGATTCTCAGATTTCCGTAGATGTCCTCAAAGATAACATCACCATTGGTGTTTGAGACATCAATATCTAAATCGCTGGGAACCCTGATGTAGTAATCAACGCTAACTTCGCCTATCTTTGACGGTTTTGGGTATGGGTAAACCGTTTCGATGTAAAGCACATCGTCATCTTTGGAAATGTCAATATCAACTTCGCGAGAGAAGTCCTTTGCTTCTTCCATAGAAGTTGCTGTGACGCGTATTTCCGCATCTATCTCTATCTCGTTGTTTCGATGAGTTTTGATTTCGATGTCACCATCTACGTTGTCAATGACAAGCTCCTGTACGCCCTGCGCTGATTTCGTGGTAGAATAAGGCGTAGCATACGTGTCATTTTTGGTTATATTGTCTATATCACAACTGATAATGCAAAATGCAAGGATAAAGATGAGGGGTAAAACTTGTAACTTCATTGTAATTACCTCCTTAGTGTTGGGGGAGGACTTGCAGCCTGTATTGACGGGGATAAGTCCATTGATTTATTTTGATTCAATGCAAAAAATCTTCCACTCTCCGTTAGAACTTGATAACTTAAAAAGCAATTTTCCAGAATAAGAGACGGCTTCACCGTCGGTTTTCTCAAGTCGGAGGGAGAATTTTGTTTCCGCTGTAGCTTTTTGAACGTATTGAGAAATTTTTAGCTTACCAAGAGAAAAATTTATTTTCTCGTATTTTTCAAAAAGCTGACTCATTTTGGCTTTGAGTCCCTGGTAAGTTTCGCCTTTTCTGTTGTAATCTGGTGAGATATTCTTCACGAATTCAACTATGTTTTTATTGCGGTAAGCTTGCTCATAGTTGCGGACAACCTTTTCTATTTCCACAGATTGAGCATCAGAGGTTTCTTCGGTCAGCAGTAATTCCTCTGGTTTTGTGTCTTCGGGTTTGCTTACTGTGATTCCCCCTTTCACCTTCTCAAGTCCGTAAACTTCTACCTCAATCAGTCGTATAGTGGCTTTGACATAAATTGGCAGTCCAATGCCGGGTGCTTTTTCAGCATCGTTAGTCCACAACACAGCCAAACGTACTTTTGAAGTTTTGACAGGTTTAAATCGAAAAACAATTTTCCCCGTATCTATATCTCGTATACTGTTGAATCGCTGTTCCTTTCCCTTGCCGAATCGCTGGACGTTTTGCCAACCCTTAGCCCGCGGTGTCGAATATTGAAGCATCAGATGGCTTACGCCGTATTTCTCGGCTGGATACTTCTTAG
>CAZRLY010000154.1:0-14753 GCA_964601015.1 uncultured bacterium
GAGCGTCTCATCGAATTGCAAAAGAAATATAGCCGTGATATATGGACGCATGTCAATCCGTATACGGGTTTGGCTTACAAAGTTGACCCGGCGATTGTGTTGATGGAGTTTGCGAATGAAAATGACCTATTTACGCAAAAAGTTACCTTAGAGCCGTACCGGTCGCGTTTGGAAGAAAAATACCGCAGATGGGCAGAGAAACACGATATTGAAAAACAATCCAAACCTGTGGATTTTACGCAGTTCACGGAACCGATTGTGCGTTTTTTACATGAAGTACAACGAACATACTACAAGGAGATGCAATCCTATTTGCGTGGTATCGGTGTCAAAGTGCCGATGACGGGTAGCAATTGGAGCCGCAATTTAGCTCTGCTTTCATCACTGCAAATAACTGATTACACCGACTCCCACAGCTATTTTGACCATCCGAAAAAATCGGTTGAATTTGATAACCGCCCGATGGTGAGTTCAGTTGGCAATGTTTTTGCTGCGCTGTCCTTCAATCGTGTTTTAGGGAAACCCTTTTTCGTATCCGAATGGGACCAACCTTGGCCCAATGAATGGCGTGCCGAACACCCACTGGCGATGGCGGCAGTAGCGGCATTCCAGGGTTGGAACGGCTTGACCACTTATACCTATCGCCACAGCGCCTCCGTACCTGTAGAAGAAATATCGGGTTCTTTTGAGACTTCCATTGACCCGGCGAGGTTTGGGTTATTCTATCATGCCGCCCTGCTTTTCAGACGTGGAGATGTTCGCCCTGCGGAACAAACGGTAGCAATTTATCACCCCGAAGAGGATATTCTAAAGTCGCCCAATCCGACACCCTGGCAGATGCAAGAAGCACTGTTAGCAACGGCAGAACAACATCAATTGGCCATGGCATTGTATGAATCTCCGGACAATGTGGATAAGGTTATATCTGCTCGTGAACGCGTGATAGCAGAAGATGCGACGGAAGTACATTCCGATACGGGAGAATTGTACCGCAGTTGGGAAAAACGCATCGGTGTCATTGACACTCCCTACACAAAAGCCGCCTACGGTTTCATCGGTGAAGTAGAATCTATTCCAATGAATGGGCTTAACCTTCACGTCCGAACCCCGTTTGCCACGGTTGCCATCAGTTCGCTAACGGATGAGCCGATTGTCCAATCCTCCCGCCTGCTGCTCACGGCTGTAGGCAGAGCGGAGAACACGGACTTTCGATACAACATCCTACATACCAAAAAATTGGATGGCGGACATGCGCCTATTCTCATCGAACCGATAGAAGCTACTATCGAACTCAAAACGGAATTTTCGAGTCTAAAAGTATGGGCAATTGGGGCAGATGGGCAGCGGATAAAGCCAATCCCTGTGAGACAGAAGGACGGTCAACTAATATTTAATATTGGTAAAGTTGGACAAACAATGTACTATTTGATAAAGGAAAAGTAAAAAGTGAAGAGTAAACTGGTGGTTTGCGAAGCAAACTACTGAGCAATGCGAGCTTTATTACTCTTTACTAGTCTCATAAATTCGTATAGGGTGGAGTGCAATAATCAGCTTTGCGTATTATTGCAAAAATACACTCCGTTGATTTTTGCAATCCTCTTCACAACCCTATATGAACTGAAAAAATAAACCACTAGAATTGGCTGACTTGGCAACTGTAGATACCACCTGTTACCAGTTGATTATCAACAAGAAAGAGGAGGAAATATATAGATGAGTTACGAACGTGGCATTGCCGCTTTTAACCTTCAAGCACCTGATGAAATACCGCATACTCAGTATATTACACATCCCAGATGGATGGAGTTTGTCAGGAAACAACAGGGGAAACCGAATGCAGGTTGGCATGAACTGCTGGATTTCGATTATGTTTGGTCGGTAGATGGGCCCAATTGGTCGCAAGGACGCTGGACAGACATGGGACATGCTATCTTCCAAGCTGACGGTTCGGATTACAGACTGCCGAAGGACTCACCATTTGTTGACCTGGAGGATATCTATAACTTGGATATGGTCAACGAATATGGTAAAATTGACCTTGACGAGCAGACTGAAAAATACAGAGCATGGTGCAATAATGCACTCAAGGGGGATTATGTAACTTCTGGAGGGACTTACAAGTCGGTGGTTAGTTTTGCTATCGCAGCTTTTGGCTGGGAAAATCTCCTGATAGCCGCTGGCACTGATTCTGATAGGTTCGGAGAGGTGCTGAACCGTTGGGCGGATTACCTTATGCCCTTCGTGCAGGCATGGGCACGCACTGACATCGAAGTCTATCACACACACGATGACATGGTTTGGACGGAGGGGAGTATTTTTCAACCTGAGTTCTATCGCAAGTATGTGTTCCCTAATTACAAACGAATGTGGGATTGTGCCAAGGACGCGGGGAAGAAAATCCTGTTCACCTCGGACGGCGACTATACAGAATATATAGATGACTTAGCCGTTGCTGGGGCCGAGGGATTCATTTTTGAACCTTTAACTGATTTAGAATTAGTTTGCAAGAAATACGGGCAAACCCACGTCATCATTGGTAACGCAGACTGCCGTATTTTAACCTTTGGCACAAAAGAGGATGTTTACGCGGAAGTCAAGCGTTGTATTGACCTCGGCCGGGATTGTCCCGGGTATTTTTTTGCGGTGGGCAACCACATCCCCCCGAATATCCCCATCGAAAACGCTGAAGCGTGCATGGAGGCATATTATGAGATGAGAAAATGGTGAATGGATTGAATATTGAAGATTGAAGATTGACTCCACGCATGGTTTCGATACTTGGTTTCGATACGCTACGCTTCGCTACTCAACCCAAGTGTTATAGACGCAGTTAGGTATCAAGATAATGGGTGAAAAGAAGGTAATGGAGTATTGGGGGGTTGGGGTGATGGGGTAAAAACCTGTGATAATTGAAGTCTTTTCCCCATTACCCCAATGCCCCACTCCCCAACACCTTCTTTTAATACCCCAACTCTACCTACATTTCTTGTCTATGGACTTTTCACACACCCTCTAAAACTTGCTTACACGAGGAGATAAGGACAATGTTTAACAAAAATTTTGCTGTGTTGTCAATGCCGTTAGCAAGTTTCGGCGCACTGCTGTCAGTGTTAGTGGAAGCCAACGGCTTGTTCGCTGTTGAGCAGGGCATACAAATTAGTCCCGATGAAAACGGGCAGTTCGAGTACGTTGACGATTTTCAAACGCCGCGCTTCTTGCAGGAGGCGTTCGTTGACGGGCTGCCCGTTGAGGCATGGCAACCGGGGATGTTGGCCAACATGGGACCGCACAGTAACCGCACGGTTACTTGGCGTTTCTTTGGCGAGCATACCATTACAAACATCAATATCAAAATAGACCAAACGGCTAATGGACCAAACTTCGGAGGGCAGAATGTACTGCAAATGTCCTCCAATGGCTTGGATTGGACGACTATAGCGACCAGTGGCGATTTAGAGCCAGACCAACATGGTTGGCAAAACGGGGTGCTGACTGTACCGGAGGAGAAGGCCCGTCTGTTTCTCGGACAGGGCGAAGTGTGGGTGCGAGTGACGCTCGACAACTTCAGCGGACTGCCGACCAACGTGTCGAACACGATTCGGCAAATATTGGTGAAACTGACGGTTGGAGAGGGAATATATGCGGCGACGGATACTCAAGCGCCAGTGCGCGCTAAATGGGGCGAGTGTCGTGCGAAAGCGGGTTGGCGTAGCATTGCGCTGGATTGGACTGACCCAATTGGCCGACACCCACCCCACTACTACGAAGACATTGACGGATGGTTGCAGTCGCCGGGTGATTCGGCTCTCCTTACGCCGGATGAGTCGTTGGGCTTCCCCGTCCGACGGGACATTCACGCTACACAACGTCAGCCGCTATCGCTGGCGACATTCGTCAAACTGGAGGAACCTGCCGAGCAGTTGGCGGCTCGGATTATCGTGAGAGCGCACCGTGATGCGTCGCGGCAGATGAGGGTATTGTGGGACGGCGAGCAGATAGCCCAATTCGACGCGGCAAGCTACTTTGAAACTGACCGGGCGTTCTTTGTGGAACTACCCGCACAACACAGTTCGGGTACCCACGAACTGCGCATCGCCGGCGCTGACCGCGGCGTTATTCTTGTACGGCAACTCGCGCTGGCCGGCCCAACATCGCTACAGTGGGTGGAAAAGCCGAAACTTCCAGCGGGCGGTTCTCTGGAAATACTCAGTGCCTACTATATGCCAGACGCACTGCCGCCGGCTGATTCGCAAGTGGTCGAAGGACGCCAACCTGTAAACATCGGAGTCCTACAGAAGGGATTACAGCGGATATATGAAGAACACGCTGACTTCGGCGGACTGCGCGTCGTAGTATACAACAACAGCGAAGTTCCTGTACGCATTGACGAGCCGATTTTGCTCAACGGCAAGCCAATCCAAGAGAGCTATGTTGATTTCACCGAAAGTGCCTGGGATGCGCGCGGCGTAGTATGGTATCGCGTTCACCCCCGTTTGCTACAACCCGGCGAGTGCGGACAGATTTATGTGCGCTTCCGCAAACGCCCGGAAGGTATGCGCGCTACCATGACTATCCCGCTGAAAAACGCTCAACCCGTGGAGATGCAGATACCATATATCCCCCCTGATATGCTGGTTGATTACGTCACGACCGACAAGTCAATGGACAGATTGTACGTTTACGCGCGGCGTTGTAAAGAGACTGATGTAGGCAAGGTTGTGAGTCTCACGCTGGATGGCGAATTGCTCAAGGATGTTAAATTCTACGGTTGTGATTTTTCAAACAATGTTGCCCTTGCGGTGGCGCAACTGCCCCAGCCGTTGAAGCGCGGCACATACCACATCGTGGGCGTTCAGACCGACAGGGGGTTGAATGTGGCGACGCAGTTCCGCGTACTTCCGTTTGTGTTCCCGCGCAGTTCAATTCATGTTCCCCCGTCAATTTGCCAGGAGATGCACATGAATCTACAAATGTGGCATCAAATCCCTCTGGAAGAATGCGAAAAATACGGCGTTCACACGTTGAGCAACACAAGTGGTGTATTTGACGCACACGAGCGCGTCGCGTTTGTGATGGGCCCCGATGAGCCGGACGCGCACGACAACAGAGGCGGAGGATATCGCGTCGGGCTGGGATACCACGCCCGATTGCTGGCAAATACCGGCTGGCAGGAACTCATCGAACGCTTCGCCCCGCAAGCAGCGTCGTGGATTATCATGAATGGCACCACCCGTCCCCTGAACTGGTGGATATATGGGCAGTTAGCCGACATTAGCTGTTTTGACCCGTATCCGATTAACTTCTATTCAAGGGACCACGCCTATGTACGTGAAAGTTTGCTGTTGGCTCAACTGTCCGGCGCGCCGAATCGCATGTTCGCTTGCCTTGAAGCCTTTGGTTGGTCAGGCGGGCAGGGAGTTCCCAAAGGAGCGCGAGGACCAATCCCTGCCGAATACCGACAGAATATCGTCCAGGCAATCGGCGCGGGGATGAAAGGATTGACAAGTTGGGTATACGTTCGCGGAGCAGGCGGCTGGGAACTCAACCAACCATGTCGAGAAGAGATTGCCAAACTCAACGCACTTATCGAACATATCGAAATTGACCTGTTGCTCGCCACACCGATTGACCTTGCGACAAGCGACACCCATACGGTGCCGACGGGTGTTGTCGGTCAGGAAGAGTGGCCAAAAGAGCGTGTTTGGGTAGGTACGCTGCTGAGTGGGCCGGATACGCTCATCCTCGCAACAGCCAATCACATCCCCGCCAGCAGTGAGCCGCCAACAATTGAACCGGCTGAAAATGTAACCATCACCGTCAACCTGCCGTCCTTCCTGCCGAATGTTACTGCGTTTGAGGCGACGGAGGATGGACTTCTGCCCTTCCCCGCCTTGACAGTCAAAGACGGCAAGGCAATGCTGAAAGTTGATGTAATCGAATCCGGCCGAGTTTTTGTCCTGCGGCGTCGATATGTTGAACGTAAATCAGATTTGTAAATTGATAAGCACAACTTGAGCAGATTTTCACTATCTAAAGATGAAGTTTAAAGACAAGGTGAAAAGCCGCTTCGTCTTACGGCGCTTCGCTCCGAGTGTGGTAGCCGCTTGACAACCACATCGGGTTGTCGCTACTGCTACATCCTATTTACCAAAGTCAAGTTAGTCTAAATTAAATTAACTATTCCTTGAGTTCTTCAAAAAACTTCGAGGCTGCCTGGCGTTCCGAAGCGAATGTCATGTTATGGCGTTGGCACAGTGCAATGTATTGGTCAATGAGAGCTTCGCGTTCGGCATCCTCCATCGGCCCGCCCGTATCTATCATGGCTCTGTAGGCACAGATGGAAGCCTTTTCCACCCGTGCGCGGACTGTTTCGTCATCAGCCAGTTCCAGGGCTTGCTCAAAATAGTCAAACGCTTTGCGGGAGATTTCCGGGCGAAGTCCAACCTCTTCGGGTGAAGGGAAACACCCCGGGTGTAATCCGGATTCTTCGGCGTTGTCATGCAACATTTCGATGTAGTCCAGAATCGTCTGTGCCGCACCCACATAATGCAACCGAACAAACTCCTCACGGAGCGCCTTGTCATCAAAATTGGGATTCCATATCATCCGCGATATGATATAGTTCCGCAAGTCAGACAACTCGCCGGAAGTCCCATTTCCGTTTGCCTGCATGAACAATCCCTTGACGTTGTTACTTAGAAAATAGCGCACATTTGGACCAATACTTCGTAGATTGGGGAAGGGCCGGTCATAAGCGCGGAAATTGGTGTTGTAATTCCATACCCAAATGTCGCCACTAATCTTCCCCCAGTCGTTCATGTCCTGACAGAACTCCCTATTTTTCGGACAATTCGGGGCATCAATAGGATGCAATGTGCAGCATTCGATACTGCAAAGCTGAATCTGCACATTATGCCGCGGTCGAATAGTCTTAGGTATTTTGCGGGTATACCAGTAAGCCAGCGTTCCGATTTTAACATCCGGGTGTTTTTGTTCAACCAGTTCTGCGACGGCGTTGACGAAAGCGAGTTGCGAACCCATTGGAGTACCTTCACGTTGGTTGATTTCCTCGCATGCGTCGCAACGGCAGTATTTGGCTGTATCCGCCTGACTGACACTGATGTTTTTCATCCCCGGGCGTTCGTCGATATAACGGATTGCGGATTCGGCGGCGACTTGAATCACGTCAGGATTCGTCACACACAATTGAGGCCCGCCACCACCCGTGTTTGTATCGCGTTCGCCCTCCACTAAAGCATAATACTCAGGGTGTTCTTCCCCGTGTTCGCTGAAAGGCACCAACCAGTGAAATGAGTGGTTGATGAGAGTTTGAGGCGTATTACCACCTAATTTCTCGTCGGGAGTTACCGTGTTGACGCGCAACCGTGCGGCGAAGTCAGGCTTGTTGGCATTTTCTCGATAAAAACTCCAACGGAACGAAAATGGAGGTTTGTAGGTATATTCTCCGCAGGGTACCTTCGTAGCGGTAGCCTCGGGGATATGCGTGTGGTCGAACGTTAGAAAGCGCATACCCAATCCATCTTCGAGGAATTGGTATACTCCGTAGAGCGTACCTCTTGGTTGTCCGCCGGCGATTGCCACGCGGTCTTCTTGTACCACCACACATAATCCCTCGTCACCCAAAGCGGTGATGTCGATGGCAAGGCCGCTTTTAGCCAATGCTGCGCCTTGACCGATGTAGACGTGATTTTCAGCCTTTTCGACGCTGTGGCGTACCGGGAGAAGTATTCCCGTCGCCTCCTCAAACCAACGCTGGAACTCTTGTGCCGCATATTGTTCAGAAGGAATAGCTTCTGAATCAACGACAATATCCCAGCCTTGCATCTGAGAACATTCCAGATATACCTTCGGTTCATCAGAACTTACGTTAAACAACAATTTTTCAACTGACATCTTGCTCCTCCTAAATATGTAGGTCGAAATTCAGATTTCGACAGAAAGATGTCGATTTGTGAAAATTGACCTACGGGGTTTCATATCGAAAACTGATAGACTCTGCTACCGTTTTCGCCCCACATTCTAACATCTTTTCCCCTTCAGGGCAACAAAAATTCGTCTTTTCTTTAACTCTTTTTGTTGCAGAAGTCCCCTTCCGATTCGGAATGAAATGCTCCCTCAGGAGGGGATGAATGCGACTATCTCGTTTTCCCGGTTTCTCTTTTTCTATCTTTTTTGATTTAGCTTTTCGTCCTGAAAATTGGCTCAACGTAATCAAAATTAGGATAATATTTCCTGGCAAACTTCTTGGTGTTGATAATGTCGGAAATATCCACCCATTTCCTGGTTTCCGCCGATTCGTATGCTGCGCCGACGATAGCCATTGTGTCGCGAGCCAACAGCGCGCCTGATTGTGGCATGCGTTCTTCATCCAAAGCGCATTTGACAGCGTCCGTCAATTCATTCACATAGCCATTCAAGCGATATTCCCCCACAGACGGATTTGACCAACCTGCGTTGTGGCGTTGTTTTTCGCGTAGTTCCAACCCCTTCAGGGTTTCGGACGCTAAAGTGAAACAGGTAGTGTGGTTGTTGGGATTGATGTCAATGTGGTAGATTTCGTTGGTCGCACGAATTTCGATGGTATTTTTGATTCCCGCTAAATAGGTATCCGTTCCCTTTAACTGGGCGATTGTGCCGTCGGAGAATTTCACAAGCAGCAGCGACCAATCGTCCACATTTTGCATCACAACAAAATTCTCCTGCGCTTCCTGCGGCATCGCCTTCATAATTTGTAAAGCCACCGCAAACACGGACACCGGTCGAATCGGTTCTTTGTTGCGAAAGATTCCTTCACAGTATTTGGCATATAGCGCAGTGCCGAGCGGGTGAACCGTTTTTGAAATGAGTGCTCCACCGCCTGAGAGATGAATTTTATCGTAGTAGGTAGCGTGTGAACCCCAATGGGAGCATTCGCCTTCGATGTCGGTGATGTACCCTCCACCTTCTCGAAACGTCTGCATGGCGCTGAGTACGCCCGGCATGTAGACGAAATTCTCGGCATAAAGCATTTTGCTCCCCGTCCTGTCAAAGATACCCAGAATCTCATCTACATACCGCATGGTTTCAATTTTCTTCCGTTCAGCCGACGCCTCTCTGCCTTCGACATAACCCGGCCAAATAGTCATCGGTTTCTCAACGACAACTACCTTCACGCCCTTTTCAGCGGCTTCCACGGCAAAGGAACCATGCAGCGAGTTAGGGACACACAAACTTACCACATCTAAATCAGCTTTGTCGAGCATTTCGGAGAAATTCGTATATGTTTGCTGTATGCTATGTTTTTGGGCAAACGCTTTTGCGTTCTCAGGATTTCCCGAAGTTACCCCCACCAACTGCACGTCAATTCCTGCTACCTGTTTGTACGACCAATTTTGGTAATATCCGGAAAACTTTGTGCCAGCAATACCAACTCTAACAGTTCGTCTGGTCATTTTTCTTTATCCTCTCTCTGTTATGATAAGTAAAAAGTAAAATTATTACATAAGCTGAAGTTTGCTACTCACGGGATAATGCTTCCACGCCAAGTTCATCAAATTCATACAAAACCAACGCTAACCCGACGATGGCTGCTGTTTCGGTGCGGAGGATTGAGGTACCAAGCGTTACCGGAATAACGCCTGCCGCCCTGGCTGTTTTAATCTCTTCGGGTGAAAAACCACCTTCGGGCCCGATGAATAAGCCGATGTTTTTTGCTTGCCCGTCAGGGGCGAAGCTTCTTTTCTTATTTTGTTTTAGGACGGATTTCAGTCCAACCTTCTTTTCGCCTTCCCATAGAATCAAGCTCAAGTCAAAATTAACATCAACAAAGCATTCTTTGAACTCCATGAGTTTTTCTACCCTTGGGAAATAGCTTCTGCCGCATTGTTTGGAAGATTCGTTGGCAATCCGTTGCCAGCGTACTAAACGCTTCTGGAGGACAGCGGGTTTTGGACGCGGTACGGAACGCTGACAGATGACAGGAACGATAGTATCCACTCCTATTTCGGTTGTCTTTTGAATAATCAACTTGAGTTTATCGGATTTTGGCAGCCCACAAAAAAGCGTGACTTTTAGTTTTGGCGGGGGGGTTTTTCTATGTTGGAGAATTTCGGCGATAACAGTTTCGCGTTGGCAGCTTTGGATTGATGCTAAATATTCGTTGCCTTGCCCGTCGAAAATCTTGATTCGGGCGTTGGGTTTTAGGCGTAGGACGTTGACAATGTGGTGTCTTTCTTCTCCTGAGATGAGAATGGTGTTCTCGGAAATTTGATTGGGAGGGATATAAAAATTACGCATTTCTACTCGCCTTCCCAGTCTGATTGACCGAAATAGAACCTGTTGGAAAATGCATCGACAGCAAAGCGAATTCTCTCAAGGTAGCCGTTGTAGCCAATAAAATTAGCTCCGGGCCAATATTCACAGACAAAAACGGTTGCCTCAATCGAAAGCGATTTCCCTTCCTCCGCTAACAACGTGATAGGAAGTCGGTGTAGTTCCCCTTCCATTCGACCGAATCTCGTGTTCATCGCAACGTGTGTCCCTTCCCCCAACGGTAAGCCAACTTCCTTGGCAATTGCCCATTGAAGAATGCACCAAGGGCATCCCGTATCCACGATAGCAAAACGATTCTCAGCGGAATTACCTACTCGTATAGGTAGAACAATACGGGACTCCTTCAGGGATTCGTCTGGTAAATCATCCAGAAACTGCGTCGAGCCGGTGGCAAAGGGCCGGTCATTGAGCATCAACATTTTATAAGCGCCCTCTATTTTTTTATGTAGTAAACAAGGGGATGCATTGCGATTGTATGCGGAATGTCAAAATCCATCTGGCTGATAACGTTTTTCGATTTCTCTCGCGCAACATGCAAAGACTCATCAGCGGCAAGGAGTCTGTCGCCTGCAAGGATAACCCACTTTCCACGGTATTCTGCTGCATGTTCCTTAATCCATTGGACTTCCTTGCTTAGGTTCCTGGCTTTTGCCGAACTCGGTTTCGGGATACCGGGCCACAACAATCGGCGCATCTTCGCAATCTCAGGGTTGTTTGGATGTTGACCTATTGCTATGTCTGCGACTTTTCGCGCCAGGAGGATGTCACTATTAGCAATAAGCGCCTTGAGAACATAGAGGAAGTTCTCTTTCGTTGGTCTTTCTTCTAATGCTTTCCAAATCATCGCAATCCCGCGGTCACGGGATTCGCCTTCAAGCAGACTACATCCCTGTACTATGAAAAGACGTTGCGCCTCTGAACGGGACGAAGCCCGTTCACTACTGCGTTCCGAGTCTTTATTCACTTCAGATTGGGTAGGATTATCGGTTGCAGTCATTATAGTTAGAGTTGTTTGGTAATTATGGGGTTTTCCATATCGTCTTCGTAGACTATCATCACGGATTTGCCAACAACGGAAGGAAATCTTCTTATTAAAAATCCAGGTTCAAACATGCCATCAACAATCGTTCTTCTTCCTTTTCTCGATTCATCATTTATGATAATTTTGACGTGTTTACGCTCAATTCCGCTTAGGGTTACTGTATGTTCGATGACGACAGGGCGTCCCTGTTCTCGGATGTCAGAACCGCTTACTTCAAAATCAATATATTGTCCTACTTTAATAATTTGATTGGCTTGTGGCTTATGAGAAAGGATAGTTCCTTCTCCGTATTCACGGCTAAGTACAGGTTTTATATTGCGAATTTTGAGACCGGACTTTTCGATAGTGTTTCTGATGTCGTCTAATTTTTTTTCCCTTAAATCAGGCATCAGCAACATCTTTGGGCGCACACCGCTTGACAACAACAGGGCGATTTGAGTACCACGCGGGGTGACCGAACGCGACAGAGGAGTTTGGGCGATGATTGTATCCACCGCGGGGAAGTCATCTGAGTGAACCCTTGCTATGTTGCCAAGGCGAAAACCTTCTGATTTTAGAACCAACTGTACTTCCCTCAAGAGTTTACCGGTTAAATCTGGCACAATTATGTTCTCTGAACCGGCGCTCAAAGTTAAATAAATTTTCCTGTTCGGTTTTACTTTAAATCCGGGGCGCGGTTCTTGTTCCAATACATGCCCTTCTTTAACTTTTGAACTTGCTTTCCTCTGTGGGTTGATTTCTGCTGACAAGTCCTTTTCTTGCAACTTGCTCATGCTTTCAGATAGACTCATGCCTCCGACGTACGGCACCTCTGTTTCGTCGCCCTTAATAAGCATTGGAATCACTATGAATATTAACATCAACCCCAGTGCTATTAGGGCGACTAAGAAGATTACCATTATTTTAATTATGCTGGCAAGTAGTTGGTTTTCTATCATCATTCAATCCACAATTTTTACGGACTATTCATGAAATTGGTCGCCTGTTTTAATTCGATAGCCGTTTATGAAATCCTTTGCGTCCATCTTTCCTTTGTTTGCCGGTTGCACAGTTTTGAGAATGAGCGTCCCTTCACCGGTTTTGACAGCGAGCTCTTTTTCCGGGGTTATGTAGATAGTACCTGGTGGCGCGTCCTTGATGTGAATATCAGTTGTCTTGCAGGAGATAACCTTTAGCAATGTTTTTTCGCCAAAATATGTATGCGTTCCGGGCCAGGGGTATGTGCCGCGAACGAGATTGCGGATGTTGACCGCTGATTTATTCCAGTCTATCATCCCCTCTTCCTTCGTGAGCTTGGGAGCGTAAGTTGCTTTACTTTCGTCTTGCGGATAATGGGGTGGTGGACAGCCTTTAGCCATCGAAAGGGCTTCTAACAGTACATCTACCGATATATTTGCCAGTCTGTCGCACAGCATATCCGTCGTGTCGGAATCAAGAATTTCTACCTCTTTCTGAAGGATTATATCGCCTGTGTCCTCGCCTTCGTCAAGCAACATGATGGTGACGCCTGTGTGAGTTTCTCCGTTGATGATGGCTCGGTGAATTGGTGCTGCTCCACGGTATTTTGGAAGCATTGAGGGATGAACGTTGATAACGCCGCACGGGGGAATATCAAGGATGTGCTTGGACAGAATCTGTCCGTAGTCTGCAACTACTATGACATCTGGCTGTAACTCGCCCAACTTGCAAACAAACTCAGTCGCTCGCGCGCGTGGTGGCTGATAGAGGGAAAGTCCGTGTTGTTCTGCTACTACCTTTACCGCGGATGCAGTCAATTTCCTTCCCCTGCCACCCGGCCGGTCAGGTTGAGTAACAACCCCTATCAACTGGAAGTTAGAAGGTTCTCGCTTTCCCGTTTCTTCGATTAAGGACTCTAAGATAGGTACGGCAAACTTTGAAGTACCCATGAATATTATTCGCATTATAATTATCCTAACATTTTTACAGCTCCTTTATTGTCGGTTTCCAGCGCGTATTCCCTCAATAGTTCTCTTTGCTCGCCATCCAACCGGTCAATAAATAGGATGCCATCCAAATGGTCAATTTCATGTTGCAGAACTCTGGCTATCAAACCTCCGCATTCAATCTGGAATATGTCTCCTTCCAGCGTCAATCCATCAACATGGATGTATTCGGCTCGTTTTACCGGAGCGCAGAGTTCGGGCAAACTCAAACAACCTTCCTCTTCCAGTTCCTCGCCTTCCCACTTTGTTATGACAGGATTTATCATAGCCATCGGCGGACATTCGGATATGAGTTTACTAACGTCAAATACGATGATTCGTTTTGATATTCCAACCTGTGGTGCGGCTAAACCAATTCCCTTTGATTCATACATGATTTCAAACATGTCAAAAATGACCTTTTTTATTTGGGGCGTAACGCTTTCCACAAGCGATGCCTGCTTGCGCAAAACCGGAGATGTATACGTTTCGATTTCCATGTTTAGAATCTCACCTGAAATAGTGGGACAAAATATCCCTGTGGGGTATCGCTTCGTTCCACCTGCGGAAGTGGGAAGTGAACAGTGGAAAGTAAAGAGAGGTTGGCTTTTTGCCTTCCACCTGCCGTTGGAGACGGCATCTTGGGTTGAGATGGAGATTCGTCATGTGTGTGAAGCCAGTCCCAGAAACCGATGAATAACGAAAAAGCCACAGCGGAAGCGCCGATTATTTTGTAATCTGTGTCGGAAAGTTCAGCGGCTATTGTTCCTTGTTCTATTATCTTGATTCCTCTGACGGCTAAATAACTGTGAACAGTTGTGAACGGGAGCGATACAAGGCATATAACCTCAAAACGGCGCAGAGCGCTTTCGCTGTAAGCCTCCGCGGTGGTTTCGGGTGGCATTTCAGGATATACTTGAGCTTGTAATGTTCCTCCGATTAAGCAAAATATTATGAGCGCTACAAGCAATTTTGCTTTGAGATGGGATTGTTCAGGTGTTGCTGAGTTCCTCATATTTTTTACGACTCCTAAAGATATGTGCTAACAACATAGCAGCGCCGATACATACGGCAATGTCGGCTACATTAAAGGTAGGCCAACGGAATCCTATGGCATCAATACGAAATTCTATAAAATCAATAACCCGTTGAATGCGAATTCGGTCAATAAAATTTCCCAACGCGCCGCCGAGTAAAAATCCTAAAGATACCTTCATCCAAGTGTTGTCTTTGAAATTTTTATAGTATACGAAGATGAAGCCAATGGCGAAGAGTGTGATTACTACAAACATCCAGTTCCGCCCTCTCAGAATGCCAAAAGCAGCGCCGTCGTTTGTGACATGGCTGATGTTGAGAATGCCTGGGATAAGCTGTCGGCTCTGTCTTAGAGCTAAACTGCTTTGGACGGCTATCTTTGAAATCTGGTCAATCAAAAG
>CAZRLY010000155.1:0-14709 GCA_964601015.1 uncultured bacterium
AAACAGAATTGCTTCACTGGAATGGGCAAGAGTGGGAGGGTATCAAGCCTGCCGAACGTATCGTCGGAGCAAGCGAAATTGACGCTATCGGTGTGGAGGGCTGCCTGACGATAGACACCAAGGACTGCCTGTACCTCGCTGCTTACCACGAGGATGACTTAGTGGTGCTGAAAACGGAAGACAATGGCATGTCCTTTGAGGTTTGCGCCGTGGTACCCCGAGCGGACGGCGAGCGAATCATGGGGCCGAATCTTGAGCGTCCTACGGGGCATAATAGCGTTGATAACCCATGGCTGATTTTTTATCGTGGTGACCGGGGGACAGACTGCATCGGCGAAGGTATCCTGAATGATGTTTACGGATTTCGGCTCGAAAAATAGGACACATTTAGACTTTCCGAGAAAGCTCTAAGAGCGTGTGTGAAAAGCGTCTATAGTTGCGCAATTCTTAAATGGGAACAAATTATTATATAAATTAGTGAGTTTTCGTTGGGTTTCGTGCCTCAACCCAACCTACTTCTCACACACGCGCTAAGTCAATAGAATTATGCAAATAGCAACTTTCGATGTTGACAAGACGATGGAAAAAAGATATAATTTTACCAACTCAAATGGGGTTGAGTTTTCGTTTTTTTTCATAGGAGTTGAGTTGTAGTCGGGTTGGTCAGCATTGACTTGATTTGGCAATCACCTCGTCTCTGACCAACCCAACCTACTGACTGACTCGTTTTCGTTTTTTTTCGTAGGAGTAAACATGAGAGATTCTTCCTTTCACACTATCGACGAAGAAGAAGACTTAGGTAAAATTTACGACAGCAAATTGATGAAGCGGCTGTTGGTTTATGTCAAGCCGTATACCCCGCAGGTGATTTTTGTATTCTTTTTAATAATTGTCGGCGCATGTGTCAGGCTGGCTGGCCCATATTTAACCAAGATAGCCATTGACGACTACATTGCCAATGCCAATCTCAGCGGCTTGAAATGGATAGCGTTATTTTACACTGGCGCGTTGCTAACAGAATTTTTCGTCACTTACCTGCAAGGTTATATAACGCGGATGATAGGACAAAATATCATGTACGACATCCGCAATCAGATTTTTACATGCCTCCAGAAGTTGCATGTCGGTTTTTTCGACAAGAACCCCGTTGGAAGGCTGATGACAAGGGTAATGGGCGATGTCAGTGTTTTAAATAGCTTATTTACCGCGGGAGTGATAGAGATTTTCGGGGATGTCTTTTCGCTTGTTTCGATTGTAGTTATGATGTTCGCGCTCAATTGGAAATTAGCGATTGTCACCTTCTTTGTGCTACCCTTAATTTTTGTCATAACGCTGGTATTCCAAATCAACGTGCGCAGGGCTTATCGGGAAGGGCGCAGGCAATTAGCCCGTATCAACTCGTTCTTGCAGGAACACCTCGTGGGCATGAGTACGGTGCAGATGTTCGCTCAAGAGACACGCAGTTTTGAAAAGTTCGACGAGCGGAATACAGGTTATTTGAACGCCAACCTCCGCAGTATCTTCTTCTATTCGCTATTCATGCCGATGGTGGAGATAACCGGCGCGGTAGGGACAGCACTCATAATCTGGTATGGAGGCGGACAAGTCGTTCAAAACGCGCTTACCATCGGAGTTTTAGTAGCTTTCCTTCAGTATGCACAACGATTCTTTTGGCCGATTCGCAGTTTAAGCGAAAAATACAACATGCTACAATCGGCGATGGCGGCGTCCGAACGGATTTTCGGGCTTCTGGATACCGAACCTTTGATAACAAATTCAGACAACCTCGCCCATGTAGATAAAATTGAAGGACGAATAGAATTTCGAGATGTTTGGTTTGCGTACAATGAAAATGACCACGTGCTCAAGGGTGTCTCCTTCTCCGTAGAAAAAGGCGAAAAGGTGGCGATAGTGGGCGCTACGGGCGCGGGCAAAACTTCGATTATCAATCTGCTGTGCAGATTCTACGAAGTCAACAAGGGGCAGATACTCATTGACCACACCGACATCAGAGACATTGAACTGGAAAAGTTACATCGTTCGATAGGGATTGTACAGCAGGATGTGTTTTTGTTTACAGGAACCATCGAGAGCAACATAAAACTCGCACATGAGGAGATACAACCCGAAGCGGTAATTCAAGCGGCGCGGGACGTTCATGCGGAATCCTTTATCAAAAAACTGCCCGCCCTTTATCAATCCGAAGTCAAGGAGCGCGGTGCGACGCTCTCAGTAGGACAAAAACAACTAATTGCCTTCGCGCGGGCTTTGGCGTACAACCCGGAAATTTTGGTGCTGGACGAAGCCACTTCCAGCGTGGATACTGAAACTGAACTGATGATTCAAGACGCCTTAAAAAGGTTGATGAGCGGAAGAACATCCATCGTCATCGCCCACAGGCTGTCCACCATACAAAACGCCGACAAAATCATCGTGATGCACAGAGGGCAGATTCGAGAAATGGGAAACCATTTTGAACTGCTGAAGCAAAGGGGTATCTACTACCGATTGTATCAACTCCAGTATAAAGGGCAGGAAGTTGAGAAAGCGGGAATATTGGATATCTGAGACTGTTTGATTTTCCTCCGGAGATGGATAGATGGATAAGAATTTTGCTGATAGGTTGTTAAATGCTATTTCTGAAAAAAAGAATCCAGGTTGCATTGGGCTTGACCCAAGGATAGATAACATACCAGAACATATTAAAAGAACGGCTATGAAATGCTATAAAGATGTTGAAGCTGTTGCAGAAGCATTTATAGCTTTTAATAAACAAATCATTGATGCAGTTCATGATATTGTACCGGTTGTTAAACCGCAGATGGCATTCTATGAGAAGTACGGTTCGGCAGGTGTTAGAGCCTTTGAGGAAACTGTGAATTATGCCAAAGAAAAAGGGCTAATTGTTATAGAGGATGCCAAAAGAAATGATATTGGAACAACTGCAAAGGCGTATGCTGACGGGCATCTTGGTGAGGTAGAACTCTGTGATGGGGCAACAACGTTGATGTTCGATGTGGACGCGATAACAGTAAACCCCTATTTAGGCGTAGATGGTATCAAACCATTTACAGAAGCATGCAAAAAATACAAAAAAGGGATTTTCGTCCTGGCTAAAACATCTAATCCCTCGTCTTATGAGCTACAAGATAAAATTGTCAAGCTTGAAAATTGGCAAACAGAACCGATAGCAAAAGCCTTAGAAGGGATTGATATCGAAGAGTTCTCACGGAGACTTGTACAGGGTGAAACTCCTAATTACATGCATGTAGCAACACTTATTAATGAATGGGGACAAGATTTGATAGGAGAAAATGGTTACTCTTGTATAGGAGCGGTTGTTGGAGCTACCTATCCAACAGAGGCTGAGGTTCTGAGAAAGATTATCCCCAAGGCGTGGTTTTTGGTTCCAGGTTATGGCGCACAGGGCGCCACGGCAAAGGATGTAATAGCGTCTTTCAACGAAGATGGATATGGAGCTATAGTAAACTCGTCCAGAGGGGTAATTTTCGCATATCAGAGAGAACCATATAAGAATAAATACAGCCCGAAGAAATTTGCCAACGCATCGCGAGCGGCAGCCTTAGCGATGAAAGAAGAGCTAATAAAATCATTAGAAGATGCTGATAAATTACCCTAAGTACAGAAGGTTTTTGACCTACTAAAACGCTTGTAGCGTCATCTCTCTGTGGTGACACTGTTCTCTTATATATAACTCACCTTCAAACATTGCGTGGAAAAAGGAACTTTAATGCTAACTCAGAACCGGGTTTTAGATATTTACAGATTTTCAGGAGCCCTGCTGGAAGGGCATTTTAAATTAAATTCTGGATATCACGCTGATAAGTTCTTGCAATCGGCAGCGGTACTACAGTACCCAGAATATACCACCGCTTTATGTGGGGAAATTGCCGCGCAAATCAAGGTACAGCCGATTGACGCCGTCATTGGACCCGCTTTTTGTGGGATACTCGTAGCTTACGAAGTAGCTAAGGCCTTAGAAACCAAAGCTATCTTCGGTGAAATACGCTACGGTAATATAAGTTTTAGACCAAAATTTAATATAAGAGAAGAAGACCGAGTTGTAGTAGTAGACGATGTTTTGAGCACGGGTGAATCCATATCAAAAATCATTGAGTTGATACATGATGAAGGAGCGCGTGTTGTCGCCACAGGTTTCATAATTGACTGTAGTGATGGAGTGGACTTTGGCATTCCCAAAGTCGCCCTGGCTAAGATTAAATACAACAGATACCTCCCTTTTGAATGCCCTATGTGTAGAGATGGCTCCATACCTGTAGAACCTTTTTAGAGCGAAAAACATACCCAACCAGAGCGCATTCAGTAACAAGGAAAATATGGTAAACTCTCATTAAATTTTTGGGGAATTTTTCACAATTCTGAATCTTATTCATTGACAAAACCGGGGTAAAGAAAAAGAGGGGGAATTAGGTTACTCAAAAAAGGAAATTTGGGGAGGTGATTATGATGTTAAGTTCAATTTTAGGCGTTTTGTGGTTGGCCTTCTTTCTCGCGCTACTCTTCAGCCCAGTTTTTCTTATCGTGCCTTATCTGACGGGCAGGCGTAAAAATCGTGTTTTAAGGAATCACAGGAAAAACCAGATGGCTCAACTCGAACAAAACGTCAAGGAGTTTTGGGCAGGACAGTCGGGTGGCCAAACTGGCAAAATGGTCAAAAAAAAAGAGGGGCGCTCTTCTCGACCACTTCGTTACTTTGGCAGGATTCGCCAAGCGCAATCGCATCCCCAATACAGCAGCGGATTAACCTGGATATGGGACGGTTGGCAGGACAACGTTAGGGAACGGCATCGTCGGGTATGCGGAAGATAATGTAAGGAATTTGACAAATGGAGACAGATGTTTTTAACCAAGTAGAGCGCGAAATCCATTTCACTACGGGCGAAGCGGTTTTTTCCTCCCGCCTCCTCGCCTTCTCTGAAGGCGAGGGGTTGTCCCGTTTTCTTGCTTTTCACCAGACACTATAAACGGCTACTCTTTGTTATCTACCGTCTTTGCTAATTTCAAGCCATTGTTCCAGATATAATCTGTGTAGACGATTTCGGTCAATGCGCCCTGGTATCCGTCTTTCAACTTACCTATTCCAATGACACGCTTCTTTGAATCTATCCGTGGACGCCCGCCTGAATAGAAAACTCGAAAGCTAAACATATCGTATGAAGAGTCAATAATGATGCCATGATAGTAAGGGCCAGTTCCCCCACTTCTTGATATACAAATAAACTCCAAATCAGAATCCGAATCTAAGTTCAGCCAGGTTGCCCGCACAACATACTCTCCACCCATCTGGACGACACCACATTGCCGAGCCTCATTAATGTCCAAGCTCTCATCCCAAAAGCGAACCTGTATCCTATCATTGAAAGGATAGATGTCTACGCTGACTTCCTCCCATTTTGAGTGAATAAATGAATTATCTCTGGTGTAATAAAATTTCAAATCACTGTGAGACAGCCTCTCGAAAAAGGATGGAGGGTTATAGTTAGTGGGACTCTTGATAAATTTGCTTAATAATCTATCTCTCATCAGTCTTTCGGTCCCTGGGTCAACACCCTTAACCTTTTCAAGTTGCTTTATCCACTCGTCATAAAATTGACCTGTTGATGTTGTTGTGCCAAAAATTAAGAAACTACAAAGAATTAGCACGTTGATAGCGAATAGATGTCTCATTGTTTCCTCCGAAATTGAGAAAAAATATTGCAGGGAAGGAGAAATTCTGTTATACTATCTGTCGATGATTAGACTTACCTTGACTATGAGTAGTTTAGTGCAACTATTACAAGGAGACCAAAATTGAAGATAGACTACAGAATCAGCATGTGGAACTATACGCATTACGCACGGACTGGGAGCTTTGAAGAAGTCATCCGGCAGATTTCGGAAAACGGTTATGGCGTAGAAATTTGGCCCAGTTTCAAAGAAGAGAAGGATTTGTTCGGCGAGTCGCAACGCGAATGGTTGAAAAAATTGCTTGAGGGGATTAACACAAGCATGCACGGCAGCAGCGTAAATACACTTGATGGACACAAAAGCCAGATAGACACAGCGGCTTACATAGGCGCGGATGTGATAGTCGTCCACCCGGGCAATCTCAAAATACATGGAGATGTTGACTACGATTTCGCTGGAGAAGTTGTAGCCTACGCTAAAGAACGGAATGTGACAATCGCTTTGGAAAATGGCCCGCTCAACGCGCTTGAAAAAGCGATGGAAAGAATGGATGATTTGAAAATCTGCTTGGATACGGGGCACGTATATTTTACAACTGCACCGATGAGCGATTACCTGAAGATTTTGAAACCCCGCTTGACGCATTTGCATCTCCAGGATACGCTCCCGGGAACTGACCACTATACGTTGGGCACAGGTACTATCCCGAAATCGGATTGGCAGTTGCTCTGGGATACTCTACATGAGATAGATTTTAAGGGCGCAGGGATATTTGAAATTAGACCAAGAACCCCCCTGCAAACAGTAAAGGAGTCAATGGAATTTCTGAAGGTACTGGAGCACCGTTGATAAATTTTTGGAGCGCAACGATTCAATCGTTGCAAAAGGCAATGACTTAGTCATTGCACTCTAAGAGAGGAGGACTAATCATGTTTAATCCTAAATCCTACGAAAACTCACGGGCAGATGGGATAGGGGTGCTGGAGATAGTAAATGGCACTCAATCCCAAGAAGGGCAACCGCGCCAGTTTGTGCCTCTCAAGCGGACAGAATTGAGCGGGGAAGTCGTTGGCCCGCTGGCTTCTCTGCGCCTCACCCAAACCTACGGTTATACTAAAGAACAGTGCGGGAAGGTTTTGGAAGCGGTATATCGCTTCCCGTTGCCCGGCGATGCCGCCGTTACCGAAGTTCGGGTGAAATTTGGCGATGTCGAGATTCAAGCCGAACTGAAAGAACGCCAGAAGGCAGAGGCAGACTATGAGGAGGCCAGACGGCAAGGCAGACAGGCCACCCTTGCTACGCGCGAGTCGCCAAACGTCTTTACACTCCAGGTAGCGGGGATTCAGCCTGACCAAAACGTCACAGTAGAAACTTTCTATGTACAACTTGCGCGGGCTGAAGGAGTCAGTTGGTCGCTCAAGATTCCCTTAACTACTGCGCCGCGCTATGTTCGTAGCGATGAGTTTACCTCACGCCATGCTCATGGGCAACCGCTGCTTCTTCTCCGCGACCCGGGGCATGGTTTCTCCCTTGATTTGACCTTTCGTGGGGCCGGGACGGTGGAGAGTTCCACGCATCGGCTCAATGTTACAGAGGATGCTGGCCATGCGCGCGTACAGTTGCGGGATGGTGAGGTAATTCCTGACCGCGACTGCGTTTTGTCCTGGTGCCCTCAACAAAACAGGGAACATGCTGCCCTTCAGGTCAATCTTCACGATGACCGAACTAAAGGACAAATATATTTCCTTGCGCTCGTGGCACCGCCAGCGGTTCGCGTGCCAGATAGCGGAATACCACGAGAGGTTGTCCTGTTAGTTGACCACTCCGGCTCAATGGAAGGTGCCAAGTGGGAGGCTGCCGATTGGGCGGTCAAAAGGTTTCTGTCTGAGTTGACCGAACGCGACGCTTTTACACTGGGATTGTTTCATAATACAACGCGGTGGTTGTCCAGAACGCTACGTCAGGCAAACGCTGATGTGGTCAATGAGGCCGTCCGATTTTTGGAAGAACACAAGGACAGCGGAGGAACAGAACTCGGTGTGGCTCTCGAACAGGGGTTGGGGCTGAAACGTACGAGAGGCGAATACACACGGCATCTACTCATCGTCACCGACGCTCAAGTCAGCGACTCCGGACGCATCCTGCGGTTGGCGAGCCGGGAATCGAAGCGGGCGGACCGGCGGCGTATCAGCGTCCTGTGCATTGATGCCGCGCCGAACTCGTTTTTGGCTTCGGAACTCGCCGAACGCGGCGGTGGAGTTGCCAGGTTTTTGACCAGCGCCCCAGAAGAAGAAGACATCTCTACAGCCCTTGACGAGGTACTTGCGGACTGGGCGGAGCCTGTTTTGGCAGGGCTTCGGCTGGGTGTAAGTCGCCCGGATGTCCAGTCTGCCGGGCGTGAGAATTTGTCGAGATATGAATCTCTACCTACTGACAAGAGTCTAATTGACCTTGGAGATTTGCCTGCCGGCCGCACTATTTGGGTGGCAGGTAGAGTACCCAAGAGCGAGGCAACTGACTTAGTTTTTCGGGTGGCAACGGAGAAGAATCAGGAAGTGGCAACCCGCAACTTGCACCTGGCAAAGGAAGCAACCGAACTCCCCGCGCTCAAGGCACTATTCGGCGCTCGACGGGTACTTGGCTTGGAGTTTCTCATTAATTCAAGTTATACACAGGACAACCTAAAAGACCAACTTGAACGTTTGGGTTATAAGCCAGAGGAGGTACTGGCTGACCAAACAGAAGAACCGCCGAAAGTATATGCCGAGAACGTTCGCGAGGCAACAACTGAAGCGCTTCGAGGGTTGTTGGTACGAGAATCGCTGGATTACGGATTAGCCTGTTCGGAGACTGCGTTCGTAGCAGTGCGGATGGAAGCAGGGAGGCCTATTGAGGGTACTGTCGCAGTGGCAAATGCACTGCCGGCGGAGTGGTCAGACGAATTCCTGTCCGTTCCCCGCAGGATGGGCAGAGCTAAAGGAACATCCGCGCCCGCGGCTCAACAAGTGATGTGCTGTATGGATACAGCTCAACCCGTGATTCCCCTCCGGATGTCGCGCAGTATGATTGCGACGCCTAAGTTAGCTACTTTCATGAGGGAAGAGCCTGCTGCTCCGTCCAGTGCGAAGACCACGGTGCTGTTCGCCGGCGTCCCCCAGTTCGCAGACGGCGAAGCTATCCTCTTTGACTCTTCCCGCAAGCAGGACGCAGACAAACTACCCGACAGCGCGGTCATAAACCGTCTTGAAGTACGTTTCCCTGACGGTATACCTGAACACGAAAGCCTTGCCCCCGGGCTGAGTTTGCTCATCTTCGTGGATGACTTGTCTTCGCCGCGAGCAAAGGTACGACTTGCGGACGTGGTTCGTCAGCGCGGGGAACGCCCGTTGAACCTACTGAAACAGCCAGGGCAGGTAGTGCGGCTCGTGCTTTTTGCCCCCGATGGTGTGCGGATTCGGACCGCGCCGAAAATCGAAGTAGCGTTGGGATGGAACGTCACGGGTAGAGCGTAAGAGCGTTTTTCTCGTGGAGCGTAGAGCGTATGGAGTAACAATATAAGTCGTACATCACTGCAAATCTACGCTTCACGCTCCCCGCTTTCCGCTCCACGCTCTTTAAATATGAAATTGTCCATCAAGACCAAAATGATACTCATAGCTCTCTCTACCCTCATACCCGGAGTATTGTTAAGCCTGCTCGGATTTCAAGCCGCGTCCAAACAGAAACTCGCGTTGACCCAAACTATTATGGAAAGCTGTAGAAATACCGCTAAGAACATAATAGATAGGATTGAGCGAGATATGACATATCGTTCAATGGAAATCGCCGACAATGTGATAAGCGACGGGATTGATGGTGACGTTTCCGCGAAGCTAAGAAAATACGCTGAAACGGAAGGATTCGTCAATGTATTCTTCTACATGGACAAAGAGGGCAAACTGATATTTCCTCAAGAAATGCCGAAGCCCGATAACAAATTATCAGAAATTGAATCATTCTATTCGAACGGCAGTTTCTACATGGCGGAGGAATGTGAGTTCGTCAAAGGCGACATCCAAAAGGAAGCTAAATTGTATGAAGACAAAATTAAAGATAATCCAACCAATGCCCAAAAAGCAGTAGCTACCAACGCAGCAGCGCGCTGTTATTTTAAACTTGCCAGATATGACTATGCCGTCAGAAAGTACAAGCGTTTGTTTGAAATAGACCGAATGGCTTTGATAGCCAAATACCAAATTGGATTATGCAACAAACTACAGGGTAAGAACAAGGAAGCAACTAAAACTTTTCTTGCTCTCTACGATGGGCTTATCAAATGCCAATGGCGCGCTGATTCCGAGCAAAACGCGTACTTCAAATCAAAGGCAAAGGTTGCGATAACTGAACTGCTAAAAGATGAAAATTTTCCTGTCCTAAAAGAACAATTCAATAGTCTAAAAAAACTGGAAGAGACGCTGGCTAAAGAGATGGCTTTTCTCGCTGTGTTGAAAAGTTCGATTATTCCCAAATTCCAATCTTCCCATGTAGAACGGGCTGGCAGTCCGTTCCGCTCTACGAACAAGCCAGCGGCATGTTCTACCAGTCTATTTGAAAAGGTCAGCGGAGAGTCGTATCTTGTCCATGTCCATTTGTTGAAGGACGGCAGTACATTGGGATTCAGGGTAAGTTTGCCGTATACCAAAGAGCAGATAGTAGAAACAACAATCCGGGAAAGTGAGCAAGATGTGTCAATCATCGACAACGATGGTGAGATAATCTCCCCTGCAACACAGGCAACGGAGGGAGAATATCTGGTCGAAGAGCGATTTGCAGAGCTTCCCAACTGGCGCGTGGCGATACCCAAAAGCAGGATAGCGGATGTCGAAAAGCAAGCTGCACGTCAGATACACATCTACATCGGATTGATAGTCCTTGCCATCATCGCCTTGATAGCGGGGATATTTCTAACCATAAGGAATGTCTCACGCGAGTTGGAGATAGCGCAGATGAAATCCGATTTTGTGTCGAACGTCTCCCACGAATTGAAAACGCCGCTGGCTCTTATCAGGCTGTTTGGTGAAACTCTGGAGATGGAAAGGGTGACAAACGAGGAAAAACGGCGGGAATATTATCAGATTATAACAAAAGAAAGCGAGAGATTGACACATTTGATAAACAATGTGCTGTCTTTCTCCAGAATAGAGGCGGGCAAAAAACGCTATGAGTTTGAACACGCAGATATAGCCGAAGTGGTCAGGAAGACAGTTGACGCATACAGATTCCATATTGAGCGAGCGGGTTTTCAGTTGGAGGTGGATATTGCGGAGGAACTTCCCGAAATCAGAATAGATAGCAATGCCATATCGCAAGCCTTGTTGAACCTGTTGAGCAATGCCGTGAAATACTCAGAGGAACAAAAGCACATCACAGTGCGCGCGGTAATGCGTGACGACGAGATTGTTATTGAAGTGGCGGACAAAGGCGTCGGCATCAAAAAAGAGGAACAGAAGAAAATCTTTGACAAATTCTACCGTAGCAGCATAGCGCGACAAAGCGGCGGCAGCGGATTGGGGTTGACGCTTGTAAAACACATAATCAAGGCGCACAACGGCAAGGTGGAAGTAGAAAGCGAGGAAGGCAAAGGAAGCAAGTTTTCCCTTGTAATTCCCGTCGGAGAACTCGAACTCTGATAACAAAATAATTTCCATATTCTGTTTTTACACAAATTTAATTCCCTTTTAATAATGGCATAACACTTTTATGCTATAATAGTACAAGCATCAGTTGCCAGCGTTAATTATTGCCACGCCAAAAGGAAAGGTGAAAAGAGATGCCAGCGCCTCCACTTGAGTCATTAAAAATCCTAAATGAACAACTTCGTAACCTCAGAAAAAAACTTGGTGAAGTAGAAATGCCGGATATTCAAAGCAAAGAACTCGAACAAATACTTCAGCAATTAGACCAAATACCTCGGCAATTAGATATGGAAACTACCTTAGTCTCTGAGACACAGTGGCTTCAGCATGAACAATTGCTGGCGGAAATGGAAATGAAGATGTCTAAGAATTCGGAGGTTAGTCCTTCTGTAGAAAGACAGAGGCAGGAGGTAGGGAATGAACTTCTTGACCTTATGTTCAATTTTACTTGGGAGGACAAAGGGGAGACTTCCCAAGCAGGAGGACAAACAAAATCTTGTCCCCATTGCAATGGCACTGGGTGTGTGTACGCTCACGAATAGGTACTAATTCGGAGTGCAAAAATCTTTGTGTGTATTTTTCAAAAACCAGAGCATATCATCAAACACAACCGTTCATTGTATTGAAGAGGCAAGTAGATGTCGTACTTTTTCACGTGGACTAACAACTGTTTTTACCTCCTCAAACGGAAGTTGTTTTTCTCTGAGAATTTGCACATGCCGCACGGAAACAATATAACAATCCTCTGAAACCTGGGTTACCGCTCCTTCTTGAATCAACGTCCTCCAACTTTTGAGCCATGTTTCTTTTGGTATTCTCATTTTTTGCATTTTACCAACAGCACCCCATTATAAATTTAAGGAAGTATAACACTAAATAGCTGATTTGTCAAACTCAAATTTGTAGATAGAAGTTCAAATTGCGACAAAGATATTTGCTATTGAGAAAGGAAAATTGGCCTACAATGCAAGGTGCTGATAATAGAAGATGAAAAAGAGAATCCTGGTAGTCGAAGACCAACTTGATATGCTGATGGGGCTCAGGGATAATCTGGAGTTTGAGGGATACAAAGTTGTCGCCGCAGTCGATGGACTGAAGGGTTTGGAGCTTGCGCGTACTGAAAAACCTGACCTGGTCATACTTGACATCATGCTGCCTAAAATGGACGGTTTCGATATGTGCAAGGAACTGCGCGCAGGCGGGCTTGATATTCCCATCATTATGCTCACTGCAAAAGGACAGGAAGTGGACAAAGTCCTCGGGCTGGAAATTGGTGCCGATGATTACATAACAAAACCGTTCAGTCTGCGTGAACTGCTCGCCCGAATCAAAGCCGTGTTGCGCAGGACGAGCCCAAGAGACAAAGAGATACGCTCTTACGAATTTGGCAACGTAAAATTGGATTTCGACAAACACGAAGCCACCAGAGGTGCTAAAAAACTTGAATTGTTGCCGCGGGAGTTCGCTGTACTAAAATATCTTATCCTGCGCAAAGGCGAAGTGGTAACCCGTAATGAGCTTTACGACGCCGTCTGGGGAGACAAATATTATCCCGAGGCTCGTCCAGTGGACAATCAAATAGCAAGGATTAGAAAAAAAATAGAGGTTGACCCAAAAAAGCCTGAATATATCATCACGGTTCATAGGGTAGGATACAAATTTATCGGGTAGAACATGCAGCTTGCTTGTTCATGCTACAATTTTTTACATCTTATTACAACGCCGAGACAACTTCCTCTCTAAAATATAGTATAATTTAGGGTACATAGAAACCGAGTTTTTTCAAAAAACTCGGTTTCTTACTCTTTCAGAAGTATAAATCCAAGGAGTGATAAAAATGAGAAGAAGTCAGTTCATCACAGCATTATTAATGCTGCTCTTATCCATAATTTTGCCCCAAGGAATCTGGGCAGGGCAAGCAGAACAGTTGTTTTGTGAAGGCTTGTATCAAGAAGTTGGATTGGGGGATTTGGAGGCGGCAATAGCTGCTTACAAAAAGGTAATCGCAAAACACCCCGACAATGTTGCAATAGCCGCAAAAGCACAGTTGCGAATTGGCCTCTGCGATGAAAAACTAAGGCGCACGAAAGAGGCGCTGGAAGCCTACAACAAGCTCGTCAGCGCATACCCTAACCAGCCCGAAGCAGAACAGGCTCAGAAAAGGCTTGAAGCCTTGGGAGCCAAAAAACAGGGTGAAAAGATTTCGCAGGCAATTCGGCTTGAGCATAAGTTCACAAACGACGAAATAAACAAATACAATGTGCGAATCAAATATGATATGGAGGTTCCAGCCAAGGGGCTTGAAGTCTCAGCAGATATGACATTTCTGCTGAATACTGAGACACGGGGTGAAAACATAACCACAAGGATAAGCGATTGCAGCCTGAAGTTACTTGTAAGCGACGAGGAAAAGGTAAACACCCAATCGTGGCTGCCATTGGAAAAGTCAGGCGGCAAGGGTACTATAAAACGCCATGAAGGGGCACAGGTAAGCGGAACTGATTTGATGGCCGGGTTGGAAAGCTATATCAAAAAATATTACGGAGCGCAAATCAACCTCGCTGATATTATCAGCATAGCGTGGATAAGATTCCCAGAGCAGGAACTACAGCCGGGGCAATCTTGGTCTAATTCTCTGCAACGATTTTTACCTGAAAAATTAATCACAAAATATACGCTTTCGGGGATAGAACGATACAAAGACAAGGATTGCGCTGTTATTGCATATTCTTCTGACCAGAGGGGTTCTGCCGTGCCAATTGGAGATTCTAAAGTGATGAATTACCACCTCACTGAAAAAGGGACAATCTATTGGGCGCACCAATTGGGCGTGTTGGTCGAATGTAAAACAGACGTTGCAGTTGAAGCACAGCTTCTGCCTGATCCGTCGTATCCTGTCATACATTTGAAGATAAGCCTCGTTATAGAGCGAGTCGGACCTGACAGACGGTATTCCAGTCCAGAGAATACTTTGCGAGAATTAATCGACGCCCTCAATAAGAAGGATAAAGAGAGATACTATGCCTGTTTTGCTAAGGGCCATCAGCAGTTGTTCCAAGAATTCCCGGAAACTCAGGATTTTCTGAATAGTTACCTTAACATGCCTGGCAAATTGATGATTGGCTATACAATTCCCAGTTATGAGATTGTAGGATTTCGTGAATCCTACCTGAGAGTCAGGCAAATTGTAAACTTTGATTACAACGGGGAAACGAAAGATGAAGGAGAAGTACTTTACTATTTCCGTAGGGCAGGAGACAAATGGCTTTTGGCTCCTTTCCAATTTATGGAGAGCCGCTCTCATAAATACGGAAGCAACCTTTTG
>CAZRLY010000156.1:0-14635 GCA_964601015.1 uncultured bacterium
CAGCATTTTACCCCAACAAAACCAATTCGTCAAACACTTTTCAAACACCCTCTAAAACCGCAATGGTAGGGTAGGGACAACTTGTCGCCAAGCTATCCTCCCGGCAAACTGTTTCCACTTTCAAATTCTTTCTTATAGATAACATACTTTCTGCTTCGTGTCAACAAAAAATAAAAAATTGTTTCCTAACGTAAACTACTGAGTGTAGCGAACATAATTGCCTTGACAAAAACAGCATGACAGACGGTTTTTCAGAGGAGAAGCCTTTTTGGAGTAAGTTCAGAATCGTTTAGCATCGTTATCACGATTGGCTATTCCTGTTAAGCGAATTCCTAATCCCCTTCCACAACGATAATTTTTTGATTTACATCCACATTCTCCATTTTTTGCACAATCCCGCTGGGCCATCTGATTTCAAGCAGGTCAATTTTAGTCTGGTTTCCCAAGCCGAATTCCACCTCAAGGCTGTTTTGACATAGATAGCTTGAGCCTGCGCAGACTTCTCTGATTTGCGATGTTGAGCCGCAGACAACTTTTACCCTTGCGCCGATGCCGTCGTGATTGTTGTTTGTTCCCACGGTTTTCACATGCAGCCAATTATTTTTATTCCCCCCGTCGTTGCGAAGCAATACGCACCCTCCGTTGTTGTTGGTTATGTATACGTCGATGTCGCCGTCGTTGTCGTAGTCGCCGAAAACCGCGCCGCGGGACGCGTTTCTCTTATTCAACCCCTCGCCTGAGATTTTAGTTACGTTGGTGAAAGTTCCATCCCCGTTGCTTCTAAACAGCAGGTTTCTTTGACCGATACAAGTTTTTGGGTTCCCCATGTAGGGATTTGTGTAGCCGTTGACTACGAGGATGTCTAAGTCTGCATCATTATCATAATCCCAGAAATCGGTTCCCCAGCCTACATATCCGAGGCTTGTTTCTCCAAGTCCGGTCGCTATGGTAACGTCTACGAAATTGCCGATATAATCCTTACCGACTTTGCGGTTATCCAAAGTATTTTTGTAAAGGGCGTTGAAGTCATCCTGCCAGTATGTAGAAAACATATCCAAATCGCCGTCGTTATCGTAGTCGCCGAAAACCGCCCCCATGCCGCCTTTTAAGTCATCTACGCCGACAAGGTAACTTATATCCAAAAAGGTACTGTCGCCGTTATTGCGGTAAAATTTATTCTCTGTGACATCGTTTACCACATACAAATCCAAATCGCCGTCGTTATCGTAGTCGCCGAAAACTACGCTCAATCCCTTTCCGCCTTCATCGCTCACGCCCGCCTTTTTTGTAACGTCCATGAAAGTACCGTCCCCATTATTGCGATACAACACGTTAGCTTGGCTATCGTAGGTTTGCGGGATTAACGCCGAACCTCTTGTATATTTTGTCATCTCTGCGTCAATGGGGGTTATTTGGTCATCAAAATTGACGTAATTCGCCACATAGATGTCTAAATAACCATCGTTATCGTAATCGCCGAAAGCCGCGCTAGTCCCCCATCTGTCATCGCCGACACCCGCAATTTTTGTGACGTTCGTAAAAGTACCATCGCCGCTGTTTCGGTACAGAACGTTCGGGCCGAAATTTGTAACATACAAATCCAAATCCCCGTCGTTGTCGTAATCGCCGAACACACAACCCATGCCCCATCCTTTATCGCCAACGTTCGCCGTCTGCGTCACATCCGTGAAAGTTCCATCGCCGTTGTTGCTAAAGAGGACGTTTGTGGGAATGCTCTTTGGTGCAAGTCCGTTCATTGGGCCCGAACCATTTACCACATACAAATCCAAGTCGCCGTCGTTGTCGTAATCCGCAAAGGCAGCGCCAGAACCCATCACTTCGGGCAACAATGTCAATTTTGTGCCCTGGTCATGTTGGAATGCCACGCCCGCTTCTTCGGTTACATCAACGAATTCGACGGGAGATTTGGGAGATTCGGGTACTTGAACTTGCCGCGCAACTTTCTGCCGCGTTTGCGTATCAGGTTTATCCGATGCGCAGCCTGTCAGGATGAATAAAATTATAAAAATGTAGATACTCATAATTATCTCACATCACCTTCGCATCAAATTTCAAGGTATGCACATAATTCGTTTGTTACCTTCCTTGACGAGCATCTTCACCGTTTCAAAATCCTCGTTGGCCAATTCATTCGTTTGAATGGGAAAAATTGAATTGTTATGCAAAACTGGGTCAAAATGTGGGTCAAATCCGTATTCAGTCACGGCTCGTTGCCACTCGGCGGTACCTGGGATGGGGGTATACTGGGCGAGTTTTACCTGGATGCCGCAGTCATGTACGAAGGCAACGCTATCTTTGACTTCCTGCAAGGTTTGTCCGGGCAAGCCAATCATCACGTAAGCACCGACTTCGTTTGCCGTAAATCCTGCATTCAGGAGATTTTCGGCTGCTTTGCGAAACCCTTCGTTGCTTACTTTTCCGCTACTGGAAAGTTTTTGTCGTTCCATGTCGCTGGTTTCCAAACTGATTCGGACGGTTTTGAATCCCCCTTGATACATCTTATGCGCAAGTTGGGCATCTATCAGTTGGGCGTGCATGGAGTTTGGGGTATGAAAATAGCATTGAAGTTTGCGTTCGATGATTCCGTCGAGAATTCTATGGATGTGTCCTTTTGGGTTCAACAGCAGCGCATCGTCGTAAAAAGCGAAGTTGCGCGTGCCGAATTCGTGGTAACACCATAAAATTTCATCCAAAACGTTCTGGACAGAACGCTGTCGGAAACCTGGGTTGAGCAGATGAACGGCGCAGTATGTACATTTCATCGGACACCCCCTTGACGTCAAAATTGCTGCATAATCCAGTTTTCTGTTTAAATCGTGGGCAGGAAAAGGATAGTTGCTTATGTCTGCTGGAAAGCTGGAATAGTCAGAAGGATTTCCGGTCAGCGCATCGACAAGTTTCAGCGTTTGAAGTTCGCCCTCGCCTTTGATGACGTAATCCGCTTCCGAATTTTTTTGGGCGTGTTCACAGCATAGCGTAGCATAAGTCCCTCCCAATATCAGCGGCACATCCGGATAACGTTTTTTCACCCGCCTTATCACCTCAAAGACACCCAAATACCAATAGGTCAATTTTGAAGTAACCAGCACTACGTCTGGCTTTTGGACGCTTTCCAACTCAGCGTCAAAAATATCCAGAGTTATCCCGTATCGCCCGTATCTGCGCTGGACGTGTTTTAAGGGTTCAGGTTTTTCTATAAACTCCTTGTGATATTTTCCTGTGGCATACTGAGTGCTCTTCGGTGAAACCATGCCCTGCATCTTCAACAAATCCGGGTGGTGTCTATCAAGGCAGTCTATGTAACTTACCTCATAACCCGCTTCGCGTAAAAAACTGGCGATAGTGAGGAAACCAATCGGTTCTATCCAGAAGCTATACGCCGCAAAATCGCATATCCACGGATTGATAAGTAAGAGTTTACCTTTTGGCATAATAATTACCCTATTTTTGATGTGAGACGCTTTTTGTGTCAGAGGGTTTAAACTGCTGATTCTTTGGCATCTTTTGGGGACTAACATCGTGCGTGGGTACTTGACGCTATCAGTTGATTCAAAAGTTCCAAAAAAGGATCAGGAATGAGTACTTCCAAATAGCGAAAAAATCAAGGAAAAGTTGGAATTTACGTTGACCACAGGAAGAAAATGTGTTAAAATTCGGGTTAGATTTAGTCAGCGGAAGTTAGTGTAAATTGTGCTTACAAAACTGGAGAAATTGGCACCTAATAGTAAGCACTAAATGATAAATCCCAAAATAGGAGATAGAAATGTCAAAGATAGTTATGGTTGCTGGTAGCGCAAGTCACGGCAGCGGCTCTCATGAGCATCCAGGGGGCTGTTCGTTACTTGCAGATTTGCTCAACGAGCATGTGAACGGTGTAGAGGCTGTGGTTCATCGTGGGTGGCCGGAAAGTCCGAACGCTTTCGAGGATGCCGCAACGATAGTCGTTTATTCTGACGGCGGCGGAGGACACATGATAATCCCACACCTTGACCAAGTGGCAGAAATCATGACACAGGGTGTCGGGCTCGCGGTCATCCACTATGCAGTGGAAGTGCCCAAGGGTAAGCCCGGGGATTGCTTTCTGGAGTGGATTGGTGGCTACTTCGAGGCACATTGGTCAGTCAATCCGCACTGGGTGGCGGAGTTCACGTCATTCCCCCAACATCCCGTAACACAGGGTTTGAAACCGTTCTCCATGTCGGACGAGTGGTACTACCACATGCGGTTTCGTGAGAATATGAAGGGGGTGGTGCCTCTGTTGAGCACACTCCCGCCAGAGTCCACACTGGAGAGGCCGGATGGCCCACACAGCGGCAATCCGCACGTCCGTAAAGCTGTAGCAAACAAGGAGCCGCAACACCTCGCCTGGTGTGTTGAACGAAAAGATGGTGGACGAGGGCTCGGATTCACGGGTGGGCATTTCCACGACAACTGGGCAGACGATGATTTGCGTAAGTTCACGCTCAATGCTATTGTCTGGACGGCGAAAGTGGAAGTTCCAGAAGGCGGCGTGTCTACACCTACCCCCACGCAGAAAGAACTCGACGCTTATTTATAAAAGGGCGAAATGTTCATAGCATTTGTAGGGGCACGATGCATCGTGCCCCTACTTAAGGAGAATCTTTAAAAATGATAACATATTGTGGAGTATTAACGGGATTGATTCTGTGTCTGGATTTCACCGCTACCAATGGTGAGCCAAAAGAAGTATCGGAGCAGAAAGACCAAAATCAGCAGGACACTGGCATCAGCTTGGCTAAACCCACACCGGAGCAAGCGACTTGGCATGACTGCGAGATTGGCATGTTTATCCATTTTGCCCCCAACACATGGTTAGACAAGCAGGGGGATGATTTGTCTTTACCGCTGGATAAGTTCAACCCGGAGATGCTCGATACTGACCAATGGGTTGAGGCAGCGGAAGCGATGTGCGCCAAATACATCATCATGGTAGCCAAGCACGTCGGGGGATTTTGCCTTTGGCAGACACATACCACCGACTACAGTGTCAAGAATACACCCTGGCGTGGCGGCAAAGGGGACGTGATGGAAGCCCTGTCCGAATCGTGCCGCAAACGCAATATTAAGTTGGGGGTTTACATAAGCCCGCAAGACCGGAAATATGGCGCAGGCGTTGGAGGGCGATGCAAGACACAGGAGGAGCAGGAACGCTATAACCAGTTCTATCGCCAGCAACTCGTCGAACTGTTGACCTGCTACGGGGAGATGTTTGAAGTCTGGTTCGATGGCAGCAACGTAGTTCCGGTAGGGGACATTCTCGCTGAGTACGCACCCAAGGCGATGGTTTTCCAGGGGCGGCACGCAACGATTCGCTGGGTGGGCAATGAGGAGGGTGTTGCCCCTTATCCGGCGTGGAATTCGCTGCCAGTGGAGCGTGCCAAATCTGGGGTTGCTACCGCAGCCGATAGTGCCCCTGACGGTGGTGCGTGGCTGCCGATGGAGTGTGATGCTCGCATCCGTAGCGACTGGTTTTGGACCAACACTAACGCCCATACTCTCAAGAGCGTCGAACAACTGATGGATATGTATTACCGTTCGGTGGGGCACGGGGCAGTGTTGCTGTTAAACCACACACCGGACACAAGCGGGCTAATCCCGGAAGCAGATGTGAAACGTGGGGCAGAATTCGGTGCGGAAATCCGCCGGTGTTTCGCCAAAAGTTTAGCGGAAACGAAGGGCAAAGGAGACATCATACAACTTGACCTTTACAAACCAACTAACATCAACCACGTCATCACTATGGAGGACATCACACAAGGCGAGCGAGTCCACCAGTATGTAATCGAAGGGCTGATTGACGGACAGTGGAAGGAACTGTGCAACGGTACAGCCATCGGACACAAGAAAATTGACCGCTTAAAGTTAGTGAAGGTGGCGAAGGTGCGTTTGCGCTGCACGAAGGTGGCAACTAAGCCGCATATTCGCAAGCTGTCCGTCTACAACACCGAGAAGCCATAGGGAAAAATGCAGTGTCGGTAGTATAAGTTTTCTCCGCAATTTCGCAAGAAAGATTTCAGAATAGAAGAGCTTGAAACGGTAACTGAACTGCGGATTATCCCTCTCAATCGTTAAATCGGTTATAATCTATCCAATTCTTCCTTCAGCAACTGCTTTTGATACAAGTTGGCGTAAATACCGTCCAGTGAGAGCAATTCATCATGTGTGCCGCGCTCGACTATTTCGCCATCGCTCAAAACGACTATCAAATCCGCCGATTTAACAGTGGAGATTCGGTGTGAGATGATGACGCTCGTTTTGTCTTTCATTATCTTTTTTAGTCGGGTTAGGATTTCCTCTTCGGTATGGGTATCCACGCTTGAGAAAGCGTCGTCCAGTATTAAGATTTTCGGTTTGGTCAAGATTGCTCTGGCGATAGCGGTTCGCTGTTTTTGTCCGCCTGAAATAGTGACGCCGCGTTCTCCCAACTCTGTTTCAAAACCGGCGGGGAAATCGTCTACCTCGCCCAGTAAATTTGCATTGCGCGCAACCTCCTCGACTTCGTCCTCCCCGGCTTTTTCCACGCCGAAGGTTATATTTTCCCTGATGGTTTCTGAGAACAGAAACGGTTCCTGCGGGACGTAACCGATGTTTGAGCGAAGGGTACGGAGGGGGATGTTGCGGATGTCCATGCCGTCAATGAACAACATTCCGTTTTCCACCTGATACAGACGAGAAATGAGATTTATCAGTGTGCTTTTGCCAGAACCTGTCCCACCCACTATCGCCACGGTTTTCCCACTTTCGATTTTCAGGTTAATGTTCCTCAATACCGGTTCGCTATTGTAAGAAAAGGTCAAATTTCTAAATTCTATTTCGCCCTGAATTTCAGCATCTTCGAGGATATTTTCGTCGTCCTTGATGTCAGGTTCTACATCGAGGATTTTGCAGATTCTCCCCATTGAGGCAGCGCCCTGTTGGAACATATTTATCACCCAGCCTAAACTCACCATCGGAAAGGTCAAACGCATAACATAAGCAAAGAAGGCAACCAGAGCGCCCAAGGTTATTTTCCCGTTGATTACGTGCACGCTACCCATCCAGAGAATCGCAATAGCACCTATGCCCGGCAATAACCTTATCAACGGGAAAAAGAACGATGTCAATCTGATGAGCAATCTGTTTCTGTCTACAAACTGTTTGTTTAAATTTTTGAATTCGTCTATTTCCGATTTTTCCATCGTATACGCTTTGACCACGCGAACACCGGCTAAATTCTCCTGTACCTTAGCGCTCAAATCGGAAAAACCCTCTTGAATGCTCTCGAAATACTTGTGTACTCGCTTGCCCAATTCCCGTATCAAAATCGTCAAGACTGGAAAAGGGAGCAGTGCAAGAAGAGCCAAAGTAGCGTCAAGCTTGAGCATGATAATCAACGCCACAGTGAAGGACACGACGGTGTTTGCGATAAACATTACCGCCATACCCGTTACCCTTTGCACCGCATTTAGGTCATTTGTGGCGCGAGCCATTATGTCGCCTGTCCTGACGTTATCGTAATACGATGGGGAAAGTTTTTGCAAATGCGCAAAGAAGTCGTTGCGCAGAGAATATTCTATCTTCCTTGATGCGCTACCCAATATGTACCTGGCAAGAAATACGAATATCCCTTGAACTATGGCGATAGACAGTATTATCCCCGAATAAAATAGTATATTTTGCTTTGTTAGCTCTCCGCCTTTTACCAATTTTTGCAGGCTGTCAACAACAAATTTGAGCACTAACGGGAGCAAAAGAGAAAGAAGAGCGGAGATAAACACAAATATAAAACTAAATGTTATCGCGGTTTTGTGTTTAGCAGCGTATTTTCGTAATCGTAAAAGACTTTTGATAATATCCCCCCTTTTGGAAGGCGGAAGGAAAAGAGCCCTTTTGGGGACTTCCCACCTCACCTGATTTAGCGAGAACTTCTTCGTCTGGCAAGGTAGCGGGCAAGTGCTTCCGCGAAATAAGTAGAAGTGTCGATTTGAACGTAGTCAATGGAATGAGCGGCGCAGCCTTGTTTGTAGTCATTGACGAAATTATCCAATTCTTCTAAGTATTCTGCTTTGAGCGCGTCGGCCTGGGTGGGAAGTACCCTTTGGTTTTCCATGTCCCTAAAAATGACCGGCCCGCTGAAGGGAAAATCTTTCTCTGATTTGGAGAGGATATGAAAAACTATCACCTCATGTTTGCGATGTCGGAAATGTTTTAGCGAGGTTAAAACATCTTGTGGGACATCCAAAAGGTCAGAAATGACGATGATTAGCCCGCGTCGGATGATACGTCGGGCGAGTTCGTGAAAGATGTCGCTGATTTTGGTTTCATTGCCGGTTGTTGTTTCTTCTAAAACGGACAAGATAGCGCGCAAATGAGCCGGTTCACCGCGCGGGGGGATGTAACGCCGCATCTCTGTGTCGAAGATTGCCAGTCCGACGGAATCCCGCTGTTTGAGCATGAGATACGTCAGCGAGGCAGCAAGGTAACAACCGTATTCTAATTTGTTGATGTCATCGTCTTCGTATTTGTAGCCCATTGAGCCGCTTGCGTCTAACAAGATGTACGCTTTGAGGTTGGTTTCTTCCTCGAACTTCTTGATGTAAAATCTATCGGATTTACCAAATACCTTCCAGTCGATGTATCGTATCTCGTCGCCGGGCATGTACTGCCGATGTTCGGCAAATTCTACGTTGAAGCCCTGATAGGGACTTTTGTGTAGCCCGGTAATGAAACCTTCTACTACTAAACGCGCTACTAATTCTAAACCGCCAAGTCGAGAGAGGGCGGCTGGGTCAAGATATTTTCTGTTTTCTTGCATATTTGTTGATAACACTCCTTACTTAAGCGGTGGGAAAAATTGACCCTTTTAATTCTTGAGCTTCTTTTAGTTGTCCTCTAACATTTTTTTCATTTCCTTTGCTACACCTATTAATTCTTTACTCAATTCACGTCTTTTTTTAGTGTTATTGGTTTGCCGTATTTTTCTCGATAGTTCAAGGAACTCACTATTCTTCACTTTAATTTCTTGTCTTTGCTTCTTTCTCATTAATTGATTGTTCATTTTCATCCTCCTGCTCGAGCGCTTGATTGAACACTTCTGCTACATCTTCTGTCGCGCTCAATACATCCTCCATAGTTTCTTTTTCGAGCATCCGCTTTCTCAACAAAGCAACTATATGACTACCACCGATACCAGCTAATAATGCTGTTCCCATTCGTTTAAGGGGAGCAAATTGGTGACCACCCCAACAATAGATAATAAAGGAACCTATTCCTCCAAGAGTGAGATTACACCCCAGATTAGACCAATTAAGCTCACCTTCTTGTTGATAATCCAAAATTGAGCTTGCTAAACCACCTATAATCCCAAGGGCAAAAATAATTAATATGTCGAAGATATTGATAGATTCGACAATTCCTACCTCTTGTAGTGTTTTTCTTTCTTCTTGTTGCGCAGTTTGTTGGTTTTTCTGTTGAGTATTTTGAGCGTAAACTATGATGGAAAGTATATTGATTATGATAATTGACAATATAATATATCTCTTTTGCATCTAATCCATCCTTAATCCTCATTACAACCTGGTATTCACGTAACAACAGAGAAATTTCCAACTATCCGTATTTAGAATGCCCATCTTTATTTGATTTTTCACATCTGGCTAAGAAAAGGTCAATTCAGTTTTTATTGGAAAACAACCGCCGCATATCCTACGAAATCAGAAGGGTGTCCACGCGGCATGACATCGTAGCTGGTTGTATAATGCAGCAGTGTGCCTGCTTTTGAGCCGAGTTCTCCTGCCGATGCGACGGTTGCGGCTATAGCGCCTCCGCCACAAGCGCTATGATTTTTTCTCGCTTCCGGTACTATTTGTTCAGCTTTCATCGCTAATATCAGGTCAATTAATCCCTTGTCGTTTACCTCTTTGACCCATTTGAGAGCGGCTTCACCACTACCCTTTGGTGCAAATCCGTAGTAACTGCTCCCGTAATGCGTCAGGTCAGAAGTACCGATGATAACGACTTCCTTGCCCGTTTTTGCGATTGTTTGCCCTATGGTTTGTCCGAGGAGGGATGCGTTATCATCAGGCGGCACCGCTATGGGGACAAATTGCGCTTCAGGAAACAAATACTTGATGAATGGAAGTTGGACTTCTACTGTTTGGTCAAGGAAATCATGGTTTTGTCTCACGGCAATAAGTTTGCCCGCCGCTTCTTCTATAAGATTTTGCGCTAATACTTCATCAATGGCGATATTGCCCAGCGGCGTGCGCCATGCGCCTTCGCTTATAATGGTTGCCTTGCTAATATACTGTGTATGTGCGCCATACATCAAAAAAGTTGACGGGTTGCTGTTAGCCTTCACGTTCAATAATGTCAGGAGCGCAGTGCTGCCAGAAAACGCCCAGCCGGCGTGCGGTACTATTCCCGCAACGGTTTTTTCAGTCCTTTTGGCTGCTGTTGGGATGTTTGCTAAATAGGATTCAATTTCCCTAATACATTCTGACTTTGAAGCAGGATAAAATCTCCCTGCTACGACAGGTTCTCTTATTGTCATGGTTCAACACCTCTTTAGGATTGAATATTGAAGATTGACTGTTGAGAAGATAAACAATATTCAATTGTCAATCTCCACAAGCGCCGCATTTTCGGCAGATACCGGGCTGACATTGAGCGGTCAAATTACCTGAAAGGTAATGTTGGTATTCCAGTTTCAGGTATTCTTCATTTACTCCCAGTTCAATATGACTCCAGGGGAAAACCTCATCAAACGCTCGCAAACGCCCACTAAAGAAATCGGCATCTAAACCGTGTTTGCGGAGTGCAAACTTAAATGGGAGCCCGTTGATTGCAACATCGTAAATGACCGCGGAAAGACGTCTATCACCCCTTGCCAGTACGCCTTCTCTGTATGCTAAACGCGCGCTGGCGCTCTGAACTCGCACACTTCCCAATTGGTTCAACTGGCGTTTTAGAAAGTTGAGTTTACCGGCTGTCTTTTTGACAGGTGCCATTTTTAACCATTGAAACGGGGTATGCGGCTTTGGAACGAGCGGGGAAAATACACAGGTGATTCTGCCCATTCGCTTCTTCGTCTTTGCGTGCGATACCAGAACTTTTCTGAGTGAAGCTACCATCTCGACAATAGCCGTCAGGTCAACTTCGGTTTCAAACGGTACTCCTATCATAAAATATAGTTTGAAATTAAGGATGTCCCGTTTTAAGGCTTCATTCATGACATAGTGAAGACGTTCCGTCTCAATGGATTTGTTTATATAATTCTGGAGGTTTTTGGTGGCGACTTCTGGAGCGATGGTAATGGTATTCTGCCTGTTAGTTTGTGGGTTTAACCCCCGAACATCAGCGAGTGCGTCCAACAACGCAGTGCTAACGCTATCGGCACGCAATGAAGCACAGGAGATTGAAAACCCCAGTTCGACTAAACTTTGCGCTATTTCGTCGATTTTCGGATGGTCAGAAATGGAAGCACCCACCAGTCCGATTCGGTCAGTGCTTGATAGAGCTTGTTTGGCTAATTTCAGGGTGCTTTCCAAAGAACGGTAGCGTGGCGGACGCCTCACATAGTCAGCCACGCAAAATCTACATTGTCTGCCACAGCCGCGGGCTATTTCTATCAAGTAGGTGTTGGCAAAGACGGTGTTTTCAGTGAGAATCTGGGAGGCTGTATCAACCTCATCGAGGTTGGGAATGGTGTCCGCTTTTATGCGAGGCGGCGCTGGTTCTCTGTTTTCCACAGCCTTTACCGTTCCATCAGGATGGTAGAAAACCGCATAGTAGCGTGGAACATAGAAACTATCCAGTTGTGCCAACTGTTTTAATAGTTCTTCTTTGCGGACGAACATACTGTCCGCCCCCTTCAAAAGGCGGTATTCTGAGATTAATTGGTGGATGGTGAACTCAGCTTCGCCTATGACGAATACATCTATAAAATCCGCCAGTGGTTCAGGGTTGTACGATACGCTAATTCCTCCTGCTACTATTAGCGGCATTTGTTCGCCCCGCTCTCTCGAAAAAGGAGGAATTTTAGAGTGGAACAGGATTTTAAGGATGTTAAAATAATCATCCTCAAAGGAAACAGAGAAAGCAATGATGTCAAATTGGCGAAGTTCCCTCTGGGTTTCAAGTGACAACAGCAACTGTCTTTCGCCATCTGGCAGAAAGACTCTGTCACAATAAGTATCATCTCGCCGATTCAGTTCGTGATAAATTACCTGAAATCCCAGACTGGACATTCCCAAGTAGTATGAATTAGGATAGACAAGCGCTACGTCGATAGGAGCAATAGAAGGGTAGGTTATTGGATAATTGGGTAATTGGGTAGTTGAGTAATTATTTAGTTTCTTATTTACCCAATTACCTGATTTCCTCATTTCCCTTCCACTTCCGACGTGATTTTCTTCATAGCGTTTTTGGGGATTCTCATCCTTTTTCAGTTTGTGCAAAGCGCATCATCCTCTGCTTTTGCTCTTTTTTCTATTCAGTCTTAGGAAAGTGGGAATGTCCAGGGTTTCATCCCGTACCTCTTCATCAGGGGGAATTTCTTGAGTATCATCAGTAGTGGAGCGGCGGCGTTGTGGCTGTACATCAAGTTCCGGAACGGGTTCTTGAGTTTGTTCAGAAGGAGCGCGTCTTCTGCTGTGAGAAGGAGCGGGTGTTACGCTACTGGTTCCACCGCGACTTGGGAAAGTCCTGCTGATAAGAGTTTCCAGGTCAAGCGTTTCTGCGCCGCTTGACACTCTTCCCCCTGGCTTTTTTAGGTTGCGGCGTTGTTCATCGAAACCTGTTGCAATGACGGTTACTTGGATTTTGTCTTCTAACTCTTCGTTGAATACCAACCCGAAGATGACGTGTACGGATTCGTCAACGGAGTCATAGATGATTTCCATAGCTTCCTGCACTTCGTGAAGCGTTATATCAAGTCCGCCTGTGACATTAACTAAAATGCCTGTTGCCCCATCAATGCTTGCTTCTTCCAGCAACGGACAGGAAATAGCGTTTTCAGCCGCTTGCTTGGAGCGATTTTCACCTGCGCCAACTCCGATTCCCATCAGCGCGCCTCCGGTTTCAGACATGATTGTCTTTACATCTGCGAAATCCAAGTTGATTTCGCCGGGTATTGTTATTAGGTCAGAAATACTTTTGACCCCTTGAAGCAAGATGTCGTCAGCATTCCGGAAGGCCTCTCGGATGGGCGTATTGCGTTCCACTTCATCAATAAGACGTTGATTTGGTATAATTATCACAGAATCGGCGTATTCCTTCAGTTCTTCCAGTCCCTCCTCTGCTTGATTCATCCTTCTCCGTCCCTCAAAGTCGAAAGGTTTGGTAACAACTCCAATTGTCAAAGCTTCGTTCTCTTTGGCCAGTTTGGCTATTACCGGCGAAGCCCCGGTGCCTGTTCCGCCACCCATTCCTGCTGTGATAAAAACCATATCAGCGCCTTGTACAATTTCCTCAAGCTGCTCCTTATCCTCTTCAGCGGCTCTTCTGCCTAACTCCGGGTCAGAACCAGCGCCTAACCCGTTTGTTACCTCGGAGCCAATTTGTATTTTTTCTGAATTTCGACATGTTGCAAGCGCTTGTATGTCAGTATTCACAACGTAAAATGCCACGCCTTTCAGAGACGCTTCAATCATACGTTTGACGGCATTACCGCCACCACCGCCCACTCCGATAACTTTAATAACCGCAAGATTTTCAGTGATTTCTTGTTCAAATTCTATCATTGTCGTTTACGCTTGTTACAGAGATATCACCCCTATAAAAAGCTACCTCCTCCTTTGTTTGGATTGAAGATTACTGAAGAATAAGTATTCAACCTTCAATCTTCAATTTAAAAGTAATCCCTGAACCAATCTTTCATTCTGGTTACAATATCTTCGACGAGATTGCCTCCTGTTCTTGGCACCCTATCCGATTTGAGCCGTTCTTCAGCGCCATACAGGACAAGCCCTACACCGGTTGAGTATACCGGGCTGGATACTTCTTGTGTCATCCCTCTTTCCACCTGCGGTTTTCCTAACCGTACCGGCACTTTAAATACGCGTTCGGCTAATTCTGTCATCCCTTCTAATAAAGCAGTCCCGCCCGTTAGCACTATACCCGATAGCATTCTACGGTTGCCTTTATTAATTTCCCGCTTGATAAGATTTAACATCTCCACTACACGGCATTCAATAATTTGCGCAAGCTCTATTTTGTATATAGAGGTAGGCTTCTGTTTTCCGCTGATGGATGGTATTGGAATTATTTCCTTTTCACTTACCATTTCCGTCATAGCGCATCCATTTTGCTTTTTCAGTCCTTCTGCCTCTGCATAAGACGTTCTAAATACCCAGGCTATATCACTTGTCAGGTGCCAGCCGCCCAGTGGCAATACAGCGGTGTGAATAAGGGCGGCATCTTCATAAACGATTATGTCCGTCGTTCCGCCGCCAATATCAACCAGCGCAACCCCCATTTCCATCTCGTCTTTGGTTAGAGTTGCTTTGCTTGATGCCAGTGGTTCCAGGACGATATCCTCCACCTCCAGGTTTGCCGCATGTGCGCTCCCGATGATATTCTGCACAAGAGCTGTTAGCCCTGTTATAATGTATAC
>CAZRLY010000157.1:0-6385 GCA_964601015.1 uncultured bacterium
CCAGCGACTATTGTCAGTCTAACAATCTTACTACCTTTATTACCGCCCTTAGAGACCCAACTTATACCAATTGGGACTTCGCTCCCTGGAACAAGCGAATCATCCGCCGTAAATGTATAGGTAGCGGTTTTGCCCGTGATTTTAGCGTTTCTGCTACCTCCCGGTGAATCAATAGTAACTTCTGTTGGCTCCCCATCAAACGTCATTGTCAACGTTCCAAGATTGCCAATTTCTCCGCCGTCGGGTGGGGCTGTGTTGAGGAGTTGAATGGCCTCTTCCTCATCCCCGCCGCAGCCGAATATTGCTAAGACAGAAATCACAATGGCGAATATAACGAAAATTGGTGTCCATTTCCTTGAGTTTGTCTTTCCTTCTTGTTCTTTCTTGCTTAGGGTTTCTGATATTCGGTTTGTTTCTTTGCTACTCATTTTCTTTCTTCTCCTTTTTTATGTGATTATCGAAATCAGGTAAAGTGTAAAAGGGCTATGATTGTTATGACAGCCCCCACTCCAAGAGGAATCGTCCGAAAAAGAACATCAAACGCCTGCCATTTACGAACGTTTTCAAAATGTTCCTCTGTTACGTCACTGCAAGCTCATAGATGGAGGCGCATCACTAATATCACTTCCCCACTGTTTATTTGGTCTTTTTCCCATTTCCAAAACCAATTCGCCACCGTTCCTGATTGCCGAATGCTCAAACCAGGGTTTATCATGCGGGACGCCGTTGAGAGTGGCTGACTGTATATATTTGTGTTGGGCGTTTGAGTTATCAGCCCTGATGACGAAAGTTTTACCGTTACTCAAATCAATCGTTATTCTCTCGAATACTGGACTTCCGAGTGCATAATAAGGTTCTCCTGGGCAAACAGGGAAGAAGCCCATAGAATTAAATACATGCCAGGCACTCATAGCACCGCCGTCCTCATCACCGCAAAGTCCCAAAGGCCCGTCATTGAACCATATTTTCATGATGTCTCTGATTTTTCTCTGGGTTTTCCAGGGTGCGCCGGCAAAATTATAAAGATAGGGAATATGAAAGCTGGGTTCATTTCCAGTGACAAACTGCCCTATCAGCCCGGTAGAATCAGGGAACTGTCCGAGGAAAGTAAATTTCGGGGTATCGTATTGTTCAATGAAAAGTTGGTCTAATCGTTGAACGCATTTCTCTCTTCCACCCATCAGACGAATTAAGCCTGCTATATCGTGTTGTACACTCCATGTGTAAGTCCAAGCATTGCATTCGGCGAAGTAATCCCTGCCGCCTTGTCCTCCAGACAACTTTGGGTCAAAATTAGATACCCAGTTACCGTCTGCTGATTTGGGAGACATAAAACCTGTTGATGGGTTGTATAGATTCTTATAATTGTGGGCGCTTTTCATGAAATAATGGTAATCTTCATCCTTGCCCAATTCCTTTGCCATTTGAGCCAAACACCAGTCGTCATAACTACTTTCTAAAGTTACAGCCACCGCCTGTCGTTTCTCAAAATAGTGTACCTGTGGTACCCATTCGCTCTGCCCTTGCTTCAGGGCAGGGAAGAAACCTTTTTGGAGATAAACTTGGTCTAATTCGGTCAGAGGGCCATTACACCACGGAATCTTGGTAGCTTCCATAGCACTCTTCTTCATGCCCTCATAGCCCTTGCTTACATCAAAATCAACCAAGCCTTTCCTGTGTGCATCCGTAATCATCGCGATGCCGTGATGGCCGAGCATGCAAGGCCGGTCACCATTGAGCATTGGAAAGCGAGGCAGCCAACCAGATTGTTCATACATGCGGATATAAGAGCGAATCATATTCAGTTCTTTTTGGGGTGCAATCAAGATGCGCAAAGGATGAGCGCTTCGGAATGTATCCCACAATTGGTCAGTTACATAAAAATCATGAGCGTCCGTATGTATGCGGTTGTCATAGGCACTGTAATATTTGCCATCTTCGGTAATATTTTGCATTCTTCCCATGTAACGGTAGAGGGCAGTGTAAAACGTTCTTTTCTGTTTTTCAGTTCCCCCCTCGACTTTTATCTTGCTTAGAGCCGCTTTCCATATTAACCTGGCTTCTTCTTTTACAGTATCAAAGGATTTGGGGAGTATCTCTTTGTTTAGGTTTGTCCACGCTTGCTCATAACTGATAAAGGAAACCCCTACCTTCACTTCAAGCGGCTCGTTGGAAGACGGATTAAAATTTAAGTATCTGCCATTGTCCCATGTCCCTTGGGATACGGTTTGTTTGTTGAGTTTGATATAAAAGTAACTATTTAATCCGTCGTATTCCTTTCTCCCCCTGAAGGTACAATCATCAAGCACCTCTAAACTTGCGCCATTGGCAGCTACCAATAGACGGCTACTGCCGGGTTCCGTGAAAGTAAATCTATAAACAACACAGTGTGCTGAAACAGTATATTCGGCTTCGATATTATATTTCTCCAAGAGTACCGAATAATAATAAGGGGTTGCTATTTCAAAATCGTGGTCAAACTCAGAAGCATATCCATTGGCATCGCACTGAAGCGGGCCGGTGGTTGGCATCAGAGTAGGAGTATCTGCATTGCCGTGTAGATGGGTAGGCACTGGGAACCCAGATATTTTGTCAGCGAGGTATCTATCCTTTATATCAGGGCTAAAAACAGGGTATATTCCTACCATACAATTTGGTAGATAGACTGTGGGGTAGGTGGCTGTTAGTAAATGCCCGATGCCACCAAGATTCGGGTTTACATAACTGAGATACATATCATCCTCCAGTAACATAATCGTCAACATTGCCATTTACGAAAAAAAATTGAGATAGTAATAAAACACCGGTGCTGTAAAAACCATGCTATCGCATCTGTCAAATATCCCACCGTGTCCCGGTATTAAATTTCCAGAATCCTTGACACCGGCATCCCTTTTCAAAAGTGACTCGCCTAAATCGCTTATCTGGCCGACAACACCCAACAAACACCCCAAAATGACGACGTGATGTACTGCGAACTCCGGTAGGAAAGCGCATTTGATAGCTATTCCGCCAAGCGTGCCGAAGAGCAGTCCACCTATGGAACCTTCGACTGTTTTGCCCGGGCTGATAGCGGGTATCAATTTATGTCTGCCCAACAATTTGCCGACTGCATAAGCGCCAGTGTCGCCGCACCAGATAATGGCAATAAAGAGAAAGATGAAAAACCTGCCGTCTGGTAAACTACGGATAAGAATTAAATGCCTGCCGAACAACCAACCAACGTAGATTATTCCGGCAAAGAAGATAAACATCGTGGGGAAAGCCGAATCAGATTCTCGTTTGATAATCTGGTAAACGAAGGGGACGAATATTGAGAGATAAATGAGCAATTCAGTATCAACAAATTGTACTACTTTTGCGTCCAACTGTCTACTGCTGAAAAATGCTGAGACAACCAAAAGAACTCCTAACGCAACCCCCACTGGTTGATGTGCTTGCGCACCTACCAATGAAGCAAGGCGGTAAAATTCTATCAGAAGCAACGCTGTGATAAAACAGACTAAAACTAAGAAGGGTATTTCCCACCATATCAAAATAGCAACTATGGGAACGAGAATTACACCGCTTAAAATTCTTTTTTTTAGCATGGGTTATCCTTTCTTCGCAGAATAGAAACCAAGTTTTTCCGAAAAACTTGGTTTCTGAGCCGATTAAAAGTTTAGCACATCCACGGTGGAGTAGCAAACAAATAAAAACACAGCAACCATGTTTTTGAAAAAACTGGTTGCTGGACTTGACAATGTTCAGGCAAACATGTTATATTAATTTGCGTTTGGAGTTCATAGCACAAAATATTAATTTGGGAGGAATTAAAAATGTCAGAAAACAGCAAACTCAAAACACTACGGGAGCGGGTATCTAACACCCGCCGTCTATGGAAGAACGTAGCAATTTTAACAGGATGCGCTGTTGTAATATTCAGTTTACTCGGCATCATCTTAGCGGAAATGCTGCTTGACGTTTCGCTATCCCTTCCCGTCATAGTCAGGGAAGTATTGTTAGCTGGCATTATCGGAGCGTTTGTGTATCTGTCATATAGGTTTATCATCAAGCCGCTCAGGAAAAAACGCACAGAACGCGATGTAGCGTTGAACATTGAACATCAACATCCTGAGTTGGAAGATAGATTGGTAAGTTCGCTTCAATTCGGTGAGCAGGCAGAAACTGACCCAATTGCGTCGCATTTGATTGACAGATTGGTAGCGGACACCGCAGAACGTACCAAAGACATAGATTTCAACGCAACCGTGGACAGACGTCCGATGGTGAAACGCTGGGGTATCGTATTTGCCACGATAGCCTTCTGTTCCCTGTTGGCGATTGCTTTTCCCGGCCCGGTGAACAAGTCGCTTAACAGGATTTTTAATCCGTGGGAAAAGGTGCCGCCCGTGTTATCAACGGAACTCAGAGTGACGCCGGGGGATGCGAAAGTCTTGAGCGGACAGAATCAGGAAATCAACGCGGAAGCGTTAGTAAAACCCGTGGATATTACCGCTATCCATTATCGGCAGAAGTCGGAGGCAGAGGAGTATGAGCAGGTGGATATGGTGTCGGTTGAGGATGAATCTCAAAAGTTCGTCTACGAATTTTTCAACCTCACAAAGACGATGGAATACTACGTCACCGGTGGAGATGCCACATCCGAAACTTATACTGTCAACGTTTACGAGATGCCCAAAATCACCCAAATTGAAGTAGGTTATACCTACCCCGAATACACAAAATTAAATTCGGTCGTCCAACCGGGTGACGGCAACGTTCGCGCGGTCATCGGCACAGTGGTTCAGGTCAGAGCAACGACAAACAAAGGCATCGCCGAAGCCATTTTGACGATGGCTGACAAAACCCCTGCACAGATGGTTATCAGCGAAGGGCGAATCCTCACCTACCAATTTACAGTTGCCGAAGATTCCAAATATACCATTGAACTAACCTGCGTGGATGGTTTCAAACACAAACACCCCGTCGAATATACCGTCACCGCCTTGAAGGATGAAGCGCCCAAAGTTATCGTCACCAAGCCGGGACGCGACATCAAAGCTACGCAAATCGAAGAGGTTGAAATTGTGGCGGAGGCTAAGGACGATTTCGGAATTTCCAGGTTGCTTCTAAAATATTCCGTAAACGCGAAAGAGGAGAAAGAGGCGATAATAAAAGAACCGCCCGATATGCCTGAAAAGCTCACAGGACAGTATACATTCTTTTTAGAAGAGCTTGTCGGGCTTGAACCGGGTGACGTCATCGCCTACCACGCTGAAGCGATTGATAACAACACTTTGACCGGTCCGAGCAAAGGCGTCTCGGAGATTTATTTTATTGACATTCGCCCGTTCAAGCAACGTTATGAGGAGAGGGAAGCCGAAGCTGGACAACAACAGGAAGAAAACAACCCAATCAGCCAGATGCTATCGGGGCTGATGGCTAACCAAAAACGCATAATGAAAGCAACCTGGAAACTGGACAATTCTCGTCCCACTCCGCTGACGGAAAAATACGAATCCGATGTGAAAACACAGGGTGAAGCGCAGGCGAAATTGCGGGATAAAACGCAAAAAGCCATCGACGAGATAAGCTCGTTTATGCGCACGGGTATGATAGAACCAGATGCTTTGAATAACTTTGAAAGCGCCGTCAAAGAGATGGACGGTGCGGCTAAAGAACTGAACGTTATTAAAACCAGCCCAGCGCTGCCGCACCAACACAAGGCATTGGAACATATCGCCAAAGCCCTTCAGGATATTCCCAAAATCTTGCAGCGCATGAAACAAGGCTTCAACCCGGAGATTGCAGAAAATCTCGAACTAAATATGGAGAATCTGCAAAACCAGTTGGAAAACCAGGACAATATGCTGGATGAACAGATGCGCGAACAAGCGAAGGAAATGCTCGAACAGGCAAAAGAGATGCTGAATAAACAGGAAAAATTGACCGAACAGAGCAAGGAGATGAGCAGGGAGGAACAACCCTCGCGCCAGCAGATGGAACAGATGGCGCAACAGGAATCCCAAATGAGCCAGCAAGCCGCCCAGATGGGGCAACAACTCTCCAGTATGGCCCAATCCAACCAGCGTGTCAACCAGCAAGCAGGTCAACAGATGCAGAACGCTTCTCAGGAGATGCAGCAGGCTGCCCAGAATTTGCAAAAGGGAGCGCGGCAACCGGAAAGCCAGAAGGCTGATGAAGGACGGCAAAATCAGCAAAACAGAGGACAACAAGGCAATCAGCAGAAACAGCAGGCTGACCAGCAAAAAGGACAACAAGCTAATCAAGGAAGCCAGCAGCAAAAACCCAATGCCCAACAAAAACAACAAGGGCAGAATGCTCAAGGCAGCCAACAGCAAAAGTCCGACGCTCAACAACAGAACGCTCAAGGTGGCCAGCA
>CAZRLY010000157.1:6485-14564 GCA_964601015.1 uncultured bacterium
TCCGACGCTCAACAACAGAACGCTCAAGGTGGCCAGCAACAGGCTGACCAACAAAAGCAAGGACAACAGAATGCTCAAGGCGGAAAACAACAGGCTGACGCGCAAAAACAGCAAGCCCAAGGAGGTAATCAGCAGCAACGCAACGCGCAAACCCAACAAAACGCCAAGGGCAGCGGTCAACAATCAAACGGGCCAAAACAAAGACAGGGTTCAGCTAAACCGCAAAACCGTGCTCAACAACAAAACAATCCCCAAGAGGGACAACAGGAAACACAACCTGGAGAGCAGAAACAAGCCGATTCGCAACGACAAGAGCAAACATACCGACAACCTGATGAATTGGACCCAAATGAGGCGCTTCAGATGAGCGCGGCTAAGGGTGCGAAAGCGGAGGAGAACCTTGAAGAGGCTATCAAGGAACTTGAGAAAATCAATGCCGCATTTACTGCCGAAGCTCTCAAGGATGCCGCTAAAAATCTACAGCGTGCGAAAAAACAACAGGAGCAGTTGAAGGATAAAGCCGAACAACTGGAGAAACAAGCGGAAAGACAAGGACAAATTACCCCGGAAGATAAGCGTGCAGCAAGACGAGCGGCGGCAAAACAACGGCAGGTGAACAATAACCTCAAAAACCTCAAGCGGGATTTGGAAAAGGTTAATGAAAACCTGAAAAAGGAATCCCCGGAAGCCAGCAAACATGTCGAAAATGCCTTGAAGCAAATGCAGGAGGACGAACTCGCCCAGGAAATGCAGGATGCCCAACAATACCTCCAGTGGAATAACTTTGAGGAAGCGAAGGATGCGCAGGATGAAGCGCTGGAAACCATGTCTGATATGGAGGACGAACTCCAAACCGCCAAATCCAAACTGGCTAAAACGGAAGAGGAAAAACTGGAAAACACCCTCGAGCAGTTGGATAAGACGGCAAAAAAACTGGATGACATGAAACGTGAGACGGAAGCTCTGGAGAAGAACAAGGACAAGTTGACGCAAGAACAACGCGAACGCATGAAACAATTAGCTCAACAGCAAAATAAAATGCGTCAACGCGCTGAACAGATGCGCGAGCAGGCAAAGGAACTGTCGATGCAGGAAGAATGGAACGCCTGGACACACGCTATGAATAATTGGCGTAGCACGCGTACCTTCCGATTCTCCAAATACGATATGGTAATCAGCAAACTGAACCTCCTCAAACGCGCAATGGAGGAACGCCTCCTCTCCATCCGCGAGAAAAAACGCCTGGCACAGACACTCAAAGAGGACGTGCCACCCGAATACCGCTCATTAGTTGATAGGTATTACGAATCGCTGTCAAAGTAGGGGGTATATGTGCCCGCCTTCTGGAGCGCAAAAATTCAATTTTTGCTTTTGGAGTGCGAGAATTCGATTTTCGCACTCCATTTTTGTAGGTCAAAATTCAGATCTCAACTTCGAGACTTTCCCCTTTCGCATGTTCTTGGTGGTAAATAGGAGAAAATGTATTGGAAAATATTCGGGATTTTGCCTATCGATTCACCCCATGCGTATCAAGTTAAGCAAAAAATCGTCCTGTAAAATTCGACACCACCGATGAATGATACGAGTTGTGGTGGGCAATGCTCGCCTTCCGTTCCGCGGCGGCTAAGATAACAAAAGGAGATGTTGACCGATGGAACAAAAGAATTCCAAAAAGCTCCGTTCAGTTCCCACTGAGCGGGCGGTTATTTATCCCGAATCGGATGGTAAACCAATGGCAGAAACAGATTTTCACCGAGATTTGATGATAGATACAATTGATAGACTCAATAATCACTTTAAGGAACGTCCCGATGTTTATGTTTCTGGAAACTTGCTTTTGTATTATGAGGAAGGCAACCCCAGAAAGTTCGTCGCACCCGATGTCTTTGTTGTCTTCGGTATTGAGAAAAAAAAGCGTAGAACGTATCTGCTGTGGGAAGAAGAGAAGGAACCCGATCTCGTTCTTGAATTAGTCAGCAGGAATACCTACCGGCAGGACTTAGGGAAAAAGAAAAAGTTGTACGCTTCCGTTATTAAAGTCAAGGAATACTACCTTTTTGACCCAGACGGACGGTACTTACAGCCTTCTCTTCAGGGGTATCGTCTCATAGATGACATCTATTCAGAAATTCAACCGGTTAATGGTCAACTGCCTTCTGATGTTTTAGGTTTAGAGCTTGCTGAAGAGGCTGGGGAGTTGAGGTTGTTTGACCCATTGGCGAGAGGTTGGGTGTTAAAACCGGCGGAAGAAGAAGCCCAAGCCCGCAGACGAGCAGAAGCGAGAACACGACGAGCCGAAGCGAGAGTACAACAAGCTGAAGCAAAAGCACAACAGGAATATCTTGCCCGACAACAAGTTGAAACAAGAGCAGAACAAGCCGAAACCGAGTTAGCTCAACTGCGAGTCTTGCTTGAGAGATTGCGCTACACAGATGAATGATACAAGTTTCGGAGACACAAAATGGCATTTTGGTCCGGGATATTACCATGAAAACAAATACCGTATATTTCAAAGACGCACGGAACATGACTGAGGTAAACGACAATTCCATCACATTGATTGTCACCAGCCCGCCTTATTGGCACACCAAAGATTATTCAAAGGATGGTTACCAGGAGAAGCAGAGAGCCGAGAGGCAAGAAGGGCAAATAGGCGACATCTCAGAGTACCAAGAATACCTTGACGTGTTGACAGTGGTTTGGAAAGAGTGTGAGCGTGTACTTGAGCCAAACGGTAAACTTTGTATCAATGTCCCTTTGATGCCAATATTAAAGAAAGTGTTGAATACGCATTATACGCGCGACATCGTAAACATAAATAGCGGTATTGAACATGAGATTCTAAAACACACCGGCTTGTATTTGATGGACGTATATATTTGGAACAGGACGAACCCTACCAAAAGGTTAATGTTTGGGAGTTATCCACATCCGCCAAACTTTTATGCTCAAAATACGATAGAATTCGTCAGCGTCTACGTCAAAGACGGCCCGCCAAGGCGCCGTCCAGACGACATCAAAGCCAAAAGTCGGTTTACCAAGGATGAGTGGGTGACTTTTACAAAGCAGATTTGGGACATTCCCATTCCAAACAAGTCGGATGTGGCTTACGGCAAACACCCGGCTATCATGCCTGAAGAGATGGTAAGACGATTAATCCGACTTTACTCTTTTGTGGATGACATAGTTTTTGACCCGTTTTTGGGTTCAGGTACGACAGCGAAGGTAGCCATTGAACTCGACAGGCGTTGGCTCGGCTACGAAATTGACCCATCGTTCAAATCCGTTATCCAGGCTAAACTCGGTATTTCACACATATCGCAGATATGATGAATTATCTGCTGTTGCTTAGGAGGTTGCTAACTATGCTAAAAAGTGAGTTTGCTTCTGGTCTATTGAAAGAAACCAATGATTCACTTGCCACACAGATTGCAATGTGGGACGATATGTATTTTCGGAATGTCATTTGGCAAAAGCTAAAGGGAAAGGTAAAGGGTTATGACACCATGAGATTCCAAATTGCTAACCATACAGAGTGGCTCAGTGACTTAAGCTCCGATGAGCTTAGGCTAATGAAGTTGTTTCGGTTGGCTAAACATCTCAAGGTCCAGCTCCTTGAGCGCGTCAATGTGGGCGACATCGATGATGCGGGTCGACAAATTGAAATGAAATCCGTTTCATTACTAAAGCAGACGGATAAGGGTTTCGAGGGCAACGATACTCGCGACATGGCGAGGTATATTCTTGAAAAGATGTTTAATGATCTTTCTGCGCGTTTCCATGACCACGATGAAGTAACACAATCGAATATTGTTAAAAGTATAATAGAATCCCTTGAGTCAATGCCGGAGGAGCAACGCGAAAAGCTAAAAAAGGAACTCAAGGTCGATGAACTCACTGATGCGGCTGTCAGAAAAGCGATTATTGCGGGTAGCTTGGGAACTGCTTTTGTAGCAGTTATTGAGGTGGCTGGATTTTCCGCTTACATATTCGCTGTCAAAGCACTCGCTGGCATAGCGGGTATTTTGGGTATAACCTTACCTTTTGCAGCATATACTACCCTGACTTCGACGATAGCCGTTTTATCAAACCCACTTCTCCTTGTCCCTGCATGGCTGGGCTTGGGATTGTGGCTTAACAAACGGGCCAATCGGAAGATTAAGAATGGACTTGCTCCGGTTATGGTTACGCAGGCAATCGTTAGTTCGGCCCTGGACTCTTCACTGGATACAGGCATTAAATCTCTTCTTGATAGATACGAGAAAGTGACGGAAGATTACAAGAAAGCCGTTATTGATGATCAAATTGAATTAGAATACAAATTTCCGGGAATTGATAAAATTGTACAGGTTCGGGGGGGATACGATGAATAAGGGTAGCCAGAGAAGGGGGAATTTAAACGCACGACTTCATGAACTTGCCGAAAAGAATGTTGATGAAATTCTGAGTTCCCCTGTCATTAATACCACTGCAGAAGAGCGATTTCGTGAATTTCTTCTAGATAATTCAAAGGAAGCAGAACAGTATACATTAAAAGAAGATGCTGTTTTTGCAAGTCTAACCATTGGCGATTTAATATATGACGTATCAAGAGTAGACCCTACTGTTCTTGAAGCAGCGGATTTTGCTCGTACGGAGGATCTCTCAAGCGTTTTCAATTTCGCATATTTTGCTCAACGTATTGAAGGTTTAAAAGAAGCCAGCTATGCCGGCAATGTTGCGCAGATTCAAGGCTATGTTGCCGAACGCCTAATCGCTCAACATTTGCAATCCCAAGGTATGGAAGTTGAATTTCCCACATCTCCAAATCAAGAAGGCTACGATCTACTTGTAAATGGAGAACAATTTCAAGTCAAGTGTTTATCAAGTACACAAGGCGTTTTAGAACACTTGGAACGTAATCCAGACATTCCAGTTTTAGTAAATGAGGATTTGGCTGAACAGCTTCAAAACATTGACAATGTATATCCCGTTCCAGGAATTCTTCACGATGAAGTCGTCGAAGCCACCGAATCTACTCTTGAGGCCGGAGATGAAATCTTGGACTTTGAAATTCCATTGATTGCGGTTGTAGTTGCATCAGGTAGAAATGTCTATGCAATACTTAGAGGTAAAACAGACTTTGCTACTGCTCTTCAAAATATAGCAATTGATGTCGCCGGGCGTTCTGCTGGCGGGATATTCGGATCTAAGATTTTATCATTAGCTGGATTGATTTTCGGACCAGCGGGGGGAGTGGTTGGCGGACTTGCTGGAGCGGTAATCGGTGCCAAGCAAGGTAAACGTACTGCCTCTTGGATAAAGGCTAATATCCTTTGTGCAGATGAGGAATCGGCTCTTGAAAAATCTCTAAAGGAATTCCTGGGAGCATCGGCGAAGGCAATGCAGGCGAATATTGACACTCTTAAAGATAAGCAACGTATCTTCCAGAAATCTTTGGAAGGGCAAGGAAAGATTAAGTCCGCCTTGCGGGAAAATTTCAAATGGAGACTTGAGCAGGAATTAAAATATCGAAAAAATAAAATAAAGCGAGTCACGGACTCTATATCAAATCCTCGGTGCTTGGACCCGGTAGGGAAAGACATATTGGTTGCTACTGCAGAAGGTTCTCTCTTGGTTGCTCAATCTGGTGTCCATCCTTACACGATTCAGAAAGAATACAATTCACTTACTAAAGCCATTGAGCGTTTACGAAAAATCAGAGAAAAATACCTGTTATGACTAGCATTCATCTATAATAAGGAAATTAATCATGTGCGCTCTGTCGAAATGCAATGTAATGTAGGTTAAATTCCTGCTATGACTGTTTATCGTCATAAGTTCTACCTTAACTGCGTCGCTGGAAACAGCGGGGTGGGAGGCAAAGGGAAATGGCGAATACCATAGGGGAGAGTGGATACTCGGGTGGTACGTCCAACTACGATGATATGGGAAATAGAAATGTGAACAGTTGCAGCCTCGTTATCTCCAAGCAGGTTAATCCACAAGTTTAAGCCTGTAGCCGGCAAAACATCCGGACTATAGTCTATGGTTTACTATGGTAGATAAACCATAAGATGTCGGGGTACAGACTGAACCTAAGTCATCGGTGAAGTGCATTGCAAGGAAGTCAGAGATAACCCTAAACCAGATGTATGGACGCACAGTTTGTGCTTCCATGCATGGGAATAGAGACTTAGCCGACAAAGGAAATAGGTTATACCTTTTCCTCTGTCGGGAAAGCTAAGTTCGCTCGGAGCGAAGCGGAGAGGCGAAGCGGCTTTTCAGAGAACACAGGTCCGCTAATGCCACCAATTAACCAATAAGGAAATGAAAATCATGGCTATTACAGCATGTCAGCTTATTGGGGAGATGGCTAAAGAGCATAGGCTACAGGGGATACCCTGTAGCTGAAAAACTGTGTGGTACGGACAACAAAAAGTGCAGGCAAAGCCTACACTTTTTGCAAGGCATATTAAATCCTCTTTAAGTGTGAACCATCGTGCCTACGGTTTAGATACAACTGGGGAATATAAATTGCCAAGACAGTCAGATAAAACAGTTGTCATCTCTGCCAAGCCGTATGCTCAGAAATGTAGCACGTACTAACAGCAGGGGGAGATGCCGAAGAGGCTCTTCCCTATGCTCATGACGGAAAAAGAGATTCTTACAGAAGCATCGACACGAATTGAAAAACACAGAAAAGGAAAGGCGACTATATAGGTCAAGGATAAGCAAGGCAATCCTTTAAAAAATGTGCCCGTAACAATCAAGCAGATTCAACATGATTTTCTGTTCGATTCAAACATATTCGCGTTCAGGCAGAGCGAACCTGAGCTACAAGGACTGTAATGGCAAGGTGGAGTCGAAATAGTATACCTTGCGAAGGGATAGGAGAATCAGTTTAGCTTGGAGATTTAATTGTGTTATCACTAAGAGCCGTTCGTAGTCTGGACGCCACAGAGAGCGTCCCCTACGCTTTTGCGGCAATATGATGAAAATATGCCTATGACAAATCAAAATTGGAAATATTGAAAGGAGAACAAATATGAATGTTTTTGAAGCTATTGAGAAGAGAAGAAGTGTCCGCAGCCTTGTTCGGACAGAGATTCCGATGGAAGCCCTTTTGAAAATCGTCGATGCGGGGCGTCGGGCACCATCCGGCATGAACACCCAACCTCGTGAATTCATTATCATAACAGCACGGGATACAATTGAAAAATTGTCGGCTGCGCAGGGGTTCATGCAAGATGCCTCTGCAATTATTGCCATAGTCGCAGACGAGAGCAGGAGTAGATATTGGCTGGAGGATGTTAGTGCCTCTGCGGAAAACATGCTGTTAGCCGCTACTGCCCTTGGATACGCATCCTGCTGGGTTGAAGGGACGCTGTTGCGTGTCGAGGGGAGGATGAAGGAGGTACTCGGCGTTCCAAAAGATAAGCGGCTCGTCGTCGCTATTCCGCTCGGCAAGGCTGCACACGAAGGAATGCAAGCTCATAAGAATCCGCTTGAGGATGTTGTTTATTATGAGAAATACGGGCAGAAGTAAGCTATTTCGATTTGCTAAAGCAGTCAGCGGTAGCTCTGCTTATCTGCACTACCACACCATAGTAGATGAATTCCGAGAGAACCGAAAAAAGGAAAAGGGGGTTTGGGGGGATGACAATTGAAGGTTATTGGCATCAAGTTAAGAGAAGCGAACGCCCCCAAAAATAAAGATGACACAAGAAATCAAGCAGTCTAAGTCACAGGCAGTCAAACAAATTAAACTAACTATCGAAAATGCTGGTGATGTGGAGCGAAAAGCCTGGCCCATCACACAGGGAGTACCGTTTGCTGAAGGAGAATTGGAGCGAGGCGCACCCGTGAGGGTGGTGGATAGTGATGGACAGCCCCTGCCCACGCAGTCTATCTGCCTTGCCACCTGGAGCAAGGAACTCAAGTATGTGAAATGGTTGTTGGTTGATTTTCAGTGTAACCTGGCTCCCTGCCAGACAAAGGAAGTGTTCCTTGAGTACGGGGAATATACTCAATCCCCACAACCCAGCCAACCGGTGAAAGTAACCCGCCAGGGACAGCGCATCCGGCTTGACACCGGCA
>CAZRLY010000158.1:0-14514 GCA_964601015.1 uncultured bacterium
ACTTTCTGTAGGAGCGACCCTGTGTGGTCGCCAACGGACAACCACATAGGGTTGTCGCTACGGCCAAGATAGAATCTTGGTCTACGAGGAAATGTAACATTGTCAAATTAGTTTTGTGCGGAAATTTAATTTCGCACTCCATATACTCCAGGTAGCATTGCGCCCGGTGGCAATCGGGCACTACCTTTTTTGCAAATTTGCATATTCTGGCATCAGCATTTTCTCTATCCCCCCGTCGAACTTCACCTTCACGATAGCATTTGAGCCGCGCCCGTGAACTTCTAAAATTGTGCCTCTGCCCCACGTATCGTGATGAACTCGTTCGCCTACCTGATAAGCGAAGGTTTCCTCTTCGGCATCTACATTCCTTGCAACATGACGCCATTTTTGCTGAGTTCGTCTTCGTCGCCGTCTGCTTCTACTAAATTCGTCATCTATTAGGTGTCCTGGGATTTCGTCGATGAACTCCGAAGGCGGATTATTCATTGAGATGTTAAAAAGCTCTCTGCTTTCAGCGCGGGTAAGGTAGACCAATTTTTCTGCCCTTGTAATTCCGACGTAACACAAACGGCGTTCCTCCTCGAATTCTTCTTCACTTTTAAATGACCGGTGAAATGGAAGCAACCCGTGTTCCATCCCCGCTATGAAAACGACAGGGAATTCCAGCCCTTTAGCACTGTGTAACGTCATCAATGTAACCTGGTCAATATTTTCGTCAAGGTTATCAATGTCGGCGACTAAAGAAACATTCTCCAGAAATCCTGCTAATGTTGGTTTTTCATCGTTTTCACTTGCGCGCACTTCATAGTCACGCGTGGCGGTGACGAGTTCGCCGATGTTCTGAAGTCGGGTTTGCGATTCAATTGTCTGTTCCTTAAATTGCTCGGTGTATTTGCTTTTATCCAACAACTGTTCAATGATAACGCTTGGACTGTCCAATAGGTCAAAACTCTCCATCATCTCGGCGAAACTGATGATGGATGCGCGTATCTTGCCACGTATTTCGGGAATCTCCTTGACGTTGTTCACAGCGTCAAACAGGCTGATTTGTTCTTGTGCCGCAAAATTTGCAAGTCTTTCCATTGTGGTATTCCCTATTCCGCGACGCGGCACGTTGATAATCCGTCTCAAAGCCACCTCATCCCTTGGATTGGCTAAAATTCGCAAATATGCCAGAATGTCTTTGATTTCCTTGCGCTCGTAAAACTTCAACCCGCCGACGATGGTATACGGGATATTTTCCCTGCGCAGTGCATCTTCAATCGCTCTTGATTGGGCATGGACGCGATAAAACACAGCAAAGTCGTTGAAATTAGCGTCCTCTTCCTTCGCTTCTAAAATCTTCCCCGCTATGTATTCCGCTTCGTCATTTTCATTCCTCGCTTCATACTGGATAATATTCTCACCTTCCTCATTCGCTGTCCAAAGTCGCTTTTCCTTCCGGCGGCGATTATTTTTGACGATTTGATAAGCGGCTTCCAAAATGCTCTGCGTAGAGCGGTAGTTCTGCTCTAAACGAAGCGTTGTGATGTCCTCGTAATCTTTCTCGAAGTCTAAGATGTTGTTGATGTCTGCGCCGCGCCATGAATAGATGGAATTGTGGACAACCACTCCGTTAGCAATGTAGTTATGAAGTTCCTCCACATCCAAATCATAAACGTAGCCTCTGTAATCCTCCCAATCCACCTTCTGCACCTTGTTTTCGATAATCTGCCCGTCCTTTTCAACCGTTACATACATACCCGGATGAATGTGGCTTGCTGGTTGGAAAGAGTATTTTTTGCCATCAGTAAGAAAGGCGTGGTAAACAATGTCTAATCCGTCCATTGCTTCTGAAAGATTATTAGCGAGTTTTAACGCGTCATCGTAGTGTAAACGTACTCTCTCAACGCGCCAGGTGTTTTTGCGTCCTGTTCGGGTAGTATACCCCTGAGATTGCAACCGTTTCTCTAAATCTCTATCGGTTGTGTTCAACGAAACGCGGTGAGCGTTCCAAGGGCTTTGTTGGCTGCGCCTCGTATCGCTGAACATCTTAAAGTTGACAATCTGCCGGTCAGATAGTATGTTGCCAGAAACTCCTTTCGGGCGATAGTGAGGATAATCGTGGAATATGTAGAGGTGACGCATCAATTGTTTTGCGTTTCGTTCAGTATCAACCATCTCATAGAGTAAGTCTATTTGCTCTTGATTCATGAGCATTGCGCGTCCGCGTACATTGAAAACAGCGGTGGGGATACCATATTGAACAGAATAATATTGTTCCCAAAGTTGTGCTTCAGAACGAGAGTCGCAAACTTTGATTATCCATACTTTATCAGCATTTTCTTGAACGCAACGCTGTCCAATTCCAACGTTTAACGGGCGGTTTTTGAAACCATTGCTGCGCGCCCCTTTGGAAATTCCTATCCTATAGCCCTTGTCACGTCGGTACATCAAATATACACAATGGCTGTTTTCATCAGCTTTCAACTGAGCAAACAGGATGTGATTCGGCGTAGCGCGCAACACAGTGCCGTTTTCAGTGGTAATCTTGACCAATTTGCCTTCATATTTTTTTCTGTGTATGCCAGTGACAGACACCTGATGCGTCGTGCCTCGACCGGATGCTGCAATTACAACGTCCTCCCAACGAATATCTTCGATTGGCATTTGCCCATTGGGTGTGCTGATAAGCGTACCTGCAGGAGCGCATTGGTCATCGTCTCCCACTACGCATAAATTCTTGTGTTTTGCCGCCAGCATCCTTACAAGTTGATACTGACTGTGGTTCGTATCCTGATATTCGTCCACCAGGATGTACTGAAATTTATCCTGGTAAAACTCCAACACTTCAGGATGTTCTGCGAATAACTTCACCGTCAACATTATCAAATCATCGAAATCCAGTGCGTTATTGGTCTTCAGGTAAGTCTGATATTCTTTGTAGATGGGTGCCACGTAGTCATCAATGTAATCCTCACCCATGTCGGCATAGTCTTCGTAATCTATTAAACGCTCTTTGGCTTTGCTTATCCGGCTCAAGATGGTGCGAAAACCCACTGTTTTAGGCAGATTAGGATGTTTTTTAAGTACCTCCTTCATAAGGGTTGTCTGGTCAGAACCATCGTAAATGGTGAATGAAGTAGAATAGCCAAATCTGTCAATGTCTTGTCTCAGTATGCGCGCGCAACTTGAATGGAACGTAGCTACCCAAACCAGTTTGCTCGCCAGCCCAATCAAGTTTTCCAGCCGATTTTTCATCTCTTCTGCGGCTTTGTTTGTAAATGTAACTGCGAAGATGTTCAGTGGCGAAACGCCGTGCTCCTGGATGAGATAGGCGATTCGTTGCGTAATTACGCGGGTTTTGCCGCTTCCCGCACCTGACAACAGCAAAAGCGGCCCATCTTTATGCAGTACCGCTTCTCTCTGGACGGGATTCAGGTTTTCAAGAATACTGTTCATCATTCCCCCCTTTCATACTAATACACGTGGGCGCAAATCTTTGCCCCCTTTCGATTGTAGTGAGTAGTGAGTGGTGAATGGGGCATTGGGGCAAAAGCGAAAATGCTCCAACTAAACGGGATTTACTTCCCGTTCTACTGGAGGGTTAAGAACTTCCACCCACATGTACTAATCGTATGAAAATAGAACCGATAAAAAAGCCGTAATAGTATAAACTATCGAAAAGAAAATAGCAACTAAAAAAGGCTTGCTTTTGGGAGTTGAAAATTATATAATTTTAGATTGATAATTGGTGGTGGTGAAGTTGTAAGTGATAGGTGTAAAATTTATCCACTGCCTGATAATTTACCAATAATAATTTTTGGGAGGTTACAATGATTGAGCAGACAGTCGGAACTTTGATGTTGACCATTCTGATTTGCAGTATGAGCTTGGCAGCATCAATTACAATTGATGGGAATTTTGATGATTGGGCAGACGCTCCTGCAACGGTTGAAGATGCTGAAGATATGGCAGACTCAAGTGGCGATGTGAAGATGATTCAAGCGGCTTTCCAGGACGGCCACCTATTTTTGCGGATGGCTGTTTATGGCATAATTGCTCCATCGGTAGATGAAACTCCAGAGGGAATGGAAAACAGATACTACTACCACTGGATACTCGATACCGACAATAATGTTGCCACTGGATTCAACAACTCCGAGTACGAGGGAAATGCTACCGGTGTTGCTCCAATTGGCGTTGATGTGGTAGTGATGATTGGATGGAGGGATGGCAGCGACAACGGCCTTGAGGTTTATGACCCAATTACTGAAGACTTGTTCGCTGAAAATTTCCCTTTTGAAGCCAACGGCGATTCCATGGAAGCTGTGGTTTCCTTAGAGGATATAGGAGCTAATGAGGGAGATACCATTTCTTTCTCCGCTTTCCAAGAAGGTGCATCTGACGATTGGGCGGTTGATTGGCTTGAACCGGCAACCCTTGAACTTGCAACAGTGGCTGTTGAACCTAAAGGTAAAATTGCAACGACATGGGCGGGCATTAAAGTTCGTTAAACAGACTAATACTCTGTTACTTTTGTTTTGACTAACGGGACATTTTTGCGGTGGATTTGCCAATCCACCGCGAGCAATCAGTACCGCTCGTTCTGGATTGGCAAATCCAGAACAAATCTGTCAGTCAGGATTGAGGTAACAAAGTACTAATACTCTGCCAATGTTAAAATGATGGATTGAACATACCGCTGGCTTGTTCAGAACAAGCTGGCAGCATGTTCTACCCATCAATTTCAAGTTTTTTGAATTATCTATTTTTTAGAGAGAGGAAGATAAAAATGTCTAAATCAATCGCAGCAATAATTATGATATTGGCTTTTTGCGGGACAGTTTGGGCCGGTCTGGAGATTACGATAGATGGAAACTTTGACGATTGGGAAGATATTCCCATCTTGGTTGAGGATGCGCAGGATGTCCTGGAACTAAACGGAGATTACAAAAGTATCAGAGTTGTAGCTTTTGGCAATGTTTTTTATGCTATGGAAACTGTGTATGGAGAAGCCGCTCCTGCTGATAACCAGCGTTATTACTACCACATCATAATTGATACGGATAATGATCTGAATACAGGTTTTAATAACAGCGAATACGAAGGCAATGATACAGGCATCGAAGATCCAATCGGTGTTGATTTGGTTATTCAGATAGGGCGCAGAAATGGCGCAGATGACGGAATTACGGTATACTCCTATGATGCTGGTGGTAATGAACAGGGAATTTTTGAAAATTTTGAATGGATGCAAGATGGCGATTCGCTTGAACTTGCAGTGCCGTTTGAGGTGTTTGAAGGTTCGGATTTTGAAGCTCAGTTTGTCAATGGACATACAATGAAAATCTCGGCGTTTCAGGAAGGTAGTGCGAATGACTGGGAATGTGATTGGATGGAATCTGCTGAATATAAAATCGGATATACTTTTCCAGTAGATGCCAAAGGCAAACTGGCTGTCAAATGGGCTGAGTTGAAAAGGAACGGGTGATTCCTAAGAGGGTGTAGGTTGGGTTGAGGCACGAAACCCATTCGCATTAAGTTAAGAGGAGCGAACGCCGGTTGAGTAAGTTCGGAACGGAGTGAAGAACTGTATCGAAACCAAGTGAGCGGGGCGTGTCAATGCTTTCGATACGAACTCCGCTTGGTTTCGATACGACTCTCCACTTCGTTTCGAGTCTACTCAACCGGCGCTACGGGCTGTTCGACTAGCGTTTCAAACCCTTAACTTAATGTGTATGGTTGGGTTGAGGCACGAAACCCAACGAAAACCAGATACTCACCTATCGCCTACCGTCCACCCGGAGGGTTGGATTTCACTTCCGTTGGACCCAACCTACATGGGCATTCAAGGGACTCACTCTAAAAGATTTTGCTTTTTCGGAGTAGCAGGCTTATGGTTTTTGACTGAAAATCAGGTAATAAAATGTAGCGGCGTATCTCTGTCCCGCCACCGTTCTCAACTATCAGGACGGGACAGAGAACGTCCACCATATTCGCTATTACCCAAAAATGGAGTCAAGTTTCACAAGTTTGCTATTCCGCGTTTGAAAAATACCAATAATTGCGGATGGAATAACGGAAATTCGGATAGCGTCAAAGTTTCCGACTGTTTTCCATCCTTCGATAGTAATGATTCGATAGTAATGAAAGGAAACGTATGTACGAAATATTAGAAAAAAAGACTTTAGCACCAATTATCAAAGAAATTTCTGTTTATGCACCGCAAATAGTCCGCAAATGTAAAGCGGGGCAATTTGTCATCCTTCTGACGCATGAGAAGGGTGAACGAATACCATTGACGATTGCTGATTGGGACAGGGAAGAGGGAAACCTTGTGATGGTTTTCCAGGAAATGGGCAAGTCCACCACGTTTCTTGGCGCGATGGAAGAAGGCGAGAAGCTTTATGCTGTGTCAGGGCCTTTGGGAAATCCCAGCCACATTGAGAAATTTGACGGCGCGGTAGCATGCGTCGGAGGAGGCGTTGGCGTCCCCGCGATATACCCGATAGCGAGAGCTTTCAAGGAAGCGGGAAACGACGTTATCTCCATAATCGGCGCGCGCACTCATGAACTGTTGATTTGGGAAGAGGAAATGAAATTGGTCAGCAGTTCCCTGAAAATATCCACCGACGATGGGAGTTATGGGACGCACGGTTTCGTCACTGATGTCCTCAAGTCTCTCATAGAAGAGGGAACTAAAATTGACCTTGTAGTCACCGTTGGCCCGCTTCCGATGATGAAATTTGTCAGCCTAACCACCAAACCTTATGGCGTCAAAACCATGGTAAGTTTGAACCCCATCATGGTAGACGGTACCGGGATGTGCGGTGGATGCAGGGTATCCGTCGGTGGGGAAACCAAATTTACATGCGTAGATGGACCGGAATTTGATGGGCATCTGGTAGATTTTGATGAACTGCGACAGCGACAGCAAATATTCGTTCCGCAGGAAAAGGTATCTATGGAAGCCTATGAAGAGTCTTGTCGACTTGCATGATAAGTAAAAGAGTAAAGAGTAATGAGTAAAACTGTTACGGTTTGCTCATTACTTTTTTTTTCGCAAATTCACAAATTTGAATATATAATATATATAATTATACTAGGAGAAAAATATCATGACTTACATATTAGCTTTATTAGCAAGCGGCAGAAGGAGAGGATTTACGGCAAGTTTGCTCGAATCTGCCATAAAGGGTGCCCAGAGCGTTCCGAACGTTGATGTTGAGTTTGTACATCTGCACAAATACAAATTTGGTCCGTGTACCAGTTGTTTTAATTGCATCCGTGACGAAGAACACGACTGCACGTTGCCAGATGCGATGGGTGGCAAGGGTGAACTGATGGACAAGGTAAAGAGGGCGAATGGCTGGATTTTCGTTGACCCGGTCCACGGTTGGGGCGTTAGCGCAATGTGTCATCTGTTCATCGAACGCTGTTATCCCTTCATCTGGAGCGGCACTTTGCATGGCATGCCGTTTGCTTCCATTTCGTGTGCGAGTAATCAAGGCATGCAGCGTTTAGCGAATGCGAATTTATGCAAATGGGCGTTTACGTCGGGTTATCGGTATATCGGTGGGTTGCCAGTACACACAGTCTACATAGAACGCGCCCGCCAGGATGCGGAGGTTTTAGGACGAAAATTGGCAGAAGCCGCCGTGATAGATGCTGAAGAGGGACGGGAGCCTTTTTTTGACCCGGAACGTTATGTCGATTACCTGAATAAACCCTGGAGCGTGCTGGAGCCGTATCTGGATAACCTCAGCAACGGCACGATGGAATATGAACAGTCCTTAATCGCTGAAGGTTTTAAAACCTTCAAGCGGCAGGAAGCTATCGAACTATTGGAACAGTCCAAAGGACTCTTCCAGGAAGCACTCCGGTTTTACAAAGAGGGTAAACTTGAGGAATCATGCGACCAACTCGTGCGGGCAAGCGCACTCTGGACGCACGCAACATGGAAGGAGTTTTTGGAAGAGGATGTCATCAAAGGGGGCGTACCAGACGCATATCGACCGATTGTAGAATAACCTAAGTTGTGTTCTCTAATTAGTAGAGGATGGCGGTCAAAAAGGGTGGCTTTGCTTGGCGATAAGCAAGCTTGATGTTTAGTTTTTTCGCTTGATGATTTTACCTGTTTCAATCCCCTCCTCATCAGGTGTGGAACTTCTTATCAGTGTGGGAGATGATACAATAGAAATCAAAGAAAAAGGGGTGAAAAATAATGCCTGGGCAAACAGTGACTTTAGAACTACCGGAACCGTTGTGGGAGTGGGCACAACGCACCGCTACGGTGACTCAGCGTCCCGTAGAAAAAGTTTTGGTGGATTCCCTTTCCGCCACGATACCCCCGCCGTTGGATGACATACCAGATGAGTTCCGCAATGAACTGGCTCTCCTTGAAACTAAAAACGATGATGATTTATGGACGATAACGCGTAGTAGTTTGTCGCCGAAAACTCTCCGCCAATATGACGAACTCTTGGATAAAAACAGCAAAGGCACCTTGACCACACAGGAAAAGAGGAAGTTAGAAAAACTGCGTAAAGACGCCGAACGCATTATGCTTAAAAGAGCGCGGGCTTTTGTACTCCTTCAGTGGAGGGGCTATCGCCTGCCAACAGCGGACGAATTGGAGAAGCAGCTTGGTTTTTGAAACAAGATTCAGAAATGAGGAAAGCAAGGATTTCGCGTCGTTTAAAAGAACGTATCGCTAAAGAAGCCCAACATCGTTGTGGGTATTGCCATACCAGCGAGGCAATTTCTGGTATCCCACTATCAATTGAACATATTATCCCTGAATCAGCAAAAGGGGCATCGGAGCCAGAAAATTTGTGGATGGCATGCCGTTCATGTAATGAGTTCAAAGGAGCGCAGACTCACGCTATTGATAACCTCACTGGGCGTAGGGTACGCCTGTTTAACCCGCGCAAACAAAAATGGAACCGCCATTTCGAGTGGAACGCAGATGGCACACACATAATTGGTAAAACCGCTTGCGGTAGAGCAACTGTCACAGCATTGCAGATGAACCATCCGATAATTGTCACTGCAAGACGACACTGGGTTGTAGCAGGCTGGCACCCACCGAAAGATGATGCAAAAAAAGAATGAAAATGGGAAGCTACCTAAACACCGCCCTACCCAACGACGGAAGGAATTTTTGGAAGAGGATGTCATCAAAGGGGACGTACCAATAGCTCGTGGTGAGGTGCTCGTTGTCATAACCTACGCAGAATGGAAACAGCGTGTTCTGCGCGTACAGGCGCAACGAAAGGAGGAAGTATGATGGAGGAAAAGCGATTGGGTGAACTTTCCGAGGAGCAGTTAGAAGGCATGATGGATTTCGTGCTCAGTGAAGAGTTTGACCAGATGCCCGCGTCTGAGTTCCTTTCCATGTTGAAGGCGATGGACGAAGCAGACTTGCCAGAGCGCGTCGTGGTCAAAGGGCATGTGGAGGATGGAGAATTTGTTCCCCATGCCGTCCAAGGCGCAGCACTACTGGAGAACAAGTGCATCAGCGTCAACAAAAAAGCTATCATCGAAATCCATATAGAAGCCGCATGAGGGCATTAATCAGCGGATAGATAAAAACATAAATCAAATGTCTGAAGTAGCAGTGTCCGTCAATTTTGAGGAGCCCTTTTTCCACCGAAGGGGGTGGTAACAGAGGGCAGAATCAAAGAGGATGAGAAGACGCCCTTGTATTGCGCGTCATACTGTAAAACTTTTGACGCAAAGGATGAACCCGCTGTCAAATTCTGGGCATATACATTGAAAGTCGGAGATATATTGCCCCAATTACCGCTTTTTATTGCTTCTGAAGTAGCGGTGCCTGTCAACCTCGAAGAAACGTACATGAAAGTTTGTGACGGATTGAAAGTTTTTGAATAATGAAGCAAACGCTGAATATTATCATATTGTCGCTTATCATCGCCTTTTTTCCGTGTTGTGTTGCAACTGCCATTCAAATTGTATCCGACGGGAAAGCGATGTCGGTAATCATGATAGGTGGGGTAGTCGAAGTCCCTGACTTAGGTGACTTAGGCGCGGCGGAAGAGGAAAAATACGCGGCGGAAGAGCTAATTTTTTATGTGCAGAAGTATACGGGAGCGCGCCTGAGTGTGGTATCTGATACGGAATTTAACGATGAAAACCCGCTCCGATTCCCCGATTCGCTCCAGGCTAATACCTTGATAATATTGGGTACGCCTGACACAAACCGTCGCATTAGCCTTTTACAAAAAAGTGGCGACATCGTGTTAAAAGCGTCACTCGGTTCTGAAGGGTATTTAATAAAAACAGATAACGCAGGCGATAAACATCTGCTAATAGTAGCCGCTAATGAACCCAAAGGCGTCCTTTATGGCGTTTATGAGCTTGTGGAACAATTTATTTCCGCTCTAACAGGATTAACCCCCGCAGACATTGATTTTAACGTCCTCCCAAATCCCCATCTTGATATACCAGCACTTAAACTTGAATCCTCCCCGTTTTATCCCATCAGAGCGACACTTGAGGTAGAAAATGCAGATTGGCTATCGCGTCACCGCGTCAACATGAGCGGCGCTGAAGGAGTCTGGGACGGGACTGGAAGCAACGACGGATTGGGCACAGCTTTCAAATATGTGAATTCGACAGAATTCCGGGATATGTACGATGAACCGCGTAGCTTGCGGTTGCAACGTATCAAAGATTTGCGCAAGCGTTTTGATGAATTGTCCAAGCGTGGGATTGACGGTTATCTATTCATGTACGTCATGGGCGAACCGACAAAGTCCTTAATAGAACACTACCCGGAACTGCTCGGGCCAACCGTAGATTACGGCGGCTCCAGAAATGGAAAATTTTATCACCCGCTCTGTTGGTCGAAGCCGGAAGTTCGCTATGTGGTCAAGCAACTGATTAAAACGATTGTGCGTACATACCCCAAATTAAAAGGGTTGCATCTTCGGGTTTGGGGGAGTGAAACCCGCGCCTGTATGTGTACGGAATGTGGCGATGCTGAACGTCGTCAGGAGTTGTTGTGGGAAATTTTCTATCTGATTGTTGATGCTGCTAAAGAGGTAAGAGGTGATGTCAAATTTTACATTTCAGGATACAACCGCTACTGGCTAAAAGATGCCGACGGCTCTCACCTTCAACAAATGCCCGCACCTGTCATAGTTTCTCAGAAATGGAAATACGATGGCCCACCCGTTTTTGACCCGGGCATTCCAATTGAACAGATAAACACCGTAGGGCAGAGCGGACACCAATTTTTAATATTATCCCACGATGTTGAAGAGGTTATGCCCTTGTGGATGGTGGAGGGCGATCTGTTCGTAGAGGGTGTCAGAAAATACGCCTTTGATGAAAATGTGAAGGGACTGAGCGGATTTACCCTGCAAGGACAGGGTGTCTTGGGATATTTGGATAAAACGCTTAGTGCAAAAATCCCCTGGAAACCAACAATCAACCACGATAGATTGATGAAAAACTATCTTGCGAATATCTACGGGGCAAAAGCGGCATCCTCAATTTGGCCCGCCCTGCAAGCCAACGCGTCCGCTCTTTCCAGCTATTTTAGCGACTATGCGAGTTCATCATCAATCGCAGGAAAATACGGGCGCGGTTCGGCGCATATTGCCACTCATTTCTGGAATATAATCGGCGAGGAATCCGTCGCAGATATTTTAGCCATACCAGAACACAAAATTGCTGAAAGGGCTGTGCTTCGTTTCTCCGAAATACTGCCCCAACAACAATACGCGGCAAATGAGATGCAAAGAGCTTTTGAGACTCAGCGCGCTAATTCATGGAGTGACGAAATGAATTTACAGGATGCCCTGACACTGATGCAACTGTGGGTTTCATTTTTTGAAAGCAGGCTCAGACTTGTGGGAGCCGTGGAATCAGGGTATCGCAACGGCGACATGGATGTAATCCAAAACAAACTTGATAGCGCAAAGGAATACTCGGTGGAATTAGCCTCGCTTGTGAAACGGATAAAGAATTTCGTGCCAATATTCAACTATTCTGGTGATGTTTTAAGCGCAATGCTCGTTGAAGCGGTTCAAGATGAGGTAGAATTTCTTAGTGATTTTGACACCGGTGTTCTGGTAAGAACTATCATAGACTCGACTGACAATCCAACCTCTGATAAACTGGACATCAGCAAGGCATTGAACTGTCCAAATCCCTTTTCAGATAAAACTTCTTTTACCTACTTGCTCACAAGGGCCGCAGACGAAGTTACCATTTCTATATATACCCCCACAGGCAGGCTGGTAGCAAAACTGCAAGGGGCGTCGAATTACGCAGAATACAACGAAGAACCCTGGGACGGACGCGACGCCGATGGAAAACCACTCGCTAACGGCGTATACCTTTATAAACTCAAAGCGAGATGGGGGGATAAAAAAGTTGAAAAGATTGAAAAATTGGTTATTTTGAGGTGAAAAGAGTATACTATCACACATTTTACTTAGAATCTTATAATACTTGCGTGAGGGGCTCCATGTCGGTGGATTGTGCGAGTTTCTGGGCGACTAACGCATTAAAGCTGATACCTGCCTTGGCCGCTTCCAACGCTAAGGCCCGGTGTATGCGTTTGTCTATCCGCACGTTGAACTGCCCATTATAGCGTTTCCGCGAAGGGGCCACAGGGATAGGCTCATTATGCTCATGGCAGCATTCCTTCATGCCTTCCCATGCGATTTTCAGCTCTTTTAGTGCGCCTTCGGGCGTATCGGCGAAGGCCGAAACGTTGGGAAGTTCCACCAAATGGGCCAGATAATCCCCGTCTTCATCAAGAAAGATATTGACGGTGAAACCGTCGAAATCGTCTTTATGCATCATCATCTGCCTCCTCATCATAGCGTTTGAGAAATTGTCTTACCTGATACCCTTTGGCTTTGCCGTCTTTGGGTTGAATGGAGATGCGATACTTCTGCGGTGAGTACCAGTAACGATGACTGCCTTTCTGGCGTTGGAACGTCCAGCCGCATTGCTGCAGTAAGGTTTCGAGCTCTCTGAAGCGTAAGCCATTGGGGTTATTTCTTGCCTTGGCGAGTAGCTTTTTTTGGGGCATAATGTAACTATATCCGGTTACGACCAAAAAATCAAGGAAAAACAAAATCAAGGAAAAACCGGGAATAGGTGTAAAACACCCCAACACTTCGCCTCAAATTCTCTGATGTTACTCGCAACCCGCATCCGGGAGCCAAACGGATACTCGAAATCAAGGCACAACGCAGGGCAGAAGCATTAGCCCAAGCTGAGACTGAGGGGGTTGTCGCAAAATGAGCCAGTTTCTTATTTAAATATCGTTTTTCGCTCAAACCAAGATAGAATCTTAGGCTACGAGGAAATGTAACATTGTCGAGTTAATTACTCGCCCAAAATATCGTGGATAATACTTTTAAAAGGTACCTGAAGTTTTCCGGTTTTAGTTTTTTCGTATTCATATTCATCTTTTATCCAGCCTACTTCGTATTCATATTTGATGAGAGTTGTAGAATTAGGCTTGATAATAACAGAAAATATCTTCGGTTGCTTGTTAAATTTGCCTCCCCAGGTGCCCTTTTTGACGTAGCCGTGGGAGATTTCTACCTTATGTTTGCCCGCTGCAAGTTGTTTCGTAAAAGTGGTTTTCCACCCTTTCCTTGCCTCCACCACCTTGCTCTCTCCTAAATATTTGTCGTCCACATAGAGTTTACAGATGTGATGGTAGGCGCGCCGTTCGGTCATTGGGGTTACATCAATTCTGAATTTGATTTCGAGTATTCCCCTTTCCCCTTTGACTTTGGCTTCCTTTTTGTTGAGTTTTTCTATCAACTTTTTGCCTAATTGGTCAACTAAGGTTATGACTTCGCCCTCTCCGCCTTTGACGTGTTCCCCAACTATTAATTTTCCCGTGCGCGCATCAATCATGCGTGCGTCAATCCGATAAACGCCCCCAAACTTCGTAAAACTTCCCAACACCATCGCATCCGCACCAAGCCACTCCCCGATTTTTACGGTTTGTTCGGCGTTAATTGGCCCTTCCATCTCAATCTTAAAATTCTGCATCGCCTTATCAATCTGCGTTCGCTCTATTAGTGTCAGGTTGTCCGACTGTCCGAGCGCAGTCATCAGCATGTCTGAGATGCCGCGTACGAAGAAACGATATTCGTCTGGGGCGTTGTTGTCAAAATAGAGGACGGCGATTTTGAGCGTCCCTTTCTGCTTCCCCGTTAGCTCTTTGGCTAATTTATCCACCAAACTGGTAATCTCACTTTTGCCGCCCGTAACGCTTTTCCTCACACTTAACTGTGGGATTACCGGCGGCTTTTGGGTTCTGACATCCATTAACTCCGCTTCGAGCCGATATGCTTCCCTGAAGTTACCCGAAACCAGGACATCAACCGCCAGCAAGTTTCCCAATTGAGCCGCTTTTTTTAAATCCTTCGTCTGCATCCCCAAGTCTTGCATAGCCTTCTCAACCTGCCCAGCTTCTGTAATAACCAAATTCTCCTTATCCTCCAAACTGAGCATTATCATGCTTGAGAT